>DASXRG010000020.1:0-21825 GCA_036506735.1 Binatia bacterium | reverse complement strand
GAGATGGCGCGCGCGAATAGCGGCTGTGAAGTGTGGGAACAGGATTTTCTCAAGCTCGATCTGCCGGCCAATCGTTTCGACGGCGTCTTCGCCAATGCCGCGCTGTTTCACGTGCCGAGCCAGGAACTGCCGCGCGTGCTCAGCGAACTGCGCGCGACTCTGAGACCAGGCGGCGTGCTGTTCAGTTCCAATCCGCACGGAGAAAACGAAGAAGGCTGGCAGGGACAGCGCTACGGCGCGTATCACGATCTCGAAACCTGGCGGCGCTACATGTCCCACGCCGGATTTCTTGAGCTGACTCACTATTACCGCCCGACCGGTCTGCCGCGCGAGCAGCAGCCGTGGCTGGCAAGCGTGTGGCGCAAATCTAGTTCTTGAAGAGGGGGAGCGATGGCGATGCCGTACTTCAGCGCGATGGAAATCGCGGCGCTTGGTCTGGTTGGCGCGGGCCTGATCATTTTCTACTTTGGGTATAAAGGCCGGAATTCGTCATCGATGCCGAAAGCATTCAAGTACGGCTGGTTGGCGGGACTCGCGATGATCGGGCTTGGGATGTTCGCTTTCGCGTGGGAAGTCATGAGTCCTCTCACGCCCGAGAAGTTCGTGCAAATCGTGCGCAGCCAGGTCGCTCTGCCGGCGCAGGTCGATGCAATAACGCAATGGGATGCGGTGGAAGCAAGCGGACAGCGCGTGAGGTATTTGTTTAGCGTTCGTAAACCGCCCCGGGACCGGGACGAATTCATGAATGTCATGCGTCGACAAATCACCAGTTCCGTATGCGAAGATAAACTGTACCGGGCGGCCATCAAGGAACATATCGCGGTTGAGTTCATCTACAAATTTGGCGACGAGTCCTATCCCGTTATCTCTCTGTCGCCAGGTGAGTGCGCAGGTTAATAATGGCTGACGTTAAAGGAAACATCTGCGTTTTCACCGGCTCCAATCCCGGAGCGCGGCCGGAATACGCCGAGGCCGCGCGCGAAGTCGGACGTTTGCTGGTCGCGCACGGCTACGGGCTCGTGTACGGCGGCGGCAACGTCGGGCTCATGGCCGTCGTCGCGGACGCGGTGTTGGAGCGCCGCGGCGAAGTTATTGGCGTGATTCCCGAATTGTTGGTCGACAAAGAGCTGGCGCACCGCGGACTCTCCGAGCTGCGCGTCGTAAAGTCCATGCACGAGCGCAAAGCGGTGATGGCGGAGTTGTCCGATGGTTTCATCGGCTTGCCGGGCGGCATCGGGACGATGGAGGAATTTTTCGAGGTGCTGAGCTGGGCTCAGCTAAATCTCCACGACAAGCCCTGCGGCCTGCTGAACGTGGGCGAATATTACCGGCACGTCGTCCGGTTTTTGGATCACGCGGTCGATCAAAGTTTTCTCAAGCCCGCGCATCGCGCGCTGCTCATCGTGGAGGAAGAGCCGCGGAGATTGCTCGACCGTTTCGAAGAGTTCATCAGCGCCCGGACGACGAAGCGGTTTGCGCGCAGCCAAACTTGACCGCAGCAAAAAACATCAGCCATGAACAAACGGTACAACGCGGCCATCCAGCGCGCGAAGGGCCTGTTGGCAACGGCCGCGGCGAATTAGAGTAACCGATGCAAAGCAAGCAGTTCATGTACGAGCGCCGCGGGGACCGCTTGTTGCCGCGCGGCGCGTTTCTCCGCCGGCTGGGCCGGCACGCGACCGTCGCGCTCGCTCTCGTTGCCGGGTCTCTTGCCGTCGGTATTATGGGTTATCACTTCCTGGAGCATCTCGATTGGATCGACGCCTTGCTGAACGCTGCGATGATTCTCGGCGGCATGGGGCCGGTCAACGAAATCCATACCGCGGCAGGTAAAATTTTCGCATCGATCTACGCTCTCTACTCGGGGCTGATTGTTCTGGTCGTCGCCGGCGTCCTGTTCGCGCCGATATTCCATCGGTTCCTGCATCATTTTCATCTGGAGTTGGAAGAGGGCCGCTCGCCTCGCGGCGGCAAACCGTAAACGCCGGGCCGCCAAAAGAAAAGGGGGATTTAACGTGAGCATCAAAACTGTTGCGCTGCTCCATCCAGGTAACATGGGCGCCACTATCGGCGCGTGCGCCGCGGCAAGCGGCGCGCGCGTTGTTTGGGCGTCGCGCGATCGCAGCGAGGCGACGTGCGAGCGCGCGCGGCGTGCCGGGCTGGTCGACGCCGGCAATTTAACCGCTGCGATCGAAGCGAGCGATGTCGTTTTTTCCGTTTGCCCGCCGCATGCCGCGCTGGATCTCGCCCGCAAGGTAGCGGAACTCAAGTACAGCGGGATCTACGTGGACGCCAACGCAGTGTCGCGGGCCACGGCCGAGCAAATCGGCGAGATCGTGACCCAGGCCGGCGCCAGCTTCGTCGACGGCGGTATCATCGGATCGCCCGTCAAGAGAGCCGGGACCACTCGCCTCTATCTTTCCGGCGCGCGCGCCCGCGAGGTCGCGGCGCTTTTCTCCGGCAGCATGCTCGACGCCCGGGTCGTCGGTGAAAAGCCCGGCGCCGCGTCCGCGCTCAAGATGGCGTTCGCCGCCTGGACGAAATGTACGGATGCGCTGGTTCTCGCGGTGCGCACGCTCGCGACGATCGAAGGCGTCGACAAAGGCCTGCTCGAAGAATGGGCCATCTCTCAGCCCGATCTGGAGCGGCGGAGCATTCAAGCCGCGGCGGTCGCGGCGCCCAAGGCCTGGCGGTTCGTCGGCGAGATGAAAGAGATCGCCGCGACTTTCGAGGCCGCCGGGCTTCCGACCGGTTTTCACGACGCAGCGACGAATATCTATGAGCGGCTTATGCGGTTCAAAGATCGCACGAATCCCGCCCCGACCGTCCCGGAGATCACCGACGCGCTGCGCGCGCCGACGGCGCAACGCGGTTGAGCCTTATGGGACTCCCAGCTCGTCGGCAAATTGTATGATGTGACGGACGACGAGGTCGGGCTGCTGTTCCTGCAGGTAGTGCGCGCAATCGGAAATCATCGCGCCACGCACGTCGTGCGCGACGGTGCGCCAGGCTTCCAGCACTGGCGACTTGGCGACGGGACCTTTCTCCGCCCAGAGCGCGCAGACCGGCGTTGCGATCTTGTTTCCATTTTGAAACCACTCTTTCCAGTAAACCGCATCGCCTTCCGTCGCATGGCGGTAGTCGGCGAGCACGGCCTCGACCGAACCGGGGCGGCAGAACGGGTTGAGGAACGCCTTGTGCTCCTCCGGCGTGAGATGCGGATGGCGTTCGAGAAACAGCGAGAAGAACAGACCCGGATTCTGTCCCATGATCTGTTCGGCGACTCCTCTCTGGCGAAAGAAATCCATGTACCAGCTTCGCCCGCTCGGATCTTTCCGATGGTCGTCCTTCAGGCCGAAGGGGAGAGAATCGAGCATGACGAGCCCGGTGATATTTTCCCGATGGTCCGCGGCCAGTCGCTGCGCGACCGGCGCGCCGCGGTCGTGGCCGGCGACGAGGAACTTGTCCCATCCGAGCGCGCGCGCCAGGCCGAGAGCGTCCGCGGCCATGGTCCGGTTGTCGTAGCCGGCGGCGTCGGACGGCCGGTCGGATTCGCCGTAGCCGCGGCGGTCCATCGCGACCACCGTGAAGCGCGCCGCTAGACCGGGCGTCACCTTGCGCCAAAGCCGCCGGTCGCGCGGAAAGCCGTGAATCAGCAATAGCGGATAACCGGATCCGGCCGTCTCGTAGGCGAGCCGGATGCCGTTCACCGAAGCGTAATGGTAATCGTTCGTCACAACGGCTTTATACTCCGACGCGCCTCACGGGACAAACGGCTCCGGCGCGCGCCCGTTCCCCTTGCCAAGAGTTGATCCTTTCTGGTACTAACTCTTTATGCAGCCTATCGGCGGCAACACCGGGAAAAAATTCCATCTCGAGCTGATCAAGCCGTCTCACTACGACGACGACGGCTATGTGATCCAGTGGTGGCGTGCCTGGATTCCGTCCAATTCCCTTTCCAGCGTCTACGGCCTCGTGCTCGACGCCATCGAGCGCCGCGTGCTCGGCGACGGCGTGGAGCTGCAGGTCGAAATGTACGACGAGACCAACGTCGTCCTGCCGATCAAGCAAATCATCCGCCGCTTCAAACGGAACGGCAACCACGGTTTGGTCTGTCTTATCGGCGTGCAATCCAATCAGTTTCCCCGCGCGCTCGATATCGCGCGCCAGTTCCGCGCCGCGGGTATCCAGGTTGCGATCGGCGGTTTTCACGTGAGCGGCTGCATCGCCATGCTGCCGGAGCTGCCGGAAGACATAAAACAGGCGCTGGCCTTGGGGATCACGCTGTTTGCCGGCGAGGCCGAGCACGGCCGGCTCGACGAGATACTGCTGGCCGCTTACGAGCGACGCTTGCAGCCGCTCTACAACTTCATGGAAGACCTGCCGCACATGGAGGGGCAGGCGATCCCGTTTTTGCCGCGATCGCACGTCAGGCGCTACTTCGGCGATCTCGCCTGTTTCGACGCCGGCCGCGGCTGCCCGTTCAGTTGCAGCTTTTGCACGATCATCAACGTCCAGGGCCGCAAGTCGCGCTACCGCGACGCCGACGACATCGAGCGGCTGATGCGCGCCAACGCCGCGCAGGGCGTCCACCGCTACTTCATCACCGACGACAACTTCGCGCGCAACCGGAACTGGGAGCCGATCTTCGACCGCATGATCGAGCTGCGCGAGAAGGAAGGCTTCCAGACCAACTTCGTCATGCAGGTGGACACGCTGTGCCACAAGATCGCCGGCTTTATCGAGAAAGCCGCGCGGGCGGGCTGCAAGCGCGTGTTCCTCGGCCTCGAAAACATCAATCCCGATAGCTTGAAGGGCGCGTCGAAAAATCAGAACCGGATCACCGAGTACCGCAAGATGCTGCTCGCGTGGCGCAAGGCGGGCGTGATCACCTACTGCGGATATATTCTCGGCTTTCCGACCGACACTCCGGAGACGATCGTCCGCGACATCAAGATCATCCAGCGCGAGCTGCCGATCGACATGCTGGAGTTCTTCATCCTGACGCCGCTGCCGGGCTCGCAGGATCATAAAGACCTCTATCTCAAAGGCGCGTGGATGGACCCGGACATGAACAAGTACGATCTCGAGCACGTCACCACGGATCACCCGCTCATGTCGCGGCAAGAGTGGCAGGAGATTTACGACACGGCGTGGCGCACCTACTACACCTGGGAGCACATCGAGACCTTGCTCAAGCGCGCGGTCGCGACGGGGATCAGCCCCGGACGGCTCGCCAACATGATCTTCCAATTTTACGGCAGCTATTTCTACGAGCGCGTGCACCCGCTGCAAAGCGGCCTGTTCCGGCGCAAGGTGCGGACGCAGCGCCGCTCCGACTTGCCGCGCGAAAATCCGCTCGTCTTCTATCCCAGGCGGCTCTGGGAAATCGCGGCGACGTACGTGCCGGGACTTCTCTTCGCCCGAAAGCTCGACCGGCTTTCCCACCGCGTCAGAAACGAGCCCGGCGCGTGCGATTATACCGATCTGGCGATCACTCCGGTCGAGAATGTCGACGAAGAGAATCTTCAAATGTATCGATCCGAGCCCGCGCACGCCGCGCTGTTGAAGGCCAAAGCCAAGGCGCAGGCGGCGAAGATCCGCACGGCGCAACGGGCCACCGCATAACCTACATCGGATCCCGCCGCGATCGCGCGATTGCGGCATTGACACTCTTTACTTTTGCGGCAGGACTTCCTTGACCAGCTTGAAAATAGCGGTCAGGTCCTGAAATTCAGGCCGGGCGAGATCGAAGTATTTTTTCCCCGGCTCGAGCTTGTTGTAGGGATCAACGTTGTCCTTGGGAATGTCGATCCTGCGCGAGTTGTGGGCGTCGGGCCGGCCGAGCTTTTGCATCGAGATCTGTCCCTCGCGCGAGAGAAACCAGTTGATGAACACCTTCGCCGCATTGGGATGAGGCGCGTGGCTCAAAAGGCCGAGAGTTCCGCCCGCCGCGCTGGAACTGCCGCCTTCTTTCCAACTCTCGGTGTCGAGATAGTCGATGCGCAGCCCTTGTTGCATCGCTTTTCCGACCTCGCCTCCCGCCGTGCAGCGAATGCAGAGTGAAAACTTCCCCGCCGCCAGCCAGTCGGTCATCTGGCGCGCGTCCCGGCTCAAGGTCACTTGCATCTCGCCGTAGAGCTTTCTGATAAACGCGGGACCCAGCTCCGGATGATAATAGAAAAACTGCAGCGCCGCTCCCATCCCGAAAGTGGTGGGATCGAGGGAGGCCATTTTGCCTTTCCACTTCGGATCTAGAAGATCCCAGTAGGATTTAAGCGCGGCGGGATTCACGAGTTCGACGTGGTAGCTTATCTGCCCCGATTGTGAGTTGGCGACGAAGGCGAAGATAAACCGTTTCTCCGGATCGATATAGCGGTGCTCGCCCTCGTACCACTTGGACGGATCGAGAACTTCGGGAAGGATCAGCGCGGGCTTGAAGGCTTCCAACGCGCGGGCCTTGTAGAGCACGTCATGGACCGTGTTCGCGCCGGCTCCGAGAACGTCGGCAAGGTATTTTTCCGCCCTTCGCTCCGCCAGAATTCGGGCGCCTAACTGCGCTCCAGGAGCCAGAACCGTAGAAACTTTTATTTTCGGGTATTTTTTCTTGAAGCCTTCGAGAATGCGGTCGTAATCATAGCAGCAGCCGTAGAGGGTGAATTGGCCCTCGGCCTCGGCGGCCCGCAGCGTCTTCTCCCATTCCTTTTGCCAATCCTGAGCGGAGGCGCCGGCGCGCCATGAAATCGAAGCGAACGCGGCCAAAAAAATCGCGGCCAAAGCAAAGCGGCGGCGTCCCGACCTCATGCGCGCAAATTATGGGACGACCACGGTGTGTGTCAACCACGAACGGAGGCGGCCCGATCACTCATTCAAAGTCGCCAGCGCCTTTTTGTAGAAACGCTCTTCGATATATTTTCCCGGCTTAGGAGCCGGCGGTTTCATGAGGCCCGCCGTCTCGCGCAACTCCAGCACCGTGCGAATTCCTTCGACATCGATGCGGCTGCGCGGCGTATAGCCGAAGCCGGCGCTGATACACTCTTCGTAATCTTCCTCGGCCCGTGGGCGCGAATTTTTATTCTCGGGCAGGAGAAGCTTCACGACCGCAGCTTTATTGTTCCGGTCCATGACCCAGTCGGTCGCGCGCACCATCGCGCGGATAAAGCGGACGAGCAAGTCCTCATTCGCTTCGGCCCACTGGCGCCGCGTCGCGCCCAGGCCGCGGGCGTAGCGCGTCACATAATCCTCCGCGCGCGCGAGAACTTTGAAGCCGCGCTTTTGAATCTCGTCGTCCGCCATGCCCATCATGCCGCCCCAGGCTTCGCCGCGCCCGAGCGCCTCGGCCCGCTTGGTCGTGTTGCCGAACATTCTCAAAGTGTAATCGCGGCCGAGCTCCAGGCCGTGCTTCTTGAGGATGTAGATCATCACGATCGCAAAACCCGTGGTCGGCGCGTCCACCGCCAGGACCTTGCCTTTGAGATCGTTGAAGTCGTTCACGCTCGGGAGCACGACGAGCTTCTGCTTGAGCCCCTGCTGTCCGCCGAGGAAAATGACGAAGTCGTTGGGCTCGGGGTCGGCGCCTTGCCCTTCGGCCCAGGCGATGACGTTGTCGGCGTTGTTGAGAATGAGATCGTACGTGCCGCTTATCAGATTGCGCAGCAAGGCCGGGGAGTCGGTGACGATATTCAACTCGACCCGGATATTTTCCGCCCTGAAAAACCCGCGCTCTTCGGCGGCGAGAGTCGCCGCGTCCCGGTTGAACGTTCCTATGCGTATAAGATCTTCGGCCATAGTCGTCGGTGCGGCGGCAAGAGCCGCCGCTTTCTCCTTTAGCAGTTTTATTTTCGCTCGCGCCGTAATTGTTTTGCAAGATATCAGATTACGGGTATCGACAACCAGGACGATGATTACATTTTTATGACGAGTCCGTAGCCGCCGGCGGAATGGCCCCGCAAGATCTTGCGCAACTCCGAGATTCACGATATGAAACTGAAACTCGCCCAAAGCTTCGGGCCTCGCGAGTCGTTGGGCGGCGCGGGCTATGAACTTTGGCGCCGTGGGACCCAGCATGACCATAAGAGAGCTTGTCGAGTCCAGCAAAAAAGATCTGCCCGAGATCGACGCGGCGCTCGCGAACCGCGACTCTTCGGCTTGGAACGCCGCCGGCGATCTCGACTGGGAACTCGAAATCCGCAGCGACGATCCCTGTATCGACCCGACTTGGGCTCCTTTCGGCAGAACGGCGGCATTTGCCGCGCTCCCGCGGCAAGTCCAAAATATTTTAGCCCGCCGCGCTCTGGCGCGGGCGCTCGCCAACCTGCAGGCCGGCGAAGCGATCGGCATCGACGTCTGCCGCCGGCTCGGCCAACGGAGCAAAAAAGACGGCCTGAAAAATTTCTTCCTGGGGCAGGCCCAGGATGAAGCGCAGCATTTTGCCGCGCTGACGGGCTTCGTCGAGAAAATGGGCGGCGCGCGGTCCGACATCGATCCTTTCCTGGAAGCGAGATTTAACGAAATCCTGGCGAGCGACGACGAGGCCTTTCTCATAGCCAGCACCCAATTTTTCACCGAGAATTTAGCCGTGCCGATGCTGCAACGGATGGAGTCGATGGCGACGCATCCGCTGTTGAAACAAATCTTTGCCTTGATGCTGCGCGACGAATCCAAACACGCCGGCTTCGGCGTGCGCTACGTCGCCGACCGGCTGCGCGACGCCGACCCGGAGACGCGCCTCGCCTTCGGAAGTTTTTGGCTTGCACGAATTCTGCAAGAGCTCGCGGATCCCTACGGGTCGTATGTGGCGATGCTGGTTCGGAACTGGTTGAGCGAGGCGGGTGTAGAAGCATTCGCTGCGATCGCGGATCGTTTGATCGAGGAGCAGCGCGCCATTCGGGAAAAGGAGCGGGAAATGTTGGCGCGGGGCGAATACGTGCCGCAGCTTTTGCTCTCGGCGGTCAAGGTGGGACTGCTCGCGCCGGACATCCTGAATGCGCTCGGCGCCGAGCATCATCCGCTGATCGCCGGCGCGCTCAAAGCGGCCGGCCGTGACCGCGGCTTAAGCGGGTTTGCATGACGGCGAACAAACCCGACGAGCGCAGCAGGCAACTGCCGGCGGAGCCGCACCCGGTGGCGGTCTTCAGCCATCCGAACCACGAGCTGGTCGCGCTCGGGATCATCCACGCTTTGAATTGCCCGATGATTTTTCTGAGCGACGGCGGCGCGCGGCAGAGAATCGCGCAAACGGAAATGGCGCTCAGGATCATCCGGCATCGCGCGCCCGTGTTGTGTCTCAATTATTCCGAGCGGGCGATCTACCGGGCCCTGCGTAGCCGGGACATCGCTTTTTTCAACTCGATGGCCGGCGAAGTGGCCAGTCGGCTCGCGGCTCTGCGCGCGGGCGCGGTCCTCACCGTGCCGGTGGAGCTCTACAATCCGATCCACGATATCACTCCCGTGCTCTGCCGGCGCGCGGCGAAAATTTCCGGCTTGCAGCCGGCATTCTACGACGTCCCGTTGATCCATCAGGATACGCGCACCAAATCGTATCTGATCAATCGTTTTCCCCGCTCGATCTCGTCCGGCCGGGCTTATGAGGTCTCGATGCGACTCCTGACCGCCAAGCTGGTGCTTTACGACAGGGTCTACGAGTACCTGCGGGAATATTTGAAAACGCTGCGCTGCACGCGCTCCGAGGGCGGATTCAAGATGGAACATTATCGGCGGGTTTCGGACGCGCTCGAAGATCCATCCGAGAACTATCGCGTCCGCTACGACGCCCGCGGCAAGCGTTTAAAGAAGGCCGGCCTGATTAAAGAGGTCATCACCTACCGCGACCATTTTTTGCCCACCATGACGGAGCTGCTCGCGCGCGGCCGCGAAGACAGCGAGAGGGTGAGGCGTTGACGACGGCGGCGCGGGAATTTCAGGTGATGGCAAAGCCCATTGGGGCGATTTGCAACCTCGACTGCGCCTACTGCTATTACCTCAAGAAGGAATTTCTCTATCCCGACGGAAATTCCTTTCAGATGGGCGACGAGATCCTGGAACGGTATATCGTCCAGCAGATTGAAGCCGCGCCGGGAACCGCGGTGAATTTCGCCTGGCACGGCGGCGAGCCCACGGCGCTCGGGCTGGACTATTTTAAAAAAATCGTCGCGCTCCAGCGGAAACACAAGCCGGAAGGAAAGAGGATCAGCAACGGCATCCAAACCAACGGCACGTTGTTGAACGAAGCATGGGGCCGCTTCTTCGCCGCGGAGAAATTTCAGGTCGGGCTCAGCCTCGACGGGCCGCGGGAGCTGCACGACGGCTACCGCGTCGACAAGGGCGGGAAGCCGACCCACAAACAGGTCCTGCGCGCGTTCCGGCTGCTCAAAGAGCATCGGGTGCACTGCGACGTGCTCTGCGTGGTACACGATCGCAACGTGCGCCATCCGCTTCAAGTCTATCGCTTCTTTCGAGAAATCGGCGTCGAGTTTCTCCAGTTCCTGCCGCTCGTCGAGCGGGTGAACGGCGGCGTCAGCGCGCGCACGGTTCCGGCGGAAGCCTTCGGCGCTTTTCTCTGCGCCGTCTTCGACGAGTGGGCCCGGCACGACGTCGGCAAGATCGCGATCCAAATGTTCGACGAAGCGGCCCGGCCCGCCGCCGGCTTGGAGCACTCGCTCTGCATCTTTCGCGAGACGTGCGGCGACGTGCCGGTGGTTGAGCACAACGGCGACTTCTTCTCGTGCGATCATTTTGTCGAGCCGGAATATCGGGTGGGAAATATCGCCGAGCAGCATCTCGCCGAGCTGGTCGAGAGCCCGGCGCAGCGGGCCTTCGGCGAGGCCAAGCGCGACGCGCTGCCGCGCTATTGCCGGGAGTGCGAGGTGCGCGCGATGTGCAATGGCGGCTGCCCGAAAGACCGCTTCATCCGCACGCCCGACGGCGAGGAAGGACTCAATTATCTCTGCGCCGGCTACAAGCGGTTTTTCATTCACAGCCGGCCGACCCTCAAGAAGATGGTCGATCTCTGGGAATCGGGGGAGCCGATCGAAAAATTAATGGAGGTCACTCGCGCCGGAGACGCGAGCGCTTCGCCTCAAATAGGCCGCAACGATCTCTGTCCATGTGGCAGTGGGAAGAAATTCAAGAGATGTTGTGGAATGAGATAGGCCGTCGTCATTCCCGCGAAAGCGGGAATCCAGCCTCCGGCCCATCGCCGCGCGCCGGTCAGATCACCTTGTCGCTTCTTAGCTTCGCGATCGCCGCGTCGTCGTAGCCGATTTCTTTCAAGATCGCGTCCGTCTGCTCGCCGAGATCGGGAATGCGGTCGTAGCGCGCCGGGCTGGCGGAGAGGCGGAGCGGGTTGCCGACGACCGGAACTTTTCCGACGGGCGACTCGACCTCCCGGATCAGACGGCGGGCGGCGGCCTGCGGGTGGGCGAGCACTTCCGCGATGCCTCTGACTTCTCCATAGGGCAGCTCGGCTTTCTTGAGCCGCTCCAGCCACTCGGTGTGATCGCGTTCGAGAAAAGTGTTTTCGATTTCCTCCTCCAGCACGGCGCGGTTTTTTCTCCTCGCCTCGACGGTGTCGAAACGCGCGTCTGCCAAAAGGACGGGTTTTTCGATCACGCGTTTGCAAAAAGCCTCCCAGTCTTTGGCCGTGGCGACCGCGACGTTCACGTATTTTCCGTCTCGCGCCAGGTAGGGGCCATACGGCGTCACGTAGTGGTGGCGCATTCCCATGCGGCTGGGCTCTTCTCCCTGATGCCAGTAGTGGTGCGGAAAGTAACCGAGCCAGGAGACGATCGATTCGAACATCGAGATGTCGATGAACTGCCCCGCGCCGCTTTTTTCCCGCTGGTAGAGCGCGAGGACGATGCCCAGCGCGGCGTACATGCCGGAAGCGATATCGACGATCGCGATGCTCGCGCGCGCCGGCTTGTCGGGATATCCGGTAGTCGCGATGATGCCGCCTTCGCCCTGGACGAGGAGATCGTAAGCCTTCACGTCGCGGTACGGCCCGTCCTGCCCGTAGCCCGACAGCGCGCAGTAGATGAGACGCGGGTTGATCGAGTTGAGTTTCTCGTAGCCGAGTCCCGACCTCTCGGCGACGCCCGGCGCGTAGTTCTCGAAGAAGACGTCCGCGTCGCGGATCAGCCGGTGCAAAATCTCCCGGCCTTTCTCCTGCTTCACGTCCACGGTGAGACTCTGCTTGTTCCGGTTGAGCCAGACGTACCCGGAAGAAAGGCCGCGAACCGCGCCGTCCCAATGGCGGATGAGATCGCCGACGCCGGGGCGCTCGACCTTGACGACCGTGGCGCCCATGTCGGCCAAGACGCAGGTGCAAAAAGGGCCGGCGAGCACTTGCTCGAAGGCGACCACGCGGACGCCGTCGAGCGCGCGGGACGGAGTGGATTTTTGATCGCTTGGCATTTTCTTGACAGCTTGAACGGCTTGAACCATTTGAACGATTTGAACCGTTCAAGTCGTTCAAGAAGTTCAACGCGTTCAACGCATGGCTACTTCGATTCGTCCTTCACATGCGGAAACAAATCGCGCCTGGGCGCGTGCGCTTTTTTCCACACCATGACGCTGCGCGTGTAATCGATCACGACCTTGCCGTCCTGCTGGACGCCGCGCGTGCGCACTTTGATGATGCCCCACTGTGGCTTCGACTTGGACTCGCGCTTGTCCACGACCTCCGATTCGGAATAGAGCGTGTCGCCGGCAAAAAGCGGATTCGGCAATTTGATCTCGTCCCAGCCGAGCGCGAAGCCGTTCTCGCTCACGTCGGCGACGCCCATGCCGGCGACGATCGCCAGAGTGAGCGCGCTGTTGACCAGGCATTTGCCGAACTCGGTGCGCTTGGCGTACTCGTTGTTGAAATGGATCTGGTTGGTATTGTTGGTGAGCAAGGTGAACCAAGTATTGTCCGCCTCGGTGATGGTCCGCCCCAGACGGCAGCGATAGATGTCTCCCACTTCGAAGTCTTCGAAGTAGCGGCCTTCCCAACCCGGCTTGACGGCCATAGCATCTCTCCCTTCGGATCGTAGCGGAGAGATCCTTCACTTCGTTCAGGATGACAAGACGGGTGTCATTCTGGGCGCAGCGAAGAATCTCTCTTTAGTTGCGCAGCGGTCGCAAGCGGTCTTATTATACCGGTTTTGCATTTGGCAACACGCGCTATATACTGCGGTTCAGCACCATCGTAAATATCGGAGGCGGCGATGGATTTCAACCTGACCCAGGAACAGCAGCAGATCCGCGAAGAAATCCGCAAAGTCTGCCGCGAGTTTCCGGATACCTACTGGCGCGAGATCGACAAGCAGCGCGGCTATCCGGACGCCTTCGTGCGCAAGCTCACCGAGTTGGGCTGGCTCGCCGCGCCGATTCCCGAAGAGTACGGCGGCAGCGGCCTCGGCATCACCGAGTCGAGCATCATTTTGGAAGAGATCAATCGCTCCGGCGCCAGCGCCACGACGTGCCACGCCCAGATGTACACGATGGGCACGCTCCTGAGACACGGCAGCGAGGAGCAGAAGAAACGCTATTTGCCGAAGATCGCGCGCGGCGAGTTGCGCCTGCAGGCCTTTGCCGTCACCGAGCCGAACGCCGGCTCGGAGACGACCCGCATCGAAACCACGGCGGTCCGCCGCGGCGACAAGTACGTGATTCGCGGCCAGAAGATTTTTATCTCGCGCGTGCTGGAATCCGATTTGATGCTGCTGCTGGCGCGCACGACGCCCTACGACGAGCTGAAAGATAAAACGCAGGGGCTGTCGGTTTTCATCGTCGATCTGCGCGAGGGGAAGGACAAGATCGCGGTGAAGCCGCTCGATCTCATGATCAATCACCACACTAACTCCGTCTTCTTCGACGGGCTCGAGGTGCCGGCGCAAAACCTGATCGGCCAGGAGGGGACGGGCTTTCGCTACATTATCGACGGATGGAACGCGGAGCGGATTCTCGTCGCCGCCGAAGCGATCGGCGACGGCCGCTGGTTTGTCGAAAGGGCGGCGAGTTACGCGAAAGACCGCGTCGTGTTCGGCCGGCCGATCGGCTCAAATCAGGGGATTCAGTTTCCGATCGCGCAGGCCCATGCCCGCATCGAAGCGGCCGATCTCGTCCGGTTTCAAGCCGCCACCAAGTTCGACCGCAAAGAACGCTGCGGCGCGGAGGCCAACATGGCCAAGTTCCTCGCTTCCGAAGCCGCGTGGGAAGCGGCCAACGCGTGCCTCACGACCCACGGCGGCTACGGCTTCGCGGCGGAGTACGACGTCGAGCGTAAATTCCGCGAGACGCGGCTACTCACCATCGCGCCGGTCAGCAACAACCTGGTGCTCGCCTATCTCGCGCAGCACGTATTGGGCATGCCGAAATCATATTAGTGCTGAGTTCTGAGTGCTGAAGTAATTGTAGGGGCGGTTCGCGAACCGCCCCTACTTAGTTCTCTCAAATGAACATCACGCTCACCATCGAATACGACGGCACCGATTACTGCGGCTGGCAGGCGCAGCCGAACGGCAGGGCGATTCAAGACGTTATCGAGCAGGCGCTGGAAAAGATTCTCGGCGTCAAAACCCGGCTCAACGCCTCGGGGCGAACCGACTCGGGAGTGCACGCCCTCGGGCAGGTGGCGAATTTTTTCTATGACGGCGAGACCGATCTGTTTCGCTTACAACGCGGGCTCAACGCCGTCACTCCTGACGACATCGTAATCCGGAAAATCGAAATTGTGCCGGATTCCTTCGACTCCCGCCGGGACGCGCGCGGGCGCCTGTATCAGTACCGGATCTGGAACGACCGCTGGCCGCCGGCGATCTTGCGCCGCTTCTCCTGGCATGTGCATGACGCGCTCGATCTCGCCGCCATGCAGGAAGCGATTCGATATCTGGAAGGGGAGCACGACTTCGCTTGCTTCCAGGCCGCCGGCTGCGATGCCGCGCATTCGGTCAGGCGAATTTATCGCAGCGCGCTGACACAGCAGGGAGAGTTGCTGCTCTACGACGTCGAGGCGAACGCTTTTCTCCGGCACATGGTGCGCAATATCGTGGGCACACTCGTGGAAGTAGGGCGGCGCGAGCGCACGCCGGCGTCGCTCGCCGAGCTGCTGGCGGCGAAGGACCGCACCCAGGCGGGCGCGACCGCGCCGCCGCAGGGGTTGTTTTTGGTGCAAGTGAAATACAAAGATGAAAGCTGAAAGATGAAAACGGAAATATGAAGAGATTGCTGGTCCTGACGGCAGTCCTGCTCCCTCTCTTCGTCGTATTTTTCAATCAGATTCGATTAGGGACGCTCACCGCGCTTTTTCTTTGGGATCTGCTCGACGAGAGCACGATTCATGCTCCGGAGCGCGCCGCGCTGGCTCGGCTGACGCCGTCTCCGGCGGTCAAGCATCTCGAAATTTCCCGGGCGAATCAAAAAATCGCCGCGGACCTCTACGCCGTTCCCGACGGGCGGAAGCGCGCCGCGATCCTCCTGACTCACGGCATCATCGAGGACGGCAAAGACGACCCGCGCCTCATTCGCTTCGCCCATTCGCTGGCGCGCACCGGTTTCGTTGTCCTCGTGCCCGACCTCAAGGGCATGAAATCGTTCCGCATCCTCTTCAGCGACGTGGACGACATCGTCGCTTCGTTCCGTTACCTGTCCTCGCTCAAAGAAATCGTCGACGATAAAAAGATGGGGCTCATGGGCTTCAGCTACGCCGCCGGTCCGACGATCATGGCCGCGGCCGATCCGTCGGTCCGAACGCAGGTTAAATTTGTCGTTTCCTTCGGCGGTTACTACGATCCCATCAACGTTGTCCGCTTCATCACCACCGGCTATTACGAGTATGGCGGCGAGAAAGGATTCCTCGAGCCGCAGCCCTACGGCAAATGGGTGTTCTTCACCAACAACGTCGATTACGTCGAGAACGATCAAGACCGGAAAATTCTCCGGCAAATATTCCAGAACGAGCAAATGGCCGTTCCGGCCGACGCCGGCCCACTGCTGAAGAAACTGAGCCCCAAGGGTCGATACCTCTACGAGCTGCTGATCAACAAAGACCCGCAGCGCGTGGAGGATCTGGTCGCGAAAATCGATCCGCGGGTGCAGGAATATTTTCGGAAACTCTCGATGGCGCCGCTCATTCCGTCGGTCGCCGCCCGTTTCATCATCGGTCACGGCAATACCGATCCACTCATCCCTTACACCGAGAGCCTGCGGTTGGCGGACGCCGTCCCGGACAAGAGCAGAGTTCACGTGGCGGTGCTCAGGCTCTTCAGCCACGTCGATCCCGCGCGCCGGAGCTTTTCGGCGCAAGAATTTTTCACGGTTTATCTGCCTTCCGTCTTTCAGTTCTACGCTCTGGTCTACGATCTGCTGAGCCAACAGCAATAAAACAGTGCTGAGGACTGAGTGATGAGAAAACCTCGGTCATCGATATCGTCCTCAGTCCGGCTTTGATTGACACGCTTCGGTCGTTCCTTATATATCCTGGCAAGAAGGAGGCTCAGACATGATGCCGTCGCACGATTCGTTTTACAATGTCTTTTCCAAAGGTAAAAAGGTCAAGATCCGCTGGCCAAACGGCGCGCGGATGGCGGTGACCTTGGCGGGAAATCTCGAGGCCTGGACCGAGACGCCGGACCCCAAGCACAGAAGAACCCATCACGTCGGCGGCTCGAATCCGATCACGGCGGAAGATGTTCGCTGCAAGTACGACTTCAGAACCGCGAGCGAAAACGATTACGGGGGCAGGACCGGCGTCTGGAGAATTCTTCGAATTCTCGAGAAGCACGGGCTCAAAGCCTCGTTCAACATCAACGGTTTGGCCGCGATCAAGTATTCCGATGCCGTAAAGACGATTCACGCCGACGGTCACGAGATCGTCGGCCATAACTATGCCGAAGACGTCCAGTCGATCCATCTGACCAAAGAGCAGGAGAGGGAAGAGATCCGAACGTGCGTAAAGATATTCCAGGATCTGGTCGGCGCCAGGCCCTACGGCTCTCTTTCATCCGGCATGCGCCATACGGAATACACGCTGGAATTGCTCGCCGACGAGGGATTTCTCTGGCACGGCGACGCGGTCAACGACGACGCGCCTTATCTGATCGACGTGGGCGGCAAGACGATCGTGGAGGTGCCTTATCGCAACGCGATCAGCGGCCTCAACGACACTGGCATGTACCGGCGCGGCATCACCGCGCGCGATCTATTGGGTGCTTTCATCGACGAGTTCGACATGCTCTACGAGGAGTCCGCTGCAGAGCCGAAGATGCTGACGATGGCGATGCACTGCCAGATGGCGTTTCCGGCGACCGGGAGGGTGTATGAGGAGTCGATCAAGTACGCGAAGTCGTTTTCCGACGTTTGGTTCGCGCGGAGGATCGACGTGGTCAAGTGGATTTTGGACCATTGTCTTTAAAGCCATTGTGAAAAACAAAATCTATCCCTCGGACGGGGCGGTGACGCTCGAAGGTCTGAAAGTCAACATCCAAATCCAAGCGAACGATGGATTCGTGAAGGAGCCGTTGCCCCCGCCGGAGAAATACGTGGACTTGAGTTATCTCAAGCAGGCGCAGAAGGAGCTCGGCCTGTAATCCCCCGCACGTCTCTCTTGCACTGCCCGCTGCGGCTGGCTATTATGATTTTTCCTAAGGAGCAATTTTCTCATGGCAAAAACTTCCCGCCGCACGCTCTACGACAAAGTTTGGGAATCCCACGCGGTCGATGTTCTGCCCACCGGTCAAACGCAGCTATTCGTCGGGCTTCATCTGATTCACGAGATCACCACCGCTCCCGCCTTTGACATGCTGCGGGAAAAGGGTTTCGACGTCGCCTATCCTGATCGGACTTTCGCGACCGTCGATCACATCGTCCCCACGGACGTTCGCACGCGCCCGTTTCTGGACTCTCAGGCGGAGGAATTGATCCAGGTGCTGGAAAAAAACACCGGCCAGTTCGGGATCGATTTTTTCGGCCTCGACAGCGAAAACCAGGGCATCGTTCACGTTATTGGACCCCAGCTCGGGCTGACGCAACCGGGAATGACGCTCGCATGCGGCGACAGCCACACCAGCACTCACGGCGCCTTTGGCACCTTGGCCTTCGGCATCGGTACGAGCCAGGTGCGCGACGTGCTGGCGACGCAAACGCTGGCGATGGACAAGCTGAAGGTGCGCCGCATCAACGTCGATGGAGCGCTGGCCCGCGGCGTTTACGCCAAGGACGTGATTCTCAATATCATCCGCCGGCTCGGCGTCGCGGGAGGCAAGGGGTTCGCATACGAGTACGGCGGCGCGGTGATCGACAAGATGAACATGGAAGAGCGCATGACGGTTTGCAACATGAGCATCGAAGGCGGCGCTCTGATCGGTTACGTCAATCCGGACCCGACGACGTTCGAGTTTCTGAAAGGGAGACAGTACGTGCCGAAAGGGGCGGGCTTCGAGCGCGCGGTGGCTTATTGGAAATCGGTCGCGTCGGATCCCGGCGCTCATTACGACGACGTCGTGAACATGAACGGCGCGGAAATCGAGCCGACGGTCACCTGGGGAATCAACCCGGGCCAAGCCGTGGGCATATCCGAAAAGCTCCCGCGACCGGACGGCTTCGCCGATCCCGAAGGCGCGCGCAAGGCGTACGAGCACATGGGCTGGAAACCGGGAAGTCTGATTTTGGGAACGCCGATCGACGTGGCGTTTGTCGGCTCTTGCACCAATTCGCGTCTCAGCGATCTGCGCGCCGCGGCCAACGTGGCGAAAGGAAAAAAAGTTCATTCCGGCATTCGCGCGCTCGTCGTGCCAGGCTCCACGCAGGTAAAAGCGCTGGCGGAAAAGGAAGGGCTGCACAAAATTTTCACCGACGCGGGGTTTGAGTGGAGAGACGCCGGCTGTTCGATGTGCCTGGCGATGAATCCGGATAAATTGCAAGGCAGAGAGGTCTGCGCCTCGTCTTCGAACCGCAATTTTATCGGCCGTCAGGGAAGCCCGGGCGGGCGAACCTTGCTCATGAGTCCGGCGATGGTCGCTGCGGCCGCGCTCAATGGCAAAGTCGTGGACGTGCGCGAGTATCTGCCATAAAAGTTGAAGCGTTTCAGGGTTGAAGGGTCCAGGAGCGTGAGCAACGATTCAAAAATCATCCGCGTCGCCGGCAGAGCCGTTCCCGTCAGAGGCAACGACATCGACACGGACCGCGTTGTTCCCGCGCGCTACTTGAAGGAGGCAACCTTCGCGCGCATGGGCGAATATCCCTTTTACGATGAGCGATTCGATCCTTCAGGAAAACCCAGGCCCCATCCGTTCAACGACGCCCGGTTCAAGGGCGCGTCGATTTTGCTCGTCAACAAGAACTTCGGCTGCGGCTCTTCGCGTGAGCACGCGCCTCAGGCCCTCTATCGGTTCGGCATTCACGCGATCGTGGGCGAGTCCTTCGCCGCGATCTTCGCGGGGAACTGCCTCATGCTCGGCATCCCGGCCGTGACGGTCGGCGCGCGCGAGATTGAGGAGCTGATGAAAGCCGCGGAGTCCAATCCGCAAACCAATTTTGCGCTCGATATCCAGGCCAAGAAATTGTCTTACGGCAAGGACAAATCCACCTCGGTCGCGATTCCGGAAACCTCGCGTACGGCGCTGCTCGAAGGCTCGTGGGATTCCACCTCGATGCTGCACGCCAACCTCGGCAAGGTCAAATCCATCGCGGCGAAATTACCTTATGTCTCCGGTTTCAAAGCTTGATCGCCCCCGCCGTTGAATACGAGTGACCTCTCCTGAGACAAATGTTTTTTTGTTGCGGTTTCTCTTCCTGACTTCGCTCGCTCTGTGCCCCGCGTTTGGCCTCGCCGCAGACATCCAGGAACCGCTGCAGAATTATACCCCGCGTTTTCGGCCTTTTGATGGCGGCGAAAAGGCGTTCTACCAGGCGAGCTGGATGGGCATCCCGGTCGCTTCGACGGAGATCGAGACCCAGCCGGTCGTGCTGGACGGCAAGAAATTTTATCACGTCACGGTCAAGGCGGAGTCGTGGCGCTATCTGGATTTCATCTTCAAGATGCGCGATCGGATCGAATCGACGTTCGACGCCGAGACGCTCCATCCACGCCGGTTCTTTTTCAGCCAGCGGGAAAACAAGAAAGTCATCGATACCACCGCCGAGATCGACCCGGCGACGCACAAATGGGTGGTGCGCCGAAAAGAAGGGAAGCGGCGCAAGGACTTCGAGTTCGAGTCTCCCTACACCCTGGATACGGTTTCGGCCGTCTATTTGGCCCGCAGCCTCGACTTCAAGGTCGGCGACCGTTTCCGCCTCGAGGTCTTCGGCGGCAAAAGCCGCTATCTGGTGACGCTCGACGTCGTAGGCAAAGAGCGGATCCGGGTCAACAAAGGTGAATTCGAAACTTACAAGATCGTTCCCAAGGTCGTGGACCTGAGCAAAACCGGCTATGCGCAGCGGGTCCGCGAAGCGACGGCATGGATCACGGCGGACGAGAAGCGGATGCCGATCAAGATGTCCACGCAAGTATTCTGGGGCAGCGTCAATATCGAGCTAACCGACGGAAAAAGTTAAGATAGCGCCGCGGGACCGTTTTGTGCTATATTCCGTCCAAAGGAAGCGCCGATGAAGAAGAAAATCCTCCTGGTGGAAGACAATCCGGCCACGATCGACGTCGTCCAGAAAGAGTTGGAGTTCCTGGGTTATGATTCCGTCACCGCCGACGACGGCAAGAAGGCCGTCGACATGGCCGCCTCGCACATGCCCGACTTGATCATCATGGATATCTCTCTGCCGAAGATGGACGGCTTCGAGGCTGCTTCTCTGATCCGCAAAAACCCCAAGACCAAATCGATTCCCATCCTCGCCGCGACCGCGCGCGCGCTTCCTGGAGACCGGGAAAAATGTCTTCAGGTGGGCTGCGACGACTACATCGCCAAGCCTTTCACCCATCGCGAGTTAGGCGCCGCGCTAAAAAAACTTTTAAAGGAATAGGCTACGACTCGGCAATACTTAGCCCGTAGATCTGCACTGCGAGCTGGGCGACGAGCAGGTTGGAGTCTTGAAAGTAGTTGGGTTCGAAGCCGTACATGGCGACGACCCCGACGGCGTTTCCCGCGACCATAATCGGAACCGCGGCATAGGAGCGAAAATTCATCGCTTTGGCCCAGGAATCTATCTGGAAATGTTCTTCCTGGGTCGTGTCCGTGAGGACGGCGGGGTTGTGGTTTTGCATGACCCAGCCCGGGATGCCGTCGCCGAAGGCGTAGCCGTAGGTGGCCGAGTCCGGCAAGCCTTTGAGACCGGCCTGTTCGACGAGCTCGAGGCGCTGCGAGTCGGCATTGCCTTCATAGACCATGACCAGCGCCGGCCGGATCAAACGCAGGATCGTGCCGGCCAGCTCCTCGCGAAAAATCTGCGGGTCGGTTTCGGATAGGCAGACCTTCGCAAAACTCTGGAGATACCATTTGACGTAGTATTCGTCTTGCAGCGTCGCGGAGACCTTCTTGTCTTCGAGATAAAAATAGATGGTCATGCCGATGAGGAACGGATAGGCGACGAGAAGGAAAATCAGGATTGGATCGACGGCGAAAATAGAGTCGTAACGCAGAAAAACGAGGAGCGAAGTTGCCAGGCCGGTAACGGCGAAGAGAGCGATGATGCGAAGCGGAGCTTCTCCTTGCTGTGAAGAGATCACTTGATCGTAAACTGACACAGGTCGTTTGGGCTGTCAAATAAAAGTGCCGGAATGATGAAGAGCTACAAAGGTTTTACGCTCATCGAGATTGTCGTGATACTGGCCGTGATCGCGATCTTGGCGAGCATGGCCGTGCCGATGGCGTTAAGATTGTTTCAGGTGACGGC
>DASXRG010000019.1:0-18080 GCA_036506735.1 Binatia bacterium | reverse complement strand
AGGCTAGAGCCAAGAGGGCCGCGGGATCGTCGGGACTTTCCCGGCAGCGGATTTCGAGCTCGTGGATCGGGTCGGCTGACATGACAGGCTCTAATAATAGCGCATCTGGCCACTCTGTGGGTAGTGCGATTTTGCCTCAGGAGGTAAAGGTGGACTTCTACCGTCACCGTCGGCCAAGGCAAGACCTGGGCGCGGCAGCGGTTGCAGCTGCCAAGAAAAACAAGTGCGCGTCCTTGGAGATTTCATCGATCACGGTCGTCGGAGTGGACACGGCAGGCAATAATCAGCGGCGCTTTCCGGAAGCTTCATTCTCAAGAAACTGAACGCGCCGCAAACCATGCCCGTCGCCCAGGCGGCAACCGCACCGGACGGTTCGGCCGTGGCAGGGAGCCGGATGAATCATCCCAGCAGATAGCGGGAACCTACGCGCGAGGCGTCATCCCGGCGGATTCGGATAAGGAACGGGGATGAGCTGATCCTTGGCGTTGCGAACGTCGTCGCGCCAAAGCTCAAGAAGTTTTTTCGCGATCGGCCCGGGCTTGCCGTCGCCGACAGGGCGCCCATCCCACTGAACTACCGGCGCGACCTTTACCGAGCTGCCGACAAGCAGCATTTCGGCGGCCGCCTTGCCCTCCTCGACCGAAACGTCGCCGACGCGAATATCGCGCAGCTCGCCCTGCTCCACCAGCCGGCGCGCCAGGCGCAACAGCGTCTGCACGGTGATTCCGGATAGAATCGCATCGAAAGATGGATGGCGGAAGACTCGATCCTTGGTTACAAACGCGACGTTCATGTTGGAGCCTTCGGCCACCATGCCGCGCGCGTCGATGAAAATGCCGTTGTCCGCGCCGCGGTCTTTGGCTTCCAGCACCACGAGCACGTTGGGCAGATAATTCGTCGATTTGACCCGGGCAAAAAACGGCGGCTTGATCGGTATCGTGCTGGTCACGACTTTTAACCCCTCGGCATAGAACGAATCGGGATAGAAGTCGGCGCCGAAAATCACCACGTAAAAGGCGCTGTCCATGCATTCGCCCGGCGTCAAGCCGAAGCCGCCGGGTCCAGCGGAGAGCCAATAGCGCACCGAGGCGTCGCGACGGCCGCTGGCCGCCGCGGTGTCGATCACGATCTGACGCAACCTCTCGCGAGGGAACGGCAGCGGAATGCGGGCCATCTCGGCGGAACGGAGCAATCGTTCAAGATGCTGGTCGAGTTGGTACAACATGCCGTTCGCCAGGATCGCCGTGTCAAAGACGCCGTGCCCGCGATGGACCATGTGATCGTCGAGCGGCAAAACCATCAGAGCCGGATCCGTGACGATTCCCCCGAGCACGCTTGAATACATCGCATAAAAACCGGCGGCTTTCGCGTGCGCCGTCTTTCGTAAGCGCTCAGCCGCCTCGGCGGCGCTAAAGCGAATCGTCGTTTCCGTCCCCGCCATATGAACCCTCCTTTATTGCATGAACTGAGCCCATTGTTATGCCCAACGCCGGAGGTGTCAAGAAATATCGTATTTCATGGAACGGGCAGGTCCGCTCTCACTATGGCCGGACCGATCCGTCACAAAAAATCGACCGAGAGTATCGAGCCGGGAATGAAGGTTGGTTCGAGCCGCTAGAGTAACGACTTATGTCGTCTTAGGTGATGATTGTAGGACCACACCAGAAACCGAACTCTGAGTCGGAGAAGGAGTCGTCGTAACTTTTCGCCAAGCATTGTAATGATCTTCCTCGATGCGCGTGAACAGCATGTTTCGTGCCAGCGAAAAAATTCTTACAAAGCGTTGGATTCCCATAGTGTCGTTATCGGTCGTCACATCGCACACGCACATTTTTGCCTACCTGAGTGGCAATTTGAAGTAAATTTTTCCCAGTCGCAGATGCAGTTGTATGGAGCTATTTCCCTGTGGAACGGCCCGCTGCCGCGGCGGGATCGGCTTGCTCCCACTCGCTGCGCTTGCGCTCCAAAAACTTTAGGGGAGTTTCATTGTCACCGACGCCCAGGTCCTTAAGTGAAGGCTTGCCCACGCAGGCGGACCAGGCGTCGTCGAAACCCGTGTTCGGGTCGAAGCTCTTTAGGCCCCATTGGGCGGCGAATTCCTCGGCCGACGGCGCCCCTTCGCGCCCCTCCACCATGGCGCGCAGCTCCGGCAGGAGCTCGTCGTAGCAGGTCTGGCTGCGCGCTGCGACCGCCCTGGCGAGCTGATATTCGGCGAATTTCTTCTCGGCCTCCTCTTGTTGGGCTGGGCTGCGAGCGGCGGGCGCGCAGGATGCCGCTAGATAGATGAACACGGCGGCGGCGGACATTACGCGATTGTCCATTGTGCGTGGTATGGAAGACTCATGATGGGAGGTGTGGAAACTATGGCGCGCCCGGAGGGATTTGAACCCCCAACCCCCAGATCCGTAGTCTGGTGCTCTGTCCAATTGAGCTACGGGCGCTTGGTTTCGCCAATCTCGAATCTCAAATTGCAAATCTCAGATCCCATTATCTGAAATCTGAGATCTGAAAATCTGCAATGCCGAGAGGCAAATGGCGGAGAGAGAGGGATTCGAACCCTCGGTACCCTTTTGAGGTACACACGCTTAGCAGGCGTGCGCCTTCGACCACTCGGCCATCTCTCCGTTTTTTCAAGTGCTGAGCGCTGAGGACTGAGCGATGAGGCTACCCTGGGGTCGGGGTTACTCAGCGCTCAGTCCTCGTTACTTTGGCACTGTCGACTGGCGGAGGGGGCGAGATTCGAACTCGCGGTCCACGAAGTGGACGCCGGTTTTCAAGACCGGTGCCTTAAACCACTCGGCCACCCCTCCTAACGAACGAGTGACTATAGTAATAAGTCGCAGGAGAATAGGCAAGTTCTCGCTTTAATTTTGAATTTTTAGTTTTGAATTTTTTAATTGGCGCGAGGGGTAATTCAAAACTCAACATTCAAAATTCAACATTTCTTACGTGATTCTGTCCATTCCTCCCATATAAGGACGCAGCGCTTCGGGAATAACGACGCTGCCGTCCTTCTGCTGATAATTTTCCAGCACCGCCACTAGCGTTCGGCCGACGGCCAATCCGGAACCGTTGAGCGTATGGACACAATCGCTGCGCGTTTTCCCGGGCAGGCGATAACGGATGCCGGCGCGGCGCGCCTGGAAAGCCTCGAAATTCGAGCAGGATGAAATTTCCTTGTAGGTGTTTTGTCCCGGCAGCCAGACTTCAATGTCGTATGTCTTGGCCGCGCCGAAACCTAAATCACCGGTGCAGAGCGCAACCACGCGGTAAGGGATTTTAAGCTTCTGCAGGATACTCTCCGCGTCGCGCGTAAGAGATTCCAGCTCTCCGTAGCTCTGCTCGGGGCGAGCGAACTTCACCAGCTCGACTTTCTGAAACTGGTGCAGGCGAATGATGCCGCGCGTATCCTTGCCGTAGCTTCCCGCTTCGGAGCGAAAGTTGGCGGTCCAGGCGCAGAATTTTAGCGGCAGGCGGTCGGGATCGAGCGTTTCCTCGCGGAACAGGTTGGTAACCTGAACTTCCGCCGTCGGACTTAACCAGTAATCCGTCCCTTCCAGCTTGAACAGATCGCCGGCGAACTTGGGTAGCTGGCCGGTTCCGGTGAGCGATGCGGTATTGACGATGGAAGGCGGAAAGACCTCGGTATAATCGTTCTCGCTGGTGTGCGTTGCCAACATGAAGCTGGCGAGCGCCCGCTCCAACATTGCCCCCTGCTTGTGGTAAACGACAAAGCGAGCGCCGGCGATTTTCGCCGCGCGCGCAAAATCGAGGATGCCCAATTCCTCTCCGACCTCCCAATGGGGCTTGGGCTTGAAGTCGAAGCGCGGCATCTCACCCCTTTTCCTCACTTCCGGATTGTCTTCCGGTCCGGCGCCCGGCGGCACGCTTTCGTGCGGCAGATTTGGAATCGTAAGCATGAACTCGTCGAATCGCTTTTCGATCTCCGGCAGCGGCGCTTCGGCTTTCCGAATCGCCTCGGTCAACTCTTCAACCTCTTTCATCAATGCCGCAGCGTCGCCGCCGGATTTTTTGAGCTTGCCGATCTCGCCGGAGAGACGGTTCTTTTTTTCTTTGAGCCGTTCCGATGCGGCGAGCGCCTCCCGGCGCTCTCGGTCGATGGCGACGAACCGCTCCCAGTCGATCTTCCCGCCGCGGGTCGCGAGTCGCTGCTTGACCAGGTCCAGATTGTCGCGAAGTAATTTGATGTCGAGCATGTTCGTTACTGGTTGTTCGTCAACGGTTAATGGCTGCCGGTCGAATCCGATAACCAGTCGACTAATAACGATTAACTAACTTCGAATGCATTCTCAATGTGCTCGACGACCGGCTCTTTACCGCCGAAGGAGATGCCGACGACGTCGAACCTGGCGTCGCGGTTGTGGAGCTTATGCTGGCTGAGAAACCATAGGGCGGTCTTGATCATTTTCTGCTGTTTTCGGGGATGGACCGATTCCAGCGGCGGCCCAAAACTCTGATCGACGCGAGTCTTTACCTCGACGAACACGATCACGCCCCGGTCCAGCACAATCAAGTCGAGCTCTCCCAGCGGGCAACGGTAGTTGCGTTCGACCAGACGATAGCCTTTTTTCGACAGATAGTGTTCGGCGATCCGCTCGCCCTCTTCCCCCAAGAATTGTTTCAGATCCGAGCCGCTCATTTGTCGAAAAGTCGTTGGTCAAAAAATCCGCCGCCGTTCTCGAAACTCTTCCATACGGGACTGTAGCTACGCCGGTGAATCGGCGACGGCCCCAGCCGCTTGAGCGCGTCCGCGTGCGCCTGCGAGCCGTAGCCTTTGTGCTGGCGGAAGCCATATTCTGGGTAAAGCTCGTCGATCTCCTTCATGAGTTGATCGCGCGCAACCTTGGCGAGGATCGACGCCGCAGCGATGGAATGACAGACGAGATCCCCTTTCACGATCGCCTTCTGGCCGGGAGCGCCCGAAAGAGAAGGACCGCGTATCGGCGCGCGCGGGCTCTGTCTCGGCAGCCGCCCTGCGTCCACTCCGTCCTCCACCTGCGATTCCGCATCATCCGCGGTTAAGAACATCAGCGGGATCGTATGATCGCCGTCGATCAGCAAGAGATCGGGCACCGGTTTCATTCGTTTGATCGCCACGCTCATCGCCAGCAGGCTCGCTCTGAGAATATTGATCCGGTCGATCTCTTCGGGGCCGACGATGCCTAACGCCCATGTAACGGCTTCCTGCTTGACCCACCATGCCAGCTCTTCCCGTTTCTTGCTCGTGAGCAGCTTGGAGTCCCTAATCTCGGGATGGGTGATTCCACGCGGCAGAATCACGGCGGCGGCGACAACCGGTCCGGCCCACGGCCCGCGGCCGACTTCGTCGAGACCCGCGACGTGCTTGAAGCCGCGCGCGTATCCCTTTTCTTCAAATAACGTGTCCGGGCGCTCGGGCAACGCAAAATCATCGGAGAGCCACGCCTGAGACCGTTTCATTGCCGGCCATTGTTAACCAAAAGGCGGAAGAACTGCAATAAAAAAGCGACACAACGATGGGACGGCCGGCGGCGCGCTCAAGGGCAGATATCGTGGACGATGAGAAATGGTCGGCGCTTGGAGACGACGCGCTGGAAAAACTTCTCGTCGAGCGTTGGTTGTTTCGCGGCGTGCTCCTCGTTTTCATGATGGCCGCCGCCATTCTTACGACCTACGTCGGAATGGAAGGCCTCCATACCCCGGCGGATCGGCTGACCGTAGGCGCGCTGGTCGCTATTGTGCTTGGCGCCGGCGACGGGCTCTTCGTGATGCGGCAAACCGATCGCCGCATTCACCGAGAACTCCACCGCAGGCGTCATACGCGTGTTGCAGACTGCTAAAAGGTAGGGAGACCCTTCGACAAGCTCGGTGACCGGCTACGTTGGGAGCTTACGAAATAGAGGCCGTTCGTGCTGAGCGTGTCGAAGCACGGATCAGATTAAGAATGCCGGTTACTTCTTCGCTTCCACGCGCCAGAAGTACAGCGTGTGATCCCAGCCCGAAGAGTCCTTGATGTGTTCGGTCTTGACCGGCTTCCAGTCTCCCATGTCGAAGTCGTGGGAAACGACCCGCGATCCGGGCTTCATCTGACTCCAGATGTTCGGCCGCAGCATCATGTTGACTTCCGGGAGAAGGTACATCGTCAGCACCGACGCGCCCGATAGATCGACCGTCCTGATGTCCTGCTGCTTGATCTCGACCAGTTTTTCCACGCCGGCTTTTTTGATGTTCTCGTGCGACTCTTTGATCCGCTGCGGGTCGATCTCATAGCCGATCGCCTTGACGCCGTACTTCTTGGCCGCGGTGACGACGATGCGCCCATCGCCGGAGCCCAGGTCATAGACGACATCGCCTTTCTTTACCTGCACCAGCTCCAACATCCGATCGACCACTTCCTGCGGGGTGGGAACATAGGGAACGATCTTTTTCGATTCTACGTCGTCTTGAGCTTGAGCCAGGGAATGGTTCAAGCTCCCCCACCGACCCGACACCGACACGAAGCTGCCGGCCGCCACGAACGCGAATAGTGCGAGCCACAAAACCCATCCGTTGGTTCTCATCTCGGTTGTCCTCCTTGAGTTTTCTTTGCGGGAATGTTGGAAAAGCTAGCGGATCGCCCCCGGTGTGTCAAGGGAGCGGGAATGGAGGCGGCTATTCCTCCGCATCGAAGCGAGGTCTGCGAGCCATCTCGTCGATGATATCCTTGTAGCGCTCCACGATGATCTGGCGCCTTAGTTTGAGGGTCGGCGTCACTTCGGCGTTTTCCATGGAGAAACCGCGCGGCAGGATACGGAAGTTCCTGACGGCTTCGAAGGCGGCGAGTTGTTTGTTGGCTGCACGAATTCTTTCTTTGATCAGCGCCGTCACGCGTGGATGGGAGGCGATCTCCTCTTCGGCGCCGATCTCCAACCCTTCCTTCTTCGCCCATTCCAGCACCCGGTCCCGGTCGAGCGTAACCAGCGCGATCAGGTGCCGCTCGCCGTCTCCCAGCACCATCGCTTCGCCGATCAACGGATCGGCCTTGAGCAGGTTTTCGATCATCTGCGGCGCGACTTTTTTCCCGCCCGAAGTCACGATGAGATCCTTCTTGCGGTCGGTGATGCGCAAAAAGCCGTCGCCGTCGATCTCGCCGATGTCTCCGGTGTGCAGCCAGCTCTCTTCGTCGACCGCCTCGCCGGCGCTTGTTGGATCTTGGTAATAGCCTTTCATGATATTCCGGCCGCGCAGCAGAATCTCGCCGTCCGCCGCGGTGCGGCACTCGACGCCCGGCAGCGGCAACCCGACCGTATCGAACTTGTAGCGCGACGGCCGGTTCACGTGCGATACGGTGGCCGACTCGGTCAGTCCGTAGCCTTGCAAAATCAGCACGCCGACCGAGTGAAAAAATTCCGCGATCTCGGGCGCCAGCGCCGCGCCCCCTGAGATCGCGAGCCGGAGCCTGCCGCCGAAGGCCGTCTGGATCTGCGCAAACACCAGCCGGTGCGCGAGCTGATGCGCCACGCGCAGCGGCACGGAGATTTTTTCGTGCTGTCGCTCGCGGCGGCTCCAGCGCGCGCCCACGGAAGCCGCCCAATGGAAGACCGCCCGGCGCAAGCGGTTGCCCGCCTCGACCCGGGACCGGACCTTCTGGTAGGCATTCTCGTAGATGCGGGGGATGGAGATGAGAATCGTCGGCCGGATCGCCAACAGGTCCCTAGGGATCGTCTCGAGCGAGCGGGCAAAGCCGCAGCTCAAGCCTTGCGCGACGATGAAGAAATGCTCGAGGCGGCCAAACGAATGGGCAAAAGGCAAAAACTGCAGAGTCACGTCATCCTCGCAGCATTCGAGCGCCGTCGCGGCCGCTTCGAGGATGAAAAGATAGTGGCCGTGGGTCGTGAGCACCCCCTTGGGCTCGCCGGTGGTGCCGGAGGTGTAAATGATCGTGAGGTCGTCGTCGGGACCGAGAGATTCGGCGCGGCGTTCGAACCAGTCGCCGTGTTCGCGGCCATAGTCTCGTCCGAGCCGTCCCAGCTCGGCGAGCGAAATCACGGGAGGAAAGCGAGCGGAAAGATCGGCCGGCGCGGCGCCCTCGATTATGACGATCCGCCCGACTGCGGACGATGCGCCGGAAAAAGCGGATTTTTTTAGTTTTTCCGCCGAATCGACGAACAGCACGGTCGCGCCCGAGTGGTCGAGGACGTGGCATAGTTGCGAGGCGGTGCTGGAGGAATAGACCGGAACCGTCAAAGCGCCGATACAGATGTTCGCCCAGTCGATCAAGCTCCATTCGACGCGATTGGCGGAAAAAATCGCGACCCGATTGCCCTTGCTCACGCCGAGCGAGATGAGGCCCAAGGCGATGTCGCGCACACACGCGCGCGCCTCGCGCCACGACATCGTTTTCCACGTCCCATCCATCGCAAAACGGTAAAGAACGCGGTCGCCATAGCGTTCCGCCTGCGACAAAAACATCTCGGCCAGGCTGCGATATTCCACGGAGATAACTTTCTTAGCGCACCTTCCCCGGCGAATAAAGAGGTTTCTTGCAACGCTTGGTTGTTTCTGCCATTAGTGAACCGTGAAGCTCGTTGGATTGACCGGTGGAATCGCTTCCGGAAAAAGCACCGTCGCGACCATGTTGCGCGAGCTGGGCGCGAAAATCATCAACGCGGACGATCTCGCCCGCGTGATCGTGCAGCCGGGCAAGGAGGCCTGGAAAGAAGTCGTGGCCGCTTTCGGCCCGGAGATCCTGCGCCCGGATCGGACCATCGACCGGGAAAGATTGCGCAAGATTATTTTCGAAGACAGCGAGGCCAGAAAGCGGCTCGACTCGATTACCCATCCGCGTATTCGCGCCCTCGCCCAGGCGCGAGCGCAGGAACTGGCGGCCAAAGGTTCGGCGATCGTCATCTATGAAGCGCCGCTGCTTTTCGAAAACGAGGCGCACGCGTGGCTTCGTCCCGTAGTACTCGTGGCATGCGACGACGCCACCCAAAGGGCAAGACTGAGGGGCAGGGACCGACTGAGCGAAGCGGAAATCGAACAACACCTCAAAGCCCAAATGCCGTTGAGGGAAAAACGGGCGCTGGCCGATTTCGTCATCGAGAACGACGGTGATTTGGAGGATCTCAAAAAGCAAGTCAAAGAGGTGTGGACAAAGTTAGTAAATAGTGAGAAATGAGCAATGCCGGTTGCTTGCAGTCTACTTCGTACCGCCTACTTGATTCTTTCCAGGTAAGTCCCTTCCGATGGATCGACCCGAACGCGGTCTCCCACCTGAATGAACGGCGGCACCTGAACGGTCACCCCGGTCTCGAGCTTGGCCGGCTTGTACGACGCGCTGGCCGTGGCGCCCTTGAGGCTCGGCTCGGTGTCTACGACTTCGAGATCCACCGTGGAAGGCGGACTGATTCCGACCGGTTTGCCGTCGAAGAATTCGATCTCCACCACCTGATTGGGCAGCAAGTAGTACAAGAGGTCGCCGATCTCCCCGGCCGGCAGCGCGATCTGCTCGTAATTTTCCGTGTCCATGAAAGTATGCAGGTCGCCTTCCGCGTATAAATATTGCATCCCGCGGGTGTCCAACGTCGCTTGCTCCAGGCGATCTTCCGAGCGGAACTTCTTCTCCGTCCCCACGCCGGTCTTGAGGCTTTTCATCTTGGTCTGCATGAAGCCGCGCTTGTTGCCCGGCGTCAGATGGTGTATCGCCGTCACCCGATAGAGATCGCCCTCGTAGATGATGATCATCCCGGGTCTCAGTTGCGTCGCTTGGATCATGTGTTCTATTCCTCTCCTTTTCTTTAATCCAACAAATCGCCGTCCGGGTCAAGGAACGCGCGCGTCCTCGCTACGCTCGGAATTTCAAATCTCAGATCATCTCAGATTTCAAATCTTAGATCTGAAATTTGAGATTTGCCATGTGAGATCCCCACGGGCATCGGCCGTCAGGCATAAAGGCCGCGCCAGAGCATGGCACGGGACACCCGATTGACGCCGATCATCAACGCCGCCAGACGCATGTCCGCCTTCTCTTTCCGGCTCATGTCGAGCACCTCGTAGAAGGCGCGCGTCAGAATCTCTCGCAATCTTTTGTTGACCTCTTCCTCGGTCCAGAAAAAATTCTGCAGATCCTGCACCCACTCGAAATAGGAAACGATCACGCCGCCGGCGTTGGCGAGAATGTCGGGGATCACGAAAATCTCTTTCTGTTTCAAGATTTCGTCGGCCTCGAGAGTCGTCGGGCCGTTCGCGCCTTCGGCGAGAATCTGACATTTCAACCGGGCGGCGTTGCTGCCGGTGATCTGCATGCCCAACGCCGCCGGTACGAGAATATCGCACTTGAGCTCCAGCAGATCGGCGTTGCTGACCGGCGCGCCGAAGCCGCAACCTTCCAAGGTGAAATTCTTGGATTTTTTCGTCACGTATTCGATGACGCGCTCGATCGGCAGCCCCTTGGGATCGTAAACGCCGCCGGTTCGATCCGAGATGGCGACAACCTTAACGCCGACGTCCGCCAGCTCTTTCGCCACGACCGAACCGACGTTGCCGAAGCCTTGAACCGCGGCCGTGCAGCCGCGGAGATCCATGCCCAGATGCTTCGCCGCCTCGATGATCGTGTAGACCACGCCGCGGCCGGTCGCTTCTCGCCGTCCTTGCGTCCCGCCGATCGCGACCGGCTTGCCGGTAACGACGCCGGGAACCGCGTGCCCTTTATGTTGGCTGTAGGTGTCCATGACCCAGGCCATCACCTGCTCGTCGGTGCCCATATCGGGCGCGGGAACGTCGACCTCGGGGCCGATGAAATTGATGATCTCGGCGGTGTAGCGGCGCGTCATTCCCTGCAGCTCCTTGCGCGAGAGCTGCGTCGGGTCGCAAGCGACGCCTCCCTTAGCCCCGCCCAACGGCAGGCCGGCGAGCGCGCATTTCCAGGTCATCCACATCGCCAGCGCCGACACTTCGCCTAAATTCACTTCCGGATGGTAACGGATGCCGCCTTTGAACGGACCGAGCACATCGTTGTGCTGCACCCGATAGCCGGTAAAGACGTGGACGCTGCCGTCGTCCATTCGAGCCGGCACGCTGACGATCAAAGCGCGATCGGGCCGGCGCAATCTCGCCGCCACGTTCTTATCGAGATTGACCTTCTCCGCGGCAATCTCGAACTGCCGCACGGCCATTTCGTTGGCCGGGCTGCGCCACTCAACCGTCGCCATTTACCCTTCCTCCTTGTAAAAACCCCTACCCCATTTTCGATTTTAGATTTTGGATTTTGGATTGAATCGAAAATCTAAAATTTGTTCATCCCGGAGGCCACGCTAAATGACGGCCGCCGAGAAGATGAAAATGAATGTGGAAGACCGTCTGCCCCGCGCCTGGGCCGCAATTGACGACGACGCGGAAGCCGTCTTTGGCGATTCCCTGTTGCTCGGCGAGTCGGTTCGCAACGGCGAATATTTCGCCGATCAGCTCCCGGTCTTCCTGCTGAAGGTCGAGCACGGTCGCAATATGCTTGATCGGCACGATCAAAATATGAACCGGCGCCCTGGGGTTGACGTCCTTGAACGCCACGACGGAATTGTCGCGGTAGACAACGTCGCCCTTGATCTTGCCTTCGATGATACCGCAGAAAAGACAGTCGCTCATCGCGTCCACTCCCTCCTGGCATTCCGCTCTATCGTCAATCTTCCGGATCGTCGGGACAGAAAGCAAAGATTTTTCCCTGATCGATTTCCAGCGGCACGGGCTTAAGAAAAGCGCCGAAACACGGCCCCCAAACGCACTCTCCGCTGGTGGGCTCGTACGTCGCGCCGTGGTTGGCGCAGATCAGATAGCGCTTGTCTTCGGTGAAGAAATGATTGTCCACCCAGTCCATCGTAAGCGAAATATGGCGGCAGCGGTTGACGTAAGCGTAGAGATTGCCTTCGTAGCTTACCAGCATCGCCTCGACCGTACTGCCGCCGCATTTCAGATGAAATTTTTTCGTCGCTCCCTGATCGATCTCGCCGATCCGGGCCACAAGTTTCCGCCTGCCTCTTTTTTTCTGCGCGTTCATCTCACAGATCGGCCACTAGCGCCAGCTCGCCCGGCGGACAGCCGACCAGAACCTCCTCGCCGTCTATCGTCACCGGCAGCGGGTAAAGCGACAGTCCCTTGCAAGGTCCCTCGATGCAAACGCCCGACTTCGGATCGTAGAGCGCTCCGTGAGTCATGCAGATCAGGTGCCGGCCGTCGTCGGTAAAAAACTGATAGCGCACGAAATCAAGCGGCGTCGTCATGTGCCGGCAGCGGTTCACATAGGCGCGGAAATCGCCCTGGTAATTGACGAGAAAGCCGTCGATTCGGTACTTCCGGCAGATCAGCCAAAATTTCTTGACCGATCCCGGCCCCATCTCATCGACCCGCGCGATCACCCGGCCCGCCGATTTGCTCTCCTGTTCCATTCGCGTCTTGGCGCGATGGAAAAGGAATTTGCGCGCGCTCAAGCCGGCGAGATAGACCGCCAGAAACAGGGCCGAGAGATAGATCGTGAGTTCCATACGAAACGAACGGACTACTTCGTTTCTTTTTCAAGCGACTTGCGAATGTGCTTTACGTTTTCCGCGCTCTGGCTCCCTTTGAGTCCCATCACTTGCATCAGCTCGCTGGTCATCTCCGCCGTAACTTGATCCTGCACGCTGCCCTTGCCTTCCGGGTCGGACTTGAGGAAGACGACGATCTTTTCTTTCGGCACACCCGTTTGCTCCAAACCGTCCAAAAATTCCCCATAGCCGACCTTACCCCTCAACTCTTTCACGCGCGTGAGGAGCTTTTTGCAATCGCCGCATATCTTCGACCAGAGGCCGCTCCGGTCTTGGCAGTAAATGCACCGGCTCATGAGGATCAAAAATTCTCGGCGAGCGACTTGGCCAGCATGCCGTGAAGCGACTTGGCCAAGGTCGGATTCGCGGCGACCATGCCGCGGCACAGGCTGTCCTGCCGGTTGAAAGTGATCGGGTTGCCCTGGCCGTCGATGACGACTCCGCCCGCGCCTTCGACCACGGCCACGCCACCGCAGACGTCCCATTCGTGCAGCGCGCGGAACGTGAGCATGGCGTCCCCTTCGCCTCCCCCGATCAGCGCCAGGCGAAACGCGATGCTGCCGACCGGCTGAACGTGGCATATTTCAGCGAAAGGTTGAAATCGCTTGCGCGGCTCGGAGCGGCTGACGATGAGCGCAGCGCCTTCGACTTTTGCGCGCGGCGTTACGCGGATCGGGCTGTCGTTGAGCGCCGCTCCGAAACCCTTGGCCGCCTTGTAGAGCTTCGCCTGCGCCGGATTGTAGACAACGCCGACCGCCGGCCGGCCTTCCACGGCCAGACCGATGGAAACCGTGAACTGGGGGATTTTCTCGATGAACTCTCTCGTGCCGTCGATCGGATCTATGATCCAAACGCGCGGCGTCTTGAGCCTCACGAGATCGTCCTTGCTCTCCTCCGAGAGCCAGCCGTCGGCGGGATAGCGGCCCAAAAGAATTTCTTGAATCTTGACGTTCGCTTCGAGGTCGGCGACCGTGACCGGATTGTTCTTGCTCTTTTCTTCTATCCGGTACTCCTTGCCGTAATAGCCCATGATGATCGCGCCGGCCTCCCGCGCGGCTCTCTCGGCGGTCTCGAGCTCTTGGAAAAAATCGTTCTGCGCAGCCATTCTCGTCAATTGTTGCCAGTTATTGGTTATTCCGGACCAGTAGTAAAACTGTGTGCGCCGCAACTCGCAGACTTAGCATTGATTCGAGACCTGAGATTTGTCATCTGAGATCGCGTAGCGCCCCCTCTCCGCAGCGCGCGCGTGCGGCGCGACGCGGATAATCGAAGGGACTAAAGGAAGCGCCATGCGCGCCGAACCGGCCACCAGACGCAACGTCCGCTCTCTTCTCCCACTCCACGAGAGCCCGTAAGCCTGGCGCAGCTTCGGCGGCAGCAGGCCGGCCGTGATCAAAGCCGACAAAGGCGCGAAGGGCTTCAAAAGCCACGGCCTGGGATGCAGAATCGCTTGGCTCAAAGCGCGCGCCGTCGAGCCCACGGCGGTCGCGTCGGATTCAATCATCTCTCGCATATACGCGCCGAAGTCCTCCAACGATTCGGGCAGCTTCGTCTCCGGCACGCCTAACAAGACGCCGAGTTTTTTGCTCTCCTGATAATACTGGCGCTGCTCGTCTACCGAAAGCGGTTTGACGAAAAGGCCGTAGGTCACCAAAGCCGAATCGATTAAAGTCGCGTGCACCCAAAGCAGCAGATCGGGGTCCTGGGCGCGATAACGCGCTCCGGCCGGAAATTGTTCGACCGTGCCCTGAACCCGAAGGTGGATGTTCTCGATCCGATCGAGCGAGGCTTGCGCGCGCGGCAGATCGTCGAAGACGATCGACCACATCGTGTCCATGGTCTGCGCCAGACGGGCCAGTGGATGGGTCATGAAGCGGCTGTGATCGGCCACGCCCGCGGCGACTTTCGGATGCGCGATCTGCATCAGCAGCGCCCTTCCGCCGCCCAACAACAGGGCCATCTCGCGGTCCACGCGCCAGATCGCGCTGCCCGGCGCGAAGAATCGCCGCTCGACCTGATTAACTGCGCAGAAGCTCTGCCACACCGCTCATTTTCTCCGCGCCGGCCCGCAACATTTCTTCGACCGCTCGCTCTGAATCGCCCGGCTGGAGATTCACGCCGCGCGCCGCGTCTTCGAGAAAAACGGCTTTGAATCCCTGCTTCAGTCCGTCGAGAACCGTGTGCTTCACGCAATAGTCCGTAGCCAGGCCCCCGACAAAAATCCGCTCGACGCCGCGCGCGCGCAAAAGGTCCGCGAGTCCGGCGCCCGGCTCGTCCTTGCCGTCGAATCCGGAATAGCTGTCTTCATCCGCGCCCATCCCCTTCGAAACGACTACGGCGTCCGGAGCCAGCCGCAGGTCCGGCCGAAACTCCGCGCCCTTGGTGTCCTGAATGCAGTGCGGCGGCCAGACTCCCCCGTAGGCTTTGAAGTGCTTGGTCCTTTCCGGATGCCAATCGCGCGTGGCGAAAATCGGCAGCCGCGCTTTTTTGAAGCTATCGATATAACGGTTGAGCGCCGGGACGACCTGGTCTCCGTCTCGCACCGCGAGCGCGCCGCCCGGACAGAAATCGTTCTGCACGTCGACAATCAGCAGCGCATCCTTGCTTTGCATCGAATGTCATTATAATGGAAGATAACCGAGTTGCAACGAGGCGAGAGGCACGAGGCGCCAGTCGCGAGGAAGAAAATTTTCCGTGCTCGGTGCCGCCTTCCGCCGCTCGCCTTTTTATGCCGTTCAAAACCGTTTTTTTCGACGCCGCGGGGACACTCATGAGACCCGTGCGGCCGATCGGACAGAGCTACGCGCTCTTGGCGAAAAACTACGGCATGAATGTTTCCGGCGCCGACGTAGCCAGGCGCTTTCACGCTTGTTTCTCGTCGGCGCCGCCGCTCGCCTTCCCCCAAGCCGCCGACAAAGAAATTCAAAACCTGGAGCGCGCCTGGTGGGAAGAGGTCGTGCGCAGGGTCTTCGAGCCCCATGGAGCGTTTTCCCGCTTCGACGACTATTTCACCGAGCTGTTCGCTTACTTCGCGAGGGCGGATTCCTGGTCGCTTTTTCCGGAAACAGCGGAAACGCTCGCCGCGCTCAAGCGGCGCGGCTTGAGCCTCGCCGTGATCTCGAATTTCGATTCGCGTCTTTTGGATATCTTGAATGGGCTCGGCGTTTCGTCAAGCTTCGAATCGATCGTGATATCGAGCCGCACCGGCTACGCCAAACCGGCACGCGAGATATTTCACCAAGCGCTGGCGCTACACGGGGCCAAAGCGGAGGAAGCGATCCACGTCGGGGACAGCCCGGACAAAGACGCCGCGGGCGCCACGAACGCGGGACTGACGGGCGTGCTGCTCGACCGCAAGGCCCGGATCAAATCGAACTCCTTTCCTCGCGTACAGAATCTCGCCGGGCTCCTGCCGTTGATCGACAACGGAAAGTGATATCGCTCAGGCGAGGACTTTGCGGAGCCACTTGCGGGTTTTCGCAACCGACTCGTCGGCCGCGTGCCGGTTCGCCTCATTCTTTCCCTGTGGATTGTTGAGAAAGGCGTGCCGGGCGCCTTTGTACATGTGGATCTCGTATTGCTTGCCGTAGCGATCCAACGTATCGCGAAACATGTGAATCTCGGTTTTCGTCGTGTTGTGGTCTTCGGTGCCGTAATGACATAACAGCGGCGCTTTGATGCCGCGCAACTCTTCCGGGTCGGGAAAGAGGCTCTGATAGAAACTATTCTCTCGGACACCGACTTTTCTTTCCTATCGATTCGGATTTTTACCAAATTCCTCTAAATAGTCGCCATGGCGTCCGCTCCGTGTACCGTCGATAGTCGTCGCCCCGCGCGCGCAGGAGCTGCGCCTCTTCGACCGGGATAAACGCGACAAACGTCGCCGACAGAAGCAGCGCCCAGAAAAACTGGCCCATGTTCGGATGGATGAGCAGAGAGGCCGCGGCCGCGGAGATGAAGGCCCGGTACTGCGGATGGCGCACCTCGGCGTAACCGCCTTCGGTGAAGAGCGGCGTCTCCGGCCCGTGCGAATAAGCGCTGACCGCGCCCGGCACGCCGAGCAAACCGTCGATGATCTCGGTCGTCGCGCCTTCGAAGAATTTAAAAAACATCCAGAGAAATAAAACTACCCCGACGAAGCGAATCCAACCGACCGGTTCCAGCGCAGCGCCGGGAACCGGCTCGTGCAGGATGAAGATCGTAAGCCACATCACCACGGTGATCGTGATATAAATCCGCCGCTCCGCGGGCGATCCCGCCGGGTTGCCCCACAGCGCCTGCTTGAACCAAGATCGCGTCATGACCAGGTGGGGCGCAATGAACACGACGTAGAGCAGCAGATTGTAGCCGAAGTTTCCGGCCGGCGCGGCGGGGTCGTACTGGAAGCCGTAGAGCACCGATCCGAAAATTGAGAACAAGCCGAAATAGGCGAAAAAACGATAGGCGGACTTCAAAGGAGAACGCTCTTCCACCGTCGCCGTCGATTGCGCCGCTGCCTCATCGGAAACCATGACTACCCCCCTCCTTCATCCTGCGACGCTGGCGACGACTAGCCGCCGCGTTTTTTCAGCAGCTTGACGTGATAGCGCCAGTCGGACTGGAAGCGCAAGGACGACTCGCGAAACGGCCCTTCGCGGCGCTCCGCCCTCTTCTGATACTCGAAAACGTCCGCTTCCGGAATCGGCCTGGGTTGGCCGATCGAGTACGCCATCCCGTGAATGCGCGCGAGTTCGTACAAGTTAAGGCTCGTGACCGTCGCCTCCTCCACGCTGCCGCCGGCGACCGTCATACCGTGACCGATGAGAAGACAGGCTTTTTTCTCACGCATCACACTCATGAAATCTTCGGCCAGCTCGCGGTTGACGATCGTCACGCTGCGCGGATAAATCGGAATTCCGTCCAGCACGAGTTTCATCCCCGGCGGACTGTACGCCGCATACATGGGAATCAGCGGCTTTGCGCACGCCGTGAGGGCGACGATCCAGTCCGGATGGGTGTGGATGACGCTCATCACTTCGGGACGCTGGCGATAGATAATGAGATGCATCGCGGTTTCGTTCGGCGCTTCCAATCCCTTGCGGGCTTGGATCACCCGCCCTTCGAGATCGACCGTGATGACGTCGCGCTCCGCGGCGAACTCGACCGCCTCCTCGTCGGGGCCCTTGCCTTTGATCAGCACGCGGTCGGTGCCCGGAATCCGGGCGCTCACGTGGCCGAGCATGCCGCGCGTGAGTCCCTGGGTGCCGACGATGCGGCACGAGAGCGCGACTTTTTTTCTGAGTTCGTCGACTGATTGTTTTTGCGCCATGCCGCACTCAGTCCTTTTCAAACTTTCGGAAACGGGATGATATCCTTGAACTTCGCGATCGTCTTCTCGCGCAGCTCGCGGCTGGAGCGGCTGACCTTGGGAAACTTGTCGCGCCAGGGAAACGGCCTGACGGCGTAGAACACCGCGCGGCTGTTCGTGTGGTCGCGGCTCTCCCGCTTGTCGGGCGGCATGCGCGGATCGAGCGGCGTGCTCCA
>DASXRG010000018.1:0-7726 GCA_036506735.1 Binatia bacterium | reverse complement strand
CGATCTGCCCGGCGTCACTCTCAGAACCCGCCCACGGCGGAGCTACGTCGAGAGCGGCATGGCGGCCCATCTGTTGGGCTACTTGAGCGAGATCGGGCCGCGGCAGTTGAAGACGCAGAAGGCCAACGGTTACAGCATGGGCGACGAGATCGGACAGTTCGGCCTGGAGCGGCGCTGGGAAGAATTTCTCCGCGGCCAAAGCGGCGGGCAGCAGGTGGAAGTGGACGCGCTCGGGCGGCGCGTCCGAGTGCTGCACGAAGTCGAAGACGTGCCGGGCCATAATGTTATTCTGACCCTCGACAAGGACGTCCAGCAAACCGCCTATGAGGCGTTGCAAGGAAAGGAAGGCGCGATCGTCGCGCTCGACGTGAGCAACGGCGCGGTGCTCGCGATGGCCAGCACGCCGGCGTTCGATCCCAACGTCTTCGCCCGCGGCGTGACCGCCCAAGAGTGGCGCAACCTCATGACCGACCGGCTCCATCCGCTCAACAACCGGGCGATCCACGGCCAATATCCGCCCGGCTCGACGTTCAAGATCGTTCTGGCCATCGCCGCTCTCGAAGAGGGCGCGGTCCAGCCGGACACGCATCTCGGCTGCGCCGGCTCGATGGCTTTCGGCAACCGGGTGTTTCGCGATTGGAAAAAGGAAGGCCACGGCTCGGTCGACCTGCATCGCGGCATCGTCCAGTCGTGCGACGTCTATTTCTATCAGGTCGGCCAGCGGCTGGGCGTCGATAAAATCGCCCACTACGCGCGCGCCTTGGGGCTCGGCGCGAAAACCGGCATCGACCTGGACGACGAGAAGTCCGGCCTCATTCCCGATTCCGAGTGGAAGAAAAAACGCTACGGCCAACCCTGGTTTCCCGGCGAGACGCCGTCGATTGCGATCGGCCAGGGCTACGTCACCGTCACGCCGCTCCAGATGGCCAATATGATGGCGACGGTCGCCAACGGCGGCACGCTCTACCGGCCGTGGTTCGTGCGCAAGGTCGAGTCGCTGGACGGCACGGTGATCCGCGAGTACGAACCTGAAGAGATCAGCTCGATCACCTTCAAGGAAGGTACTCTGGAGCAGGTGCGCAAAGCGCTCGCCGACGTCGTCAACAGCGGCGAAGGAACCGGCGGCGCGGCGAAGTCTCAGGTCACGCAGATCGCCGGCAAGACCGGGACGGCTCAGGTCGCCGAAATGCGCGGCAACACGATCAAGAGCGAAAACCTCGCCTATCTGATTCGAGACCACGCCTGGTTCGTCTCGTACGCGCCCGCGGATAAGCCCGAGATCGCGGTCGTGGTCATCGTCGAGCACGGCGGTCACGGCGGCTCGGCGGCGGCGCCGCTGGCGAAGAAAGTGATCGAGAAGTATCTCGCGGTGCGCGGCGAGACTCCGCCGCCCAAGGAAAACCTGGCCGGACGCCAGGGAGAAACGCGTGTTAATTGACCGCCGGCTCGTCTCCCATTTCGACTGGACGCTTCTCGGCATCGCCGTCGGGCTGATCTTCCTCGGCATTCTCACGATCTACAGCGCGACTTACAGCGTGACCGAACATCGGGCGAGCGGGCTCGCCTCGAAACAATTCTATTGGTTTCTGATCGGCATCGGCGCGATGATCGCCGCCGCGACGTTCGACTACCATCGCGTGGACCGCATCGCTTATCCGGTTTACGGCGTGGTTCTCGTTCTGCTGGCGATCGTCTTTTTCGTCGGTCATTCGGGCGGCGGCTCGCAGCGCTGGATTCATCTGGGATTTTTTACCCTGCAGCCGTCGGAACTCGCCAAGCTGGCGATCGTCGTCGCGCTGACTAAATTTCTTCAGTACGACGAGCCGCCGGGCGGCTACCGCTTGCGCGACCTATCGATGCCGTTCGCGTTGGCCGCTCCGCTCATCGTCCTGACCTTGATCCAACCCGACCTCGGCACCGCCGTGATTCTCGTCGTCGTCTTCTTCAGCATGATCCTGATGGGCGGACTCAGGCTGCGCTCGCTTCTCGGTCTCGCCGCCGCCGGCTTGACCTTCATGCCGATCGCCTACCACTTTCTCAAACCTTACCAACGCAACCGCATCTGGACTTTTTTGAATCCGGATCTCGACCCGCTGGGCGCGGGTTACCACGTGATTCAATCCAAGATCGCCGTCGGCTCCGGCCGATTTTTCGGCAAAGGCTATCTGATGGGAACGCAGAACCGGCTCGATTTTCTGCCGGCGCAGCACACGGATTTTATCTTCGCGGTTTTCGCCGAGGAGTGGGGTTTTATCGGTTGCTTGATTCTGCTGGCGCTTTATCTAGCGCTGATGATCGTCGCGCTGAAAATCGTCGCGCGCGCCAAAGACCGGATCGGCGCGCTGCTCGCGTTCGGCGTGCTGAGCATTTTCTTCTGGCACGTGGTGATCAACGTCGCGATGGTGACGGGCCTCATGCCCGTGGTGGGAATTCCGCTGCCGCTGTTGAGCTACGGCGGCTCGTCGATGGTCTCGATGATGGTAGCGATGGGGTTGTTGATCAACGTGAGCATGCGACGGTTTACGTTCTAAAAAGTGAGGAGTGAGCAGTGAGCAGTGAGCAGAAAGATTGGGTTTCAGCACGAAACTCTGAACTGCTCACTCCTCACTTCTCACTGCTCACTAGGAAAGCACATTGTCGATCGCCTGGACGAGCTTCGCCTTGGGGGCGACGCCGACAATCTGCTCTTTCACCGCACCGCCTTTAAGGATGAGGAGATTGGGAATTCCGCGCACGCCGTAGCGCGACGGCGTGACGGGATTGTCATCCACGTTCATCTTGGCGACCTTGAGCTTGCCGTCGTATTCCGCCGCCAATTCCTCGACCACCGGCGCGATCGTCTTGCACGGCCCGCACCACGGCGCCCAAAAATCGATCAGCACGGGCAGATTGCATTTAAGCACTTCCGTTTCGAAGCTGGCGTCGCTGACTTCGGTGACCTTCGCCATGAATCATCCTTTCTACAAGGTGGATAGAAATCTGAGCAGCGTCCGCACGCCGAATCCCGTTCCACCCTTCGGAGAAGTGAGCATATCTTTTTCGGCGAACGCCGGACCCGCGATATCGAGATGCGCCCACGGCACGCCGTCGACAAACTCGTGCAGAATGAGCGCCGCGGTAATCGCGCCGCCGTAGGAGCCGCCGATGTTTTTCATATCCGCGACGCTGCTCTTGATCTCGTCGCGATATTCTTTGACCAGAGGGAGCTGCCAGAGCTTTTCCCCCGCTTCCTTGCCGCAGCGGATCAGCGCATCGGCGAGCGGCTGGTTGTTGCTGAAAATTCCCGCCACTTCCGTTCCCAGGGCGACCATGCACGCGCCGGTCAAGGTCGCCAGGTTGATCATGTAATCGGGTTTTTCCTTGGCCGCCAGAGCCAGGCCGTCGGCCAGAATCAATCTTCCTTCGGCGTCGGTGTTGAGCACCTCGATGGTCTTGCCGTTCAAATAGCGGATGATGTCGCCCGGTTTTTGCGCGTTTCCGCCCGGCAGATTGTCCGTCGTCGGAATGTAACCGGTGACCTCCACCGGAAATTGAAGCTCGGGCAGCCGGCTCATGGCGCCGATGATCGCCGCGCCGCCGGCCATATCGAGCTTCATCGTCTCCATCGACTTTGACGGCTTGAGCGACAGGCCGCCCGAGTCGAAGGTGATCCCCTTGCCGATGAGGGCGACTTTTTTTCTCGCCTTGCCCGCGGGCCGGTAGCGAATCACGATGAAGCGCGGCTCCTCGATACTGCCGCGATTGACCGCGAGAAGGCCAGCCAGATTCATCGCCGCGATTTTTTTTTTGTTCCACACCTCGACCTTCAAGCCGCGGCCGCGGCAATGGCGCTTGGCCTGCGCGCCCAGAAAGCGCGCGGTGGCGACCGACGGCGGCTCGTTCACAAGATCGCGCGCGAGCGACACGCCGGGAGCGACGGCGAGCGCGAGTTTCACCGCGCGGGCCATGCCGCTGCTCCTGCTGAGGCCGGGCCGGAACAAGATGAGAGACCGCAACGCGGCCGGCGGCTTGCGCTCCGAGCGATATTTATTGAACTGATAAGAGGCGAGCAGCACGCCTTCGACGACGGCGCCGGCGGCAAGCTCCGCCTCTTTTTCCGGCGCAAAGAAAAAAGCCGCGTCTTCCGCGCCGAGCGTCGCGGCCTCTTTGCGCGCGCGCCCCCCGGCTTTTCTCCACGAGTCGGCGTTGATCTCCTCGGCTTTGCCCAGGCCGATCAGCAAGAGATTCGGCGCCGGCAACCGCGCCGCGGTGCTGTAAAGCAGCGAGCTGCCCTCGGTGCCGGTGAACTGGACTTTCTTGATGCGCTCGGCGAGGCCGCCGTGCAGCAGGCGGTCCAGCCGCCGGATCGCCGGCTCGTCGATGCGCTTCTCCTTGATGGGAATCGCCAGGAGCCCTGTCTTGATTCTTTCAGGATGTTGATCTTGAAATTTTATTTCCATCCCCGCCTCTTCTAGCCTTGTGGGCGAATCAGATTCATGAACTCATTGCGCGTCTCTTGCCGCGTCCGGAAGGCGCCGAGGAGCGTGCTGGTGATGATCAGCGAGTTTTGTTTTTGCACGCCGCGCATTCTCATGCAAAGGTGCTCCGCCTCGATCACGACTCCCACGCCGAGAGGGTTGAGTTTTTCCATCAAGGTCGTGGCGACCTGATTGGTCAGCCGCTCTTGCACCTGCAATCTGCTGGCGAAGACATCGACCAGCCGCGCGAGCTTGGAAACCCCGATAATCTTGTGCTGCGGCAGATAAGCGACGTGGGCTTTGCCGAAAAACGGCAGCAAGTGATGCTCGCAGAGAGAATAGAAGTCGATGTTTTTCTGAACAATCATCTCCGAGTAATCTTCGGAGAACACCGCGTTGTTGATCACTTCGTCCAGGTTCATCCGATAGCCGCGCGTCAGAAACGCGAGCGCGTCGGCGACCCGTTTCGGAGTCCGGCGCAGACCTTCACGGTTCGGATCTTCGCCGATGGATTCAAGCAGCGAACGGATGTGTTCTTCCATGGGTTCTCCAGGTGATCTCGGTTGTGGAACGCGATCGAAAAATTTTCCGGCGGCGCCGAATTTAAAAAACTACCATTTCACCCGGGGCAGGTCAAACCAGTAGGCAGTATGCAGTAAGCGGAAACCAGCAAAGACTCCCGACATTCTCTTTACTGCTTCCTGCCTACTGCATTCCGCCGACTAGAGTCTTTTATACAGCCACTGCGGCGTCCAACGGATCGCGTAGGTATTGAGCAGCGTGAAATAGTCCGTCATGAGCAAAACACCCACGATCACGAGCAGGACTCCGGCCACGGCGTGAACGTATTTAACGTAGCGATGGAACGCCTGGGAAAACTGGAAGAACGAGTTGACGGCGAGCGCGCTCAAGAAAAACGGCACGGCCAGCCCCGCAGCGTAGCTGCTCAGAAGAAACACGCCCTCGCTGACCCGACTCGCCGTCGCCGCCCAGGTAAGAATCGCGCCCAGAATCGGCCCGACGCAGGGAATCCACGCGACGGCGAAAGTAACCCCGATCAGCGCCGAGCCCAAGTAGCCGGCGGGCTTATCTTTCAGATTCATCTGGAAGTAACGGTCGAGCGCCGGTATTTTGAAAAATCCCAGCAGGTAAATGCCCACCAGAATAATCAGCGCGCCGCCCGCAATCCGAATCAAGCGGCGGTAGCCGGCAAAGAGCCCGCCCAAAAAACTGGCCGAGACGCCGAGCGATACAAAAACGACGGAGAATCCCAAGATGAACGCGAGGGAATTGAGCACGACCCTACGCCGGACGGCGCTCTCGGCCCGCGGGCCGCGCATTTCGTCCAGCGATACGCCGGAGATGAACGAGAGGTAAGAAGGGATCACCGGCAACACGCAGGGAGAGAGAAACGAAAGCAGCCCCGAAGTGAAGGCGACGACAAAATTGATCTCGGTCATCGCTTGCCGTCGAGCAAATCCTGGATGAGCTGTTTGGCGCCGGCGCCGTCCCAGGCGGCCGGCCCCCACAGCCGCGCCAGACCTTCGCCCTTGGGACCGATCAGATAAGTCGCCGGCAGTCCCCAGGCTCCGTAGAGAAGCCCGACTTCGCCGTCGGTATCGAGCATGACGGGGTAGGTAATTTTTAGTTCCTTGAGGAAAGGGAGCGCTTGCTTGGGGTCGTCCTTCACGTCCACGGCGACGATCGTGAACCCTTTGCTCCTAAACTGCTGATACAGCCGCTCCATCGCCGGCATCTCTTCCCGGCACGGAACGCACCAGGTGGCCCAGAAATTCAGCAGCACCAACTTGCCGCGAAAGTTCTTCAAGGAGACTTTTTTGCCGGCGGGATCAGGCAGAGAAAAATCGGGCGTCGGCGAGCTGTCCTTCATCGGCTCCAGATTGGGAACGAGTTTGTAGTTAACCGCAGGACCGCGGCCGCTTTGGCCCCAGCTCGGCCCGGGCCAAAGCAAAAGCAGCAGAAAAAGAATTAAGCACCGCGTAAAGCGCACCGATTGCATGACGTTTCCTCACTCTAAGAATTATCTGAGCGCCGAGCCGGAAGCAAGCCGCCCCCATGGGCCCGCAAGGCTAAGGTTGAGCGGACTTTTTCCGCAGCCGTTCGCCCCGAGCGCGCCGGTCCTGGGCGTGGCCGAAGGATCGAAGCACGATAAAGCTATGCCAACTCTCCTTCGCCCGCTAAGATCTCCTCGCCCGATTTTTGGATTATCCAGCGATGGATATCCCGCGTGATTTCTTCGCCGTCGCTTTCCCCCATGATCCAGTGGCCATGTTCGGCGTAATCGCGAAAATCCGTTTCGATCCGTTCGCCCAGCGCGCGCTGCGCCGCGAGCGGCACGACGCGATCTTGCCGCCCGCCCGCGATCAGCATCGGGCAGTGAACGGCGCCCGGGCCCAATTGTACGCCGCGGGCGAAAAACTCGCGGATGAGGTGAGGAGAATCGGCGACCAAAGATCGAACGGCTTCCGCGTGTTCGTCGGCTGGAAGCGCGTTCAGCCAGTTTTCACGGAAATCCTTTTCTTGAAGGGGAAACGGCCGGCGAAGAAAAAGCAGCGGCGCATACTTCAAACGCAAAAGCTTGAGCGCGCGCGGCAGCTCCGGCATCACCTCACGCGGCGCTAAACCGGCAAGCAGAATCAGCGCCGAGAGCTTTTCTTCTTGGACGGCCTTGTATGCCGCCAGTCCGCCTAAATCGTGACCCAACAGCACGGGCGGAAACTCGGCCGCGCGGATCACTTGCTTGAGATCGTTCACGCAATCCGGAAAGCTCAGGCGCTTCAGAACCTCCTCGGCATTCTTCTCGAATCTTCCTTGGAAGTTCACCGCCCAACATTCCCAGCCCAGATTGGAGAAATGCGTCGCCCAGGAGCGCCAGCAGCGGCTGGACGTCCATAGTCCATGAACCAAAATCAAAGGAGCCTTAAACTTCGGCTTTTCGGGAGGCGAGACGTCGACTAAAATATTGCCGAGCCGCTTTTCCATGAGCTGACGATAGCGAATTGCGCGCGAAAATAACAAGGCCCCCGGGTTGCGACCCGGAGGGCCTTGCATTTTGGACAGCCAGAACGGCCGCCCTATCGCCTGAGATGAGGAGGGTTTTAACTCACCGCCGCCACACCACATCCAAACTCTTTATTTTTTCTTTTTCTTCTTGGCTTTCTTCTTTGCCATAGGTGCCTCCTTCTTGGATTCCCGGAACGGGTATCTACGGAGGTAGGAGTTGTCGCTCAGGCGAGCAGATTTTTTGC
>DASXRG010000017.1:0-7480 GCA_036506735.1 Binatia bacterium | reverse complement strand
CCACGGTTCCGATCTCGCGGAGTCGAGCCAGTGCTTTCTCCGGGATCGGTTGCGTGACAAAGATTTTCGGATGCATTAGCCCGCCGTTCGTCCGAGTTTCTCGACGCCCAGCTCGCCGGCCACGCGCTCGAGATCGTTGAGGAGCGCGTCGTTCAGCGGAATGCCGAGCGCGGTGCGCTCGCGCCACGTGGCGTGACTCTGCTCGCCCGGCACCTGGATGCGCTCGACGCCCGGCATCTTTTTCGAATTCCGCATCTCGCGGATGATTTGATCGACACCGCGCTTGAACGACTCGACGGGCGAGAAGCGGGCGATATCGAGCGCGATGATCAACTGGCCGGTATTCGTCGGCGTCCTATCGTCTTTGTTGAAGTCGATCACGTTGCGGCCGAACGCGGCGCCGTTCAAGGTGCCGGCGAGCAAGCCGAAGATGAGCGCCAGACCGTACCCCTTGTAACCGCCGATCGGGAGCAGGAAACCTTCCCCGGCGCGCTTCGGATCCGTCAAGGATCTGCCGTGAGGATCGATCATCCAGCCTTCAGGGAGCGGCTCGCCGCGCTGCGCTTTGATTTTCACTTTGCCGTAGGCCGCGACCGTCGTGGCCATGTCCAGCACGAGGGGCGGCTCTTCGAGCGCCGGGATGGCGCAGGCGATCGGGTTGGTGCTGAGCAAGAGCTCCACGCCGCCCCAGGGCGGCAAATGGTTGGCGTTGCCGACCGCGATGTAGATGCCGATCATATCCCGTTCGAGAGGCATCATGGCATAGAGGGCGGCGGGCCCCGAGTGATTGCCCTGCCGCACTCCGACCCAGCCGACGCCGGCGCGTTCCGCCTTCTCGATCGCAGCCCGCGCGGCGAAGCGCATCACCAGGTGTCCCATGCCGTTGTCGCCGTCGATGAGCGCCGTCGCTTCGGTCTCCCGGACCGCGCGGATGTTAGGTCTCAAGTTCATCCCGCCGGCTTTGATGCGGCGAACGTATTGCGGCAAGCGAAAAATTCCGTGGCCGTCGGCGCCGCGCAGATCGGCAAGGATCATCAGCCGCGCGACCGGTTCGGCGTCCGACATCGGTAAGCCGACGGCGGTGAGGGCGCGCGTAACGAACGCCTCGAGCTCGGGTGCGTGGAATCGGCCCGCCGTTGATGGACTTTGGGTCATTATGGGATGAAACTGTTTAAATCGTTCAATCGCTCGCTACGCGATCTCGGTTCAACCGCCGCGGTTCGCGCGGCTCCGTTCAAAACGTCTTGACCGGTTTGAACGACTTGAACGTATTGAACGGTTGGCCCGCTCGCCACCCTATTTCCCCTTGGGAGGCAGCGGACTGACGAGATCACGCTCGGAAAGATGGGCGACTGTTTCGCCGGTTTCCGTGAAGGTTCGCGTGACGTCGGTCGTCCCGTAGATCCACAGGATCAGGAGCGGCGTCGCCCCGACGTTGACAAAACGGTGCGGCTTATTCGCGGGGACAAGCGTCGTGTCGAAGGGATGCAAGCGGTGGCGCCGGCCGTCAACTTCAGCCTCGGCCTCGCCCTCGAGGATCGTCACCTGCTCATCGCAGTTATGCGAGTGCAGCGGAACTTTGGCGCCGGCGGGGAAGCGCGTTAACCCCGTCGTCATGTTTTTTGCGCCGATCTCTTTAGTGACGAGGGGCGTTGTCTGTATGCCGTTGCCGCGGTCGAACACCGGCAACGAATCGATTCGCAAAATATGAGCTTCGGCCATGGTAGACGTCCCCTTTCCGGAGAATCTCTGGTCGGAGTGTAACAACCTGGCTGAGAGCCCGTCAAGTTCAGAGGCGATAGTTACGAATGATTTGACAGTCGGCGGGTGAATCTTTGGACTGTGGGAATCTTCTCATCTGTAACCGGGTGGACTGCAGTGGCGGAATCGGGCTGCGTAGCCTGGTGTAGAGCAATTGACGCCGCCATTTGCGCTACCGTCGGCATGTCCAAAAGTGCCCGTATGGATAATTTTACCCGAAAGGTCTCAATGACGTGTGTTAGGATGCGCGTAGCGAGCAAGGAGTTGCCCCCAAGCTCGAGGAAGTTGTCATCGATACCGACTTCCTTCAGGCCCAGCACTTCAGTCCAGATGCGCGCCAAGTCCGACTCGATGGGAGTACGGGGCGCAACGTAGACCACGTTCAACGCGGGGCGTCCGTGACCCGGCGCCGGCAGCGCGCGCCGGTCGACCTTGCCGTTGGGCAGCAGCGGGAGATTCTCCAGGAACACAAAGCCGGAAGGGATCATGTAATCCGGCAGGGTTTCTGCCAGCTTGCGGCGCAGCTCGCTTACCGTCGGAGTCCCGCCCGCGGCGGGAACGATGCAGGCGATCAGGAGCTGCTCTCCCGTATCGTCCGCCTGGAGGTGGACTACGGCCCCTATGATCGAGTCAAGCGCAAGCAGCGCCGCTTCAATCTCGCCGGGTTCGACCCTGTAGCCGCGAATCTTTACTTGAAAATCCTTGCGCCCCATGTGAATCAAGCAGCCATCGGGGCGCATTGTTCCTAAATCGCCCGTAAGGTAAATCCGTTCTTGCCCGCCGCGCGGATCGGGGATGAAGGCGGCTTCGGTCAGCTCAGGCCGCCGCCAGTAGCCCAGAGCCAGATACTTGCTTCTGACCGCGATCTCTCCGACTTGGCCGGGACCGACCTCGCGCCCCGTTTCGTCCAACAGCAGAACCTCCTTGTCGGGGACCGCATAACCCACAGGAATTTTCCCGTCGCCGCCGCGCCAGTCATGGTCGATGAAATGGCGCCGGATGATAAACGTTTCGGTCGGACCCATGGAGTGCATCAACACGCAATCTGCCGGGAAGTGACGTTGGTAGCGCCTCACATCCTCGCCGTAGATCGCTTCGCCGCCGAGCAGCAATACACGCACCGCTGGAAACGCGCTATCGGCCGCAAGGGTGCCGAGGAAGTGACGAAAGGTGGTCGGCAACGTGTGGAGAACGGTGATGCGACGATCGCGCAGCCACTCGGCCAGCGGCGCAAACCCCTCGGCATTGAGATCGTACGGAAACAGCGCGGCGCCGTTGAGCAGCGCGCTGTAGATGTTCCGGATGGAAGTGGCAAGACTGCACGAATGCCACATCGCCAAGCGGTCCTCCGGACAGATCCGCAAGTCGTTCGTGTAATTTCTGATTTCGACGAGGATGCTGCGCTGGTCGTGCAGCACGCCCTTGGGGCGTCCGGTAGAACCGGACGTGTACAGCATCAGCGCGCGCGTCTCCGGAGAAATCGACAGGTCGAGGTTCCCGGTCGCGACACCGGCGTCGACATCGTCACAGTTGAGAACCTGCTGCGCCTTCGCTAATTGCCGGGACTGGGAGAGATGCTTTGTGTTGGTGAGGAGCAGTTTCGCTTGGGAATCTTCCAGCATCTCCGCCGCCCGCGCGTGAGGAAACGCCGGATCGAGCGCAACGTAGAACTTTCCCGCCTTGAGAACTCCCAAGATCGCCGCGATGAGGACTACGCCCTGCTCGAGCAGGAGAGCAACCGGCTCTTCCTCCTCTCCGAGATGCGCCACGATGGCGCGCGCGACGCGATTGGCGAGCTGATTGAGTTCCTGATACGTGAGGTTTCGCTCCGGGGTCGCGACGGCGAGACGCTGAGGATACCGCGCTGCCTGTTGTTCGAAGCGCGCGGAAATGGACTGATCTATCGCTGAGTCTGCAAAAGCGACGAACGAAGCAGTCGGACGCATCTGGGGCAGTTATACACGATTTCTTCGACAACGCCAAAAGTTATGTCGGCGAAAACATTCCTGCTAAAACGGAAATGCTGTAGCGGCGCCGGCGACCGGCCTCAGCGGCTGAGGACTTCGCGGTTGACCGGCGAGCGCGGCGGCTCGCCTTTGAGGGCGCGCGCCACCTCCTCGGCCGCCTTCGTTTGGAGCTCCACGACCGACTCGCGCGAGTAGAAGGCAAGGTGCGGAGTCAGGATTGCGTTCGGCAGCTGCCGGAGCGGGTGATTCGCCGCCGGCGGCTCGGGGCTAAGAACATCGAGCGCCGCTCCGCCGACCAGGCCGGCCTTCAGCGCTTCTGCAAGCGCCTCCTCGTCCACGATGCCGCCGCGCGAGGTGTTGATCAGCAAGGAGGTCCGTTTCATGCGAGCGAGCTCGCGCGGTCCGATCAGGTTACGGGTTTCCGGAGAGAGCGGCACGTGAATGGAAATCACATCGGCCTCGGCAAGCAGTCCGTCCAAATCGGCGGCTTCGGCTCCGTGATCCTCAATCAGCTCTGAGTCCACGTAAGGATCGTACGCCAGCACTTTCATTCCCAACGGCTGCGTCTTCGAGGCGAGCACTCGAGCGATCTTGCCGAATCCGAGAAGACCTAGCGTCCGGCCGCGCAGCCGGAGAATTCCCGCGTGGGGAACAACGTTCCAGCCGCCTGCTTTCACCGCCCGGTCGGCCGCGACGATCTGGCGCGCGAGCGCGAGCATGAGCGCCAGCGCGTGATCCGAAACCTCGTCGATGCAATAGTCCGGAACATTGGTGACGAGGATGCCGGCGCGGGTCGCCGCGCCGAGATCGACGTTGTCGACGCCGATGCCGTACCGCGCGATGATCTTGCAGCGATCGAGCCTCTCGATCACTCCCGCGGGCAACTTCACGTAGCAGTTCAGAACGGCGTCCGCTCCCCGGGTCAGCTCGATAATTTCCTCTTCCGATTTGCACTGTCCCGGGCGCAACTCGACGCCGAGCGGCTCGAGCACGGCGCGCTCCGGGTCGAGCGACGGAAAGACGTAGTCGGTGATCGCGACGACGAATTTCACGGCGTCACCGGTCGGCGAACTCGAAGGCGTCGTGGGACTCCGACGCTAAATGGGCGCCTTGGATTCCCGCCGACTGGACCTCGCCGGTAACAAAATGCAGGCGATTGCCGATGGCCGCTCCGGCCAGGCCGTGGCGCGGGACGGACATCCGAGGGAGCGTGGACCAGGTGTTAGTCGCCGGGTGATACGCCTCCACCACCCAAAAGGCCGCCATCAGCCGCTCGTCCTGAAACTCACCGCCGGCGATGTAGATACGATCCTTGTAGGTCGCGTAGGCCACCGCGCTTCGAGGGGTGGGCATGCGGGCCTTAATAGGGCCCCATGCATCGGTCGCCGGATCGTATTCCTCGACGATATCGCTGTTGGCGCCGACGCCGATGAACGCGGCGCCGGTGCGGCCACCGATGACGTAGATCTTGCCGCCGACCACGCCGATGCCCGAGTGATTCCGCGGCGTAGGCATCGACGTTCGCGCACGCCAACTGTTGGTCGCGGGATCATACTCCTCCACTGTCCCCACCGCGAGGTGAGGCTTGGTTGGATGGATGCTGGGTTCCTTCGAGCCGGGCGAGACTCCTCCGCCGCCGATGACATAGATTTTCCCACCGACCACCGCGGCAACGGCCGATCCCCGCTTGCTCGGCATGGGTGCAAGCGCCTTCCAAGCATCATTGGATGGATCGTACTCCCAGGCATTGTCGATAGGGACCCAGGCCGGTGGCCCGGATTGGGGTGGGACGAAGCCGCCGAAGACATAGATCTTGCCGTTATACTCAACGACCGCGAGGTGATGCGAGGCCAGCGGCATCATCTTTTTCTTGGCCCACTTGTCCGCCGCTGGATCGTACTCGAAGACGAGACCTCGCGGCTTCCACCCGGGGGCAAGGCCTCCGATGACATACATCTTGCCACCGGCAGCCGCACCGTAGACCTCCTCCGCCGGCTCGGGAAATGGGGCGAGCTTCACCCACTTGCCGGGCGCTTGGGCGCGGGCGTTCGCTGCCGCTAGAGCTATCATCATCAAGATCACGAGAGTGACGGTAGATAACTTCATCTCATTCCCTCCTATCGCGGTGTCTCTTAAATTCGTGGCATATCTTCAAACCTCATTCCGGCCAAGCCGGCAACAACCGGCGCGAGCCGGACCCCCTCTTTGTCTCCCCCTTAGTAAGGGGGAGATTTAGTGGGGGTCTGGATTCCCAGACTTTTCTCGCGTCGCCTGCGGCTCCACAAGCTTGCGGCCAAGCACCCAGCGAAGTCCAGGCGAGAGCAGCATCAGCAGCGCCAGCGCCATCAACGTAGCAGCGATCGGCCGCTCGAAGAAGACCATGAGGTCGCCGTGTGAATAAATTAATGAGCGCCTGAGCGAGGCCTCGAGCTGAGGGCCGAGGATCATGGCCAGGACCAGGGGCGCAGGTTCAAAATCGAACTTGCGCATCAGGTAGCCGAAAAAGCCGAAGGCGATTGTAATCCCCACGTCGAACGCGCTGTTGTTGACGCTGTAAGCGCCGATGACAACGAACACCAGAATGAACGGCGCGAGCAGCGGGTAGGGGACCTTGAGGAGCTTTACCCAGAGGCCGATCAACGGCAGGTTCAGGACCAGCAGCATGATATTGCCGAGGTACATCGAAGCGACCAGCCCCCAAAAGACTTCCGGCTTTTCCGCGACCAGCAAAGGTCCGGGTCTTACTCCGTGGATCATGAGCGCGGCGAAGATCATCGCGATCGAGGCGTTGCCCGGAATTCCGAGCGTGAGCAGCGGGATGAAGGAGCTGGTCGCCGCGCTGTTGTTCGCCGATTCCGGCGCGGCCACGCCCTCGATTGCGCCCTTGCCGAAGCGCTCCGGATGTTTGCTGAGCTTTTTCTCGAGCGCGTAGGAGATGAACGACGAGATAATCGCCCCGCCCCCGGGCAGCACGCCGACAAAAAATCCCAGCAGCGATCCGCGCGCGATCGGCGCGGACGCCGTGCGCCATTCCTCGCGGCTCGGCAGGAGCCCGCGAATCTTGGTCTGAAAGACTTCGGCCTTGACGGCCTGCTCGACGTTCGTCAGCACCTCGCCGATGCCGAAAAGTCCCATCGCCACGAGGATGAACTCGAATCCGCCGCTGAGCTGGAAGCTCCCGTAAGTGAATCTCTGCGTTCCCATGATCGGGTCCAATCCGACCGTTCCCAGCAAGAGCCCGAGGCAGGCCATCATGAGCCCTTTGGTCATTGACGAGCCGGCGAGGTAGCCGACCATCGTGAGGCCGAGGAGGAGAAGCGCGAAGTTCTCCGGCGCGCCGAACTTGAGCGCGAACGCGGCGAGCGGCGGCGCGAGCAGCATCAAGCCGATGATGCTGAGCGTCCCGGCGATGAAAGAGCCGAATGCCGAGATCGCGAGCGCCGCGCCGGCCCGTCCCTGCCGCGCCATCTGATAGCCATCCAAACATGTGACGACCGATGCCGCCTCGCCGGGGATATTCAACAAGATCGACGTCGTCGAGCCGCCGTACATCGCGCCGTAGAAAATTCCGGCGAGCAGGATGACGGCGGAAGTCGCGGGGATTCCGTACGTGATGGGCAGTAGAAGGGCGATGGTGGCCGGCGGGCCGAGACCCGGCAGGACGCCGATGGCGGTACCAATAAATGAACCGAGAAAGCAGTACAGGAGATTGCCCGGGGTCAAGGCGACGGCGAATCCGGCGGCAAGGTTGC
>DASXRG010000016.1:0-21266 GCA_036506735.1 Binatia bacterium | reverse complement strand
GGCGCCGAGAAGAGATTCCGCCGCGCCGAAGCGCAAGCCAAGGTTCCGCGCTTCCGGCAGCAATCCGTTGTCGCCGCATTCCATCGCCCAGGCGAGCGTGCCGCCGGCGCTGATGGTATCGAGGCCGTAGAGATCGCAGAGACGCGCGGCCTCGAGGACGACTGCCGGATCCTCGATGCCGCACAGCGGCCCGAGCGCGAACAAGGTCTCGTACTCCAGCCGTTGTTCGCCGCCGTTGAGAGATTTGAACAGGCGCTCGCACTGAATGGTGCACGAGGCGCAGCCGTGCCGCCGGCTGAAATTATTTTCCGTCAGCGTTTCGCCGCTCAAAGACTCGGCGCCGTCGAAGGTCGATTGCTGGAAGTTCCGCGTGGGCAAAGTGCCGAGACGGTTGAACACCGAGAGATTGGCGACCGTGCCGATGCTCCGATATTTGTCGGTGAGCGAGCCCAGGCTGCGGCGGCGCAGCGACTCCGCGATCGCCTCGACGCCGGTCGAATCGGCGACGCCGATTTCCCGCCCGCCGCGGAGCGCGATCGCTTTCAAGTTCTTCGCTCCCATCACCGCGCCGACGCCGCCGCGCCCGGCGTGGCGCCCTTCGTTGCTGATCGTGGCGAAGCGCACCCGGTTCTCCCCCGCTTTTCCGATCGCCGCGACGCGGGCCGTGGGAGAATTCAGCTCCTCTCGAACCAGCGCCTCGGTCTCCGCCGGACTTTTGCCGCGCAGCCGTTCGGCGCCGCGAATTTCCACTTTCTCGTCGTCGATGGAGAGGTAGACCATCGACGCGGCACGGCCGGTGATCACCAGCGCGTCGAGCCCGACGCGTTTGAGCTCGAGCGCGAAGTGGCTCGATGAAAGCGAATCGGCGATAAAGCCGGTGAGCGGGGATTTGGTGACGACGGCAAACTTCGCCGTGGTCGTAAGTCCGGTGCCGACCAGAGGCGCGCTGGCAAAAATCAACGGATTGGCGGGCGCAAACGGCTCGATCCCCGGCGGAGCATATTCATAGAGCAGGCTCGTGCCGAGACCGACGCCGCCGAGAAAAGCGCGCAGGCGCGACTCGTCGAGCGCGCGCCATGAGCTCTTGCCGCTGTTTAGGTCGATATGGAGCAGCCGGCCGTGAAAGCCATGCATGACCTCAGCCTCCGGCGTCCGCGGCGAGAATGAAAATTTTGTCGCCGGGATTGATCCGGGCATCAGGATTGCGGACAAAGTCCAGGCCGTTCAAGTTGCACGCGTAACCGCTGAAGAGGCTCCGGCTCTCGGAGTTGATCACACGGCCCGCCAGCACCGGCAGCCTTTCCGCCAAAGCCGAAAAGACGTCGGAAAGAGTCGCCTGTCGCGGCAGCGACAACGAGACCTCTTTGGTTTTCGCGAGCAGGCGCGGAACACCGAAGAGCTCGACGGTGCAGGTCAGCGACGATATCCGATTTTGGTCCCATAGCGCGAGCGCGGCCCGATAATCTTCCGGGCTGTTCATGTTGAAAAAACTCCCGCCTTCCGGATCGAAACGGCGGACTTCCTCCTCGGTGATTTTCCGCGTCCGCACTTTATCATAGAGAAAAATCGGCCGCAGCTCGCCGCGCTCGAGCTGGCCTTTCAGATAGGGCAGCACGCTTTTCCGGTAGACCGCGCAGAGCGGCTGGAAGCGTTCCTGCCAATAGGGCACCACGACGTCATGGTCGGAAAGCTCTGCGACGAGATAGGAAATGAGCCGAGCGCTGAGAAACGGAACATCGCACGAAGTCACGAAGGAAAATTCGCCGCCGGCCGCCGCCAGCCCGTAGTAGATGCCGCCGACCGGGCCTTGATAAGCGACTTGATCGCGCACGAGCTTGGCCGGCACGGGCGGAAGCTCTTGGCCGGGGGCGGCGACGACGACGACTTCCGCAAACAGACGATTCAGAATTCGCGCGACGTGGACAACGAGCGGCTCACCGTCGAAAAGAAGCAGCGCTTTGGGACTGCCCATGCGCGAGCTTTTTCCGCCCGTGAGAATCACGGCGGCGCCATTCAGGACCGGCGGATCGCCGATCATTCTCGCTCCCGCTCTCGCGCGCGCCGGGGGAACTTATCATCTGACTTCTCTAACATTGGTATGAGAGCTTTTTTCATCCGGATTGGCGACGTCTTCGGACGGCGCTCCCTGATCCAGCCATTTTTTAAAATCGTCCAATGAATGAGCCAGCCGCCACTCGTCGAAAACGGCCCGTGCCATGGCGCCGGTGGCACCGGCCAGTTCGGGCGCGCTGTAGGTCATCGGATAGTCGAGCAGCCACTGCTCGAAGGTCTCGGGCGGCGGGTCCGCTTCGACCGCCCGCTCCAATAGCTCGCGTTTGATCCCCAGCCCGATCGCGTCGGGAGTTTGGTCGCGCTTGCGCCTTTTCCTGCGCCCCTCCGCAGCGTCGAGGGCGGCGAGCAAAGCCTTACAGATGTCTCGGGGCCGGACCGATTGCGCCATGCTATCTTCTCCAGGGGAACAATCTACCACTCGGAGCGGCTTTGTCTACGAGCGTGACGTCGAGGGCATAGCCCGCTCCCTGCGGCCGGCGGTAGCCGCTTTCCAGCGCGGCCACGTCGAGGTCCACGCTCGCGAGATCGTCCAGCATGACCTTGGCCGCCGGACTGCCCTGGAGCACGGTGAAAGTTTTGACGTATCCCAGACAGCGTTTGCAGGCGTCGATCACGCGACTGTTGCCGGCTTTCTCGGGCACCAGAGAAACGAGCTCGTTATGATCCGTCATGCCGCAGTACGGGCAAACTAAACAGTGGACCTGCCACTCGCTGGCGCAGCGGCCGCAGCGAAAATAACGCGCGCGCTCGATGCCGCGAACTTCGGCGAACGCCGGCCACGCGCCGCACACGGCGCAATACCCTTCCGTCCAACTCCTGGCGACCGAACCGCGCAAGCGGCGATTGCACGCGTGAAGCAGCGGCACCGGCAGAAGCGCCGCGACGGCGTGGAACGCCTCGGGATCCGCGCCGAAGGATACCGCGATCTCTTGCAGGCGGGCGTCGTCCTGGCACAACGCGGCTTTGAACAGGGTCGAAACATCCGCGACTCGAACCGCGGATTTGAGGGTGGCCATCTTCGCAGTGCCGCTCTGGCTGGCGGTCCGGATGAGCCGCTCGGTCCAGCGACGCAGCGCACTTGACTCCAAAGTGATCGCGGCGCCGGTGAGAAGCGGGATCTTCCCCTCCTGGGTTCCGGCGCGGGCGGGAACGAACGCGTCCCATTTCGTGTCGGCGGTCTCGCCGAGGACTTCCTGGATCACCGCGAGCCAGGGCTCCCATTCGGGACGCTGCCTGCCGAGTTCTTCGAGATTGCTATCGATCGAAACCGTCATCGGCGGCTGAGCTGTTCCGCCTGGCGTGCCGGGGCTAAAGGAGGATGCTTGGTCTTGATGATTTGAGGAGTCTTCGCGAAAGGGTCGGCGCCGTCGTGCATGCGGACGACCTTCGGTCGAGCGCCGACGTCGGCGCCCGGGCCGCCACCGCGCGTGCGGCTGATTTCCGGACTCGTGCAGGCGATGATAAATAGCGCGGCTAAAAAAATTATCGGCGTGAATCCCACCACGTCATACTCCTTGGGCCGAGAAGACGATGACCAGGCGGAGAATGAAACCGCCCACCAGGATCAACACCGCGGCCGCCGTTGCGTTGAGAGCGCCAAGCCACTCTCTGCGCCAGAAAAGAGCCAATGGTATCAACATGCCAACAACGATCACACCGAAAAACAGCAGCAGGCCCCAGGCGCTGAGCCAAGCGCGGAACACCGGACCGAGCGATATCATGACGGCGATCAGCACGATGAATTCCAGCGCCACGACCCACGCGTCCATGCGATGCAGCGCCCGCACCCCGGGCATCGTCCAGCGGGATTTTTCTGCGAAAAGCAGCATCAGCGACGCCGAAATCGAAGCGGCGGAGACGACGAACAGCATGCCGAGCAGCGGCGTGTCGGACCAGATCGGACGGTTGGTGACGGCGAGCAGGACGCCCGTGTAGCCGGCAACGAAGAAACCCAGCAGGCCGCCGATCACCGAAACAATCGCCCCGATTATTCCCGGCGGTCTGAGGCTTCGGGCCGCCGGCCATTTCAAGCGGTCCGCCTCGGCCAGCGCGCTGAGGAAACCGATAAGAGAGAACAACCCGAACACCAGCAGCGCCCACGATCCGATCGACATCGGCGACCACGGTTTGAACATCAATCTGAAACTGTGCGCGTCGAACAGCATGTGCCAGAAGCGCTCCGGCCTGGTGAGATCCAGAGTGAGAAGCAATCCGCTGAGAACGATGCACGGGAAAGCGATATAATAGCCGAGCCGCGCGAGCGGCCGGTCCTCCGGGCGGCCGAAAAAATCGATCAGCACGGCAAGAAAATAGCTGCCGCCGGCGAGACCGCCGACGAAAAAGTACAACACGATGAGCCAACCCCACTCGGGCGGAGCGCTGAAGAAAGTGCTGGAGAGAGGTGTATTCATGGCCGATCCTCCCCTGCGCCCGCGCCGCGGTTGCGGAAGCTGATGACTCCCATGAGCCCGACCGCGATCGCGCCCAGCGCCGATAACCACGAGCCTGCCTTCAGATTGCGCGACGGCATTTGCGGATCGGGCGGCAATCCGTAGACTTCCGGTTTGTCGACCAACAAGTAGAACGAGTTCAATCCGCCGAGCATCTTGTCGTCAGCGCCGTAAAGATAGGCTCTCTGCTCGCCCATTTGCTTCAATTGATCGACCCGTTTTTGCGCTCTGTCGCGCAGGTCGCGGATGGTTCCGAACTGGATCGACTGCGTCGGGCAGGCCTGCGAGCACGCCGGCTCCTTGCCGGCCTGGAGCCGGTCGTAGCAGAGCGTGCATTTCTGCGCCGTCCCCGAGACCGGGTTGATCTCGATAACGCCGAACGGACAGGCCGAGATGCAGTCGCGGCAGCCGTTGCAGGTGTCCGATTGGATGACGACCGTGTCGAACTCGGTGCGGATGATCGCATTCGTCGGGCAGACTTCGAGACAGGCGGCGTGAACGCAATGCTTGCACACGTCGCTCATCAGGAGCCAGCGGCCGTCCTTGCGGTCGTCGGTGAACTGCTCGACGAATTTCACGTGGCGCCAGTGAATCCCGTCGAGCGCGCGCGTGTTGTCGTAACTGTCGCCGGAGAGCGTGTTCTTGCCGCCGTTCGTGCTGGGGAGCTGATTCCACTCTTTGCAGGCGACCTCGCACGCTTTGCAACCGATGCACACCGTCGTGTCGGTGTAGAATCCCATGGGTTCAGGTTGAGCAGCCATTTCCCGACCTCCTATGCGTAACGCTCACGCGCCTCGTTCTTTAATACCCGAGCCTCAAGCCTTTTGGACATTGCACACGAACGCTTTGCCCTCATGCATCGAAACGTTCGGATCGGCGATGAGGGACGTGAGCTCGTTGACCACGTCTCCCGTGCTCAAGCCTTCGTAACCCCAATGCCAGGGCATGCCGACTTGGTGGATGACTTTGCCGTCGATCTTGAACGGCCGCATCCGCTTGGTGACGAGGGCCTTGGCGCGAATCTCCGTGCGCGGGCTCGTGATCTTGCACCAGTCGAGATTCTTGATGCCTTTCTCCTGCGCCAGCTCGGGACTGATCTCGATGAAGAGCTCGGGCTGCAATTCGTTCAGCCACGGCAGCCAGCGGCTCATGCCGCCGGCCAGATAGTGCTCGGTCAGGCGGTACGTTGTGATGACATAGGGAAACGCCGGATCGCCCATCGTCGCCAGCTTGTTGCCGTCATCCTTCCAGTGTTTGTAAACCGGGCTCGTCTGCTGCTTGTAGAGCGGGTTCGGGACCGGCGACTCGACCGGCTCGTAGTGCGTCGGCAGCGGCCCGTCGACGAGGCCCGCCGGCACGAAGAGCCAGCCCAAACCGTCCGGCCGCATGATGAACGGAGCCGTCCCGGGAAGCGCGTCCATGCCCGCCGCGCCCGGCTTCGCTTTGTCCGTCGGCGGTTTTACCGCGATGTAATCCGGCACGTCGTAGCCCGCCCACTTCTTCGCCTCGGCATCCCACCACACCCACTTCTTCTTTTCGCTCCATGGCTTCCCTTCGGGATCGGCCGAGCAGCGGTTATACATGACGCGCCGGTTCGCCGGCCATGCCCAACCCCACTGCAACTGCGCGCCCGGCTGGCCGGGAGGATCCGGCGTGCGCCTGTCGGCAAGCAGCTTCCCCACCCCTGGATAGACGCCCGAATAGATCCACGACGCGCAGGTCGTCGAGCCGTCGTCTTTCAATTCGCCGAAGCCGACGCAATGGCGGGCGGGATCTTCGGTAAAGAAGCCGTTTATCTCCTTGAGAATTTTCAGCGCCGAGGGCTCGCCCTTCTTGCGCTCCGCTTCGTCCTCGTGCTCGTAGTCCCAGACCAGATTCTTCCAGCCCTCGTCGCGCGGGGCCGTCGAGTTGGCGTAGAGTTTCTTCAAGCGCTTGCCGAGCTCATAACTGAACCAGGTGTCGGAGCGGCAATCGCCCGGCGCCTCGGCGGCTTTGTGATGAAACTGCAGCATGCGCTGGGTGTTGGTGAAAGTGCCGTCGACCTCGGCGACCTGCGTGGCGGGGAGGAAAAAGACTTCGGTCTTGATGTCCGCGGTCTTGACCTGGCCGTTCTTGACCTCGGGCGCGTTTTTCCAGAAAGTTGCCGTTTCAGTGATCCAGTTGTCTTTCACGACGAGCCATTCGAGCTTTCTCAAACCCGAGCGCTCCATCTTGGCATTCACCGACGTGGCCGGATTCTGCCCGACACAGAACATTCCCTTCACCTTGCCCGCGTTCATCGCCGCGAACATCGCCATGTGCGAGTGGTCGCCGAGAATTTTCGGGTGCCAATCGTAGCCGAACTGGTTTTCTTTGGTGGCGGCGTCGCCGTACACGGACTTCAGATAGGAGACCATGAATTTCGGCATGTTCGCCCAATAGCCCGTCGGGATTATTTCGGCGGCGATGTAATCTTGCAGCGTGTCGTGCTTCTTGAGCGCCGTCGGCGCGGCCAAATAGCCCTGGATCGAGTGGTAAAGCGTCGGAATGTCGGTCGAGCCCTGGATCGACGCGTGTCCGCGCAGCGCCATGACGCCGGCGCCCGGCCGGCCGATGTTGCCGAGCAGGAGTTGCAGCAGAGCGCAGGCGCCGATGATCTGAACGCCGTAAGTGTGCTGCGTCCAGGCAACGGCGTAAGCGAATGAAGTGGTCCGGTCGGCGCCCGAATTCGCCAGAATGGCTTCGGCGACCTTGAGAAAAGTTTCCTTCGGACATCCGGTCGTCTTCTCCACCACTTCCGGCGTATAACGGCTGAAGTGTCGCTTGACGATTTGGAAAACGCAGTGCGGGTTCTGCAGCGTCTCGTCTTTGAGCACCGGCGGCCTTACCGCCGAAGCTACGAGCGCGTCGAACGGCGGGCCGATCGGGGCTTTAGCGGCTGCCGGCGCGGGCGCCGCGGCAGGCGTAGCCGGCGCCTTGGTTCCGTCGGGCCCGCTACTGACCTTCGTCTCGCCGGACTGCGCGGTCGCGGCAGCTCCTTGGCCCTGCGCGCCGACTTTCGTCCGCGCGTACTGCCAGGTCGCGCCGTCGTACTGATTGGTTGCGCCGTTAAACGGCCATTCAGGCACGCCGCCCTTGGCCGGCGCCAGCCCGGAAAAAACTCCGTTGAGATCTTCCGTATCCTTGAAGTCCTCGTTGATAATCGTCGCCGCATTCGTGTAGTTCGCGACGAACGTCTTGAAGAACGGCTCTTTGTTCCACTTCTCGCTGTTGAGCACGTAATTGATGACTCCGCCCAGGAACGCGATGTCCGATCCCGCGCGCACCGGAGCGTAGATATCGGCAACGGCGCTGGTGCGGGTGAAGCGCGGATCGACGTGGATGATTTTTGCGCCGTGCTCGACCTTGGCCTTCATCGGCCAGCGGAAGGCGACCGGGTGGTTCTCCGCCATGTTAGAGCCCATGACGACGATACAGTCGGAGTCGGCCATGCTCCGGGGATAGAGGGTGGCTGCGCCGCGGCCGAATCGTGTCCCCAGACCGGGGACGCTAGAGCTGTGTCATATCCGCGCCTGGTTCTCGATCGCAACGATGCCGAGACCGCGCATGAGTTTCTGGTGCACGTGGTTGAACTCGCACTCGAGCGTGGCGCCGCCGAGGGCGAAGATGGCGGGCGTCATGTTGACGACCTTGTCGTTGGGGAGCTTTTCGATGAAGGTCTGGTCGCGCGTCTTCTTCGTCAGCTCGGCGATCCGTGTCATCGCCTTATCGAGATCCCACACTTCCCAGTCAGTTGCGCCTGCCGCCCGATGGAGGACCTGGGTGGGACGATTGGGGTTTACGTGGAGCTGAAAGATCGCCGCGCCCTTGGGACAGAGAGCGCCTTCGTTGTGCGGGCTGCGCGGATCGCCCTCGATGTTGACGATCTGCCCGTTGATGGTGTGAACCAAGGTGGCGCAACCGACCGAGCAGTAGGGGCAGACGCTGGGCGTTACCTTCGCGTCCTTGATCCTGAGCTCCTGCGCCCGGGCTACCGTGGGGCCGAGATTCACGCCCGACCCGACCAGTCCTCCGAGTGCCGTCCCTCCGGCCGTGGCTGCCGACAACCGGAGAAAATCTCGTCTCGAAACGTCCATAAAACCTCCTCGGCATTACGCGTTTAGTAAACGAAAATCACCCAAGTCTATCAATTGGCCAAGTTATCCACCAAGTCGATTACAACTGTCAAGTATAATTTTCTGCCTCCGGATGAGTTTTCCCTGCTAGCGTTGATAGACCCGCAACGATTTTCGCGCGGCGGGGCGCAAGGAGCACGGAGACTTCGACGCCCGGTGTACCCCGCACGTTCCGCAGGAATCAGTCGTATCTCAGGCGTAGCCCGTTGGGTCGGAATAAGACAATCAGGATAATTGCTGAGTCGGCAATGGGAAAAGTCTTGAGGAAGGTAACGGGACTGCGCCAGTTAGGCGAAGTTTATTGACCCGCCGCGCGGCTCAAACGCCAGATGGCGGTCTTTAGGCTGGCGCGCATCCGTTCGAGGGACCGGGCCAGCTCGCCGATCTCGTCTGTGGAGTCCGCGACGATCGGCGCCTCCAGATCGCCCGTGCTGATCTTGCCTGCGGCGTCGGTAAGCCGGCGAATGGGGTAAATGATTCCGTGCGCGAGAAGCACCGCTAGAACGACTGTGGCGATTACCGCGAGCAAGACGAGCGCGACGACGGGAAGCACCGTGTGCTTGACCTCGTCCTCCACGCCGTCGCCCCAAATCGCCAGATGGACCACGCCCAACTGTCCTTCGGAAATCGGCGCGCGCGCCTCGTACACGGTCTTTCCGCGATAGGTCTGGATAACTCGCTGCGGCTGGCGCCGCTCCTCGGGGGAAAGCGAATGCAGAAGATCGAGGGGAAAAGACTTCAAGCTGTGCGCTGACACGTCTCCGTTGCGGTCCTCTACGAAAACATACGCCACCCCGTCGAGACGGGAGTATCGGTAAACCAATCCGCGCAGCTCGAACGGCTGCTTCGACATCGCTCCCGCGGCGGCATCGCCCAGACCGGCCGCGACCGTCGCGACCCGACGGTCGATTTGAGCCCGCACGGCACGGCTCATCGATTGATAAACCACGCCGATCACGAACAGTCCGAGAATCACAATCAGACCGCCATAAGCGTAGGCGATCCGCCACTTCAAACTGTCCTGCCAGCGGGAAACGACTGAGAGTAGTTTTCCGTTCTTCGCGGGAGCGGGCGCTTCTGCCATCTTTCTTCCAGCTACATGGTAAAGTTAGGCGGCGGCGTCTTGAGCGCCCGGATCTCGTCGTTCATCCGCTGCTGGAAGCGCGCCTTGAGCTTTTTATCCGGGATTACCTGGCTGACCGAATCAACCAGCTCGATGACTCGACTGCGCGGGAAAGCCTCTGCGCTGGCTCCGAGCGCGGCGATCTGGTCGCGCACGACCACGGACGCAATCGGCCCCGAGACCTCGGCGAGACCATGAACCATGCGGTCGAAGAACCCCTGCGGCACCGGGTCCGGCACCGTTGGTTTGGCGACGACACCGTCGGACGGCGCCGCCGCTCTCGCCGTGCCGGATAGGAGCTCGACCAGCCCTTCGCCGTGCAGACTGTGGATCGTCTTGGCGACATCGAAATAAGGAAGACGCGCCGTCTCCGCGATCGACTTCACGCTGCGCGCGCCGTTGATCCGGCTGAGAACTCTCCACTGATCCGGTGAAAGTGTAATAGGGGCGACGCGACGATTGTCACTTTCGGCGATTCGGAAGACGGAATTTTCCGTCGGAACCACTTCCTGGATCTGCTCCAGTTCCCTGGATACGTTCAACAGTTCCGACAAAAGCTCCCCGGTCGGTCTCTCGACCGTTCTCGGCGGCGCGGCGGAATCCTTGATCAGGACGAAATTTCCCTCGTTCCACGTCAACGGATAGAAGAACGCTCTTTCACCCTCATCCAGGGGACAGGCCGCGTGGATCACCTCGCCCTTGACGAAATAGATCTCGACGATCTCCTTCCCCTTCGACAGCTTCAAGAGCCCGGATTTTTTTGCCAGGATGCATAATTGAATAACGTCAGTAAGACTCACTTGTGAAAATGTCCCTTGCATTGATCCTCCCATGCCGGCGCGACAAACCCGGCGTGATTACAAATCCATTTCCTTGGCCACCGACCCGAACACGCCGGCAAAAAGGACGGCGACCACGAAACATAAAACCAAAATCCAGACCATCACAGAACCCACATCGTCAAGCAAAAAACCACCGCCGCCCAGGCCCACGCCAGCGCCCCGACCACCAGCGCATAGCGGAGCTTAGCCGCCACTTCGACGTTCCAATACCTGCCTTTGACGTTCCACAGAACGTCTCTCATCGGCATATTCTTGATCATCGCTTTGCCCTCCGACCTAAGCGCCGTTTTGCCGACACTTCTCCCTTGTTAATGTGTAAAATACAGGGCTTGAAACGACAATGAGGTGATTACCGGATTCAGAAAGAAAAAATCACTGAAAAAGCGTAGGGTTCATGCGCGAATGAGCAGTGCGGTCAGGTTTTGGCAGGCGCGAAAGAACGCGCGATTAGCTCCCAGTTACCGTATTGAAACTATTTCAGGCCGGTCAATCCGAGTGAAGCGCGATGCGATTGCCTTCGCTGTCGAGGACGATGGCCCGGTATCCATAGGGGCCGATCGGGTGTTTCGGTTGGACGACCTTGCCGCTGTTCGCTTCAACCGCAGCGATCGCCTGGGCCAACCGGCCGTTGGCGTTTAGATACAGCAGCGGCCCTTTGGTGGACGGCTCGTCCGTTTCGCTTTTAAAGAGGCATCCTCCGACCTCGCCTTCCTGATGCGGTAGAATGCCGATCGTCATGCCGGGCATCTCTTCTTTCTTCACCGGTGTGCCGAGAACGGCGGAATAGAATTTTATCGCGCGCTCGAGATCCTTCACTGGAATATCGACCCAGACGATTTGATTTCCCATGGCTCTCTCCTTTTCCTGATCATCGATGTCAGTTCCAATCTAGATACTCTCCTCTTCTTGGGCAAGAAGCTCCTCTTTGACCTGCTCGGGCAATGCCGGAGAAAACCACCGTTGCGCGATAAAGGTGGGGACGATTGCGGTGGCGATAACCACGGCCACGAGCACCGAGAACTGGGCCGCCGTTATGTGACCTGCCTGGAGGCCGTAGAGGGCCGATATCGTTCCGAAGGTTAAGCCCGTGCTCATTAGAAGCGTGAGATACGCCGCGTGATCGTTTGCATAGCGCTTGGCCAACGGCCAAACCCCAACGAACTTGGCCGCGCTTTTGACGCCGAAGAGAACCAGCACGAGGGGCCAATTTTCGGCGACCTCGGACAACGAGACGTTCATTCCCCCCTTGATAAAGAAAAACGGCGTGATCATGGCGAACGCGACGATGCGGAGCTTGCGTTGAAGTTCCTTGTGCGCGCGGAACATCCCGGCGAGACAGAGCCCGAAAACGAAGACCGGCAGGACCGCGTGACTCCGGCCCCAACTTCCCAAAGCCATGAAGACGAATAAAATAAAGAACACCAGTTTGATTTCCGGTTCGATGACTCTGGCACCGTAGCGCTTGAAAACACGGGGAACATAGCGCGGCGCGACCGCGACGATCAGCGCCGATCCGAGCAGAAACCACAACGTCCCGAGACTCCATTCGGCAAAGGTGAGGGAAAGCGCGAGGGCGGTTCCCATATCCGTTACGAAGGTCGAAGCCATGATGACCTTGCCGATGCTTGAATCCGTGAGCCCGGTCTCGACCAGAACCGCGTAAACGACCGCCAGCGATGTCGTGGAGAGAGCGCAGCCGGCGATCAGCGACGCTTCCAGCGTCCAATGGGCGACCCAATAGCAGTAGCCCATGGCGGCGAGATAGGGCACCAGGAAGGAGAAGCCGCCGATCAACAGACTTTCCTTCAGCTTATCTTTGAGGACAGCGGGGTCCACTTCGGCGCCGGCCAGAAACGTGAGCAGGATGCCGCCGAACGCCGCGAGAAAATCCATCCACGGAGCAGGGTGCAAACCCAGGAAGTTGCCGGCCAGTACGCCGGCGGCAATCTCGATAATCGCCGCCGACAGCGCCGCCTCGACCGAAACGATGCTCGCCAAAAAAATCAGCAGCGCGACCCACATTGCCGCATACGTCGATTCCACAACCGTTATCCTCTCCGCAAAAAAAAACTCCTACCGGCGTTTCGGTAGGAGTTATTAGCCGCGCTCTTCTGCGGCGGTTCCGGGTGAACTCCATCACCCTAAGATTCGATCAAGGGATATTAGGGTCGCCGTGGAAATCTGTCAAGCGAACGACGAGCTACCGCGTCACCGCGCCTTCCGATGCGGACGACACGAGCTTGGCGTATTTCGCCATGACGCCGGTCGTATAGCGCGGCTTGGGCGGCGACCACTGCCGCATGCGCGCGGCCATCTCCTGCTCCTCGACCTGGACGTCGAGCCGGCGGTTCTCAATGTCGAACACGATCGTGTCGCCGTCGCGCAGCGCCGCGATCGGGCCGCCGCTCGCCGCTTCCGGCGCGACGTGGCCGGCCATGAGGCCGTGCGTGGCGCCGGAGAAGCGCCCGTCGGTCAGCAGCGCGACCGAATCGCCCAGGCCCGCGCCGACGAGCGCCGCGGTGACGGCCAGCATCTCGCGCATGCCCGGGCCGCCTTTCGGCCCTTCATAGCGAATGACGACGACGTCGTTGGCTTTGATCGCTCCTTTTTGCACCGCTTGAAAGGCGTCTTCTTCCCGGTCGAAGACGCGCGCCGGGCCTTGGTGCAGCATCCGCTCGTGTCCGGCCACTTTCACCACGCAGCCCTCGGGGGCGAGGTTGCCGTGCAGAATAACCAGACCGCCGGTCGGCTTTAACGGATTGGCGATCGGGCGCAGCACTTGCTGTCCCGGCGTCTCGTTCACGCCGCGCGCCGCTTCCGCAATGGTTTTGCCCGTCACGGTCATCGAGTCCGCGTGCAGCAAGCCGGCTTCAACCAGCCGTTTGGCCACGAGCTGAATTCCGCCCGCCTGGTAGAGATCGTTCGCCACGAAACGGCCGCCGGGCTTCAGGTCGGCGATGAGCGGCGTGCGCGCGCTGATCGCGTCGAAGTCGTCGATCTTGAGCTCGACGCCGGCTTCGCGCGCGATCGCCAGCAGATGGAGCACCGCGTTCGTCGAGCCGCCGGTGGCGGCGACCGACGCGATCGCGTTTTCGACCGCCTTGCGCGTGATGATCTCGGACGGGCGGAGATCGCGGCGCAAAAGCTCCATGACCAGCTTGCCGGCGTTGAAAGCGGCTTCGTCTTTCTCCGCGGCCGTCGCCGGAATGCCGTTGCTGCCGAGCGGCGAGATGCCGAGAAATTCCATGACGGTGGACATCGTATTGGCGGTAAATTGCCCGCCGCACGCACCCGCGCCCGGACAAGCCGTGTCTTCGATCTGCTTGAGCTCTGCGGCGCTGATCTTGCCGCGGCCGTAGGCGCCGACGGCCTCGAACACGTCCTGAATCGTGAGGTCGCGCTCGCCCAAGTGGCCGGGAGCGATCGAGCCTCCATAGAGAGCGAGGCCGGGAATGTTCAGGCGCGCCAGCGCCATGACGACTCCCGGGTTGGTCTTGTCGCAGCCCGAGATGCAGACCAGCGCGTCGAAATGATTGCCGCGCGCGACCAGCTCGATCGAATCGGCGATCACCTCGCGGCTGACGAGCGAGCACTTCATACCCTCGGCGCCCATGCTGATGCCGTCGGAGATCGAGACCGTGTTGAATTCCATCGGCGTGCCGCCCGCGGCGCGGACGCCCTCTTTGACCTTGGCCGCCAACCGGCGCAGGTGGAAATTGCACGGACCGATCTCGATCCAGGTGTTGGCGACGCCGACGATCGGACGGGATAGGTCCGCGTCAGTGAATCCGACCGCTTTCAGCATCGACCGCGACGGCGCCCGGTCCGGCCCGTCCGTGATCACGCCGCTCCGCGGCTTCAAGTCTTCAGCCATGACTCGCTCCTTACCCAACGCTTGGGGATAAGCTTAACTTTAACTATGGCGGCGCTTGTTTTTCAACCGGCAAAAACCTCGCGCGATGTCCTCGTGGCGATCGGGACGAACACACGAGCCCGCAAGACGCTAGTAGCCCTTTTCCAACCACCAGTTGGCGATCTCGAGCCGGCGCGCCCACCAGACTTTAGGGAAGCCTTTAGCATACTTGATGAACTCGTCGATGATCTTGGTCCGGTAGGGAACGCCGGAAACGAACGGGTGGGTGTTGAAGGCAAAATATTTCGGCGCCCCCTGCTCTCCCTCCCAATAGAGGTAGTCAAAGTGGTCCTTCATGATCTGCAAGAGATCTCTCGGGGTTCGTCCGCTGCCGTAAGTCGAGTAATCGTTGCATCCGGGCACGTTATACGGGACGACGACGACTTTCCGCCCCTGCGCCTCCAGCGTATAGGGATTGTCGCTGTTTAGAGGGTCCGCCCACCAAACGAAACCGGCTTCGGCCACCAGATCCAGCGTGTTCGGCGTAGAGGCGTGGCCGGGAGACAAATATCCGGTCGGTTTTTGCCCCAGAACGCTTTCAAAAGCCGCTACGGTTTTTTGGATCGATTCCCGCTCCTGCTCTTTGGTGTACATGTAGGAATACTCATGCTCATAGCTTTCAGAGGAAAACTCATGTCCCAGAGCTTTGAATTCCTTCACTTCGTTGGGAAATTGCTCGACCTTTAAGCCGTTCATCAGGAACGTGACTTTCAATTTGTGGCGCTCGAAAAGATCTATCAGCCGCCAGATTCCCGCCCGGTCACCGTATTCTCGCTCGGTCACCAACGCCATGTTCTGCTTGAAGACGGCTTGAGGCGGGGGAATGTTGCTTCCCCCATGCCGCTGTAGGGACGCGTGCGTCGCAAAGTTCTTCGGCCACACCTCCCAAGGCACGATAAAGGTCACGCAGATTTTTGCTTTTTCCGGCCACTCGATGCTTTTTGGTCTGGGCATCTTTCTTCTCCTCTCTTGCGATATAAGTTGATCGTCTCGCGAAACCTTACACCGCTCGACCCAAAGGCTGCAACTCGACGGTGCGGCGATAAACACTCTTGAAGCGTCTTCTTTCACCCCGTATCGTAGCAGGAGAATGATGCCGGGAAAGTTTGGCCGCGCGTTAGTCTGCGCAGCGCTGGTACTGGGTCTGCTTTCTTCGGGTACGACTGCGGTTCAATTGTCGAGAGAGGACGGCGATCGGTTGGAACGCAAGCTCGACGCGATCGCCAAGAACGGCGGCGCGCCCGAGGTGGAACCGAAGCGAACTCCGGCTTCGGAAAGCGAGGTCAACTCCTACCTCGTCTTCAACCTAAGGAATCAAATTCCCAGGGGCCTGGCGAATCCCGAGATCACGATTCTCGGCAACGGCCGGCTGGCCGGCCGCGTGTTCGTCGATATCGACGAATTCAACCGGCAACGGGCCCAGCAAGGCGTCATCGATCCGTTGAGTTATCTTTCCGGCAGAGTTCCGGTGACCGCGCGCGGCGTCCTCAGCGCGCGGGACGGCAAAGGGCGGTTTCAACTCGCCGCGGCGGAGATCCACGGCATCACTTTGCCGCGGCAGTTCGTGCAGGAGCTGGTGAGTTATTTCTCGCGCACGCCGGAAAATCCTCGCGGCTTCAACCTGGACGCGCCCTTCGAGCTGCCGGCCAATATTCGCGAGATTACGATCAATAAGGGGGAAGTGATTGCGGTACAATAGCGTCAGCGGCGTCGATGCGCCGCTGAACGCTATAACGGCCTACGCGGCGAGGCGAATCTTCTTTCTCTTGCGCCTGCCTTTCGTTGTGCCGCCGGTCGGGCGATGCTCGGCATTTCCCGATCGCGTGAGCGGCATCTCCTTCCCTTTGATCAGGCCGGCGCGCACGTAGCTCGGATCGAATCCCAGCCACTCGCAGATGTGCTCGAAAGAAAAGAGCCACTCGGTATTTTTTTCCTGAATCCATTCCGCGGCGTCGACGAACAACCGTTTCGACTTGACGTTCCGCGCCCGCGCATAGCCTTGGAAGCACGCCACGGCGTCCTCCAGCACCGCCAGCATCAGCTCTTTTTCGGGCGGCAGATACGCCTTCCGCTGAAACGTCTCCAGGTACTGGGCCGGAAGAACCGGATCCAGTTGGAATAAGGACGCTACCTTGTCTTCTATCGTCAGCCTCGTTCCATAGTTCATAAAACCAATCTCCGTCGCCGGGGCGAGTGCCCGTCTAAAACGCTGGCATCCCGCCGGCTCCCCGTGGGGAAAACTAGACGTTATTAAGCCGGAAAAGAAAAAGTTAGACGGAGGCGGAAGGCGGCGCGCGGATGATCGCGGATTTGAGCAGGTGCAGAGCGGGAAGGCCCCGCTGCTCGACGACCGTGAGAAAATAGGGCTCTAAGGAAGGCGCCCAATCCGCCAGGGCCGCGACCGGCGCCAGTTCCCGCTGACCGCCTTGGTTTTCCCGCGGGTCCTTGGTAATCTTGCCGACAAAACTGTGGCTCGACTGCGACTGGGCGATAGGGATTTCAAGGTTGAAATCAGAGTCCAGCGACAAACAGGCGATGGCGATCAGCAGGCCCCAGAAAACTGCGGCCAGCGGCCAATTTCTCCTCGCAAGGTTTGGCACGGCGGTCATTACGGACCCTATATACGAAAAGAAATCTCTTATGTCAAACGCAAAAGTCATAGGAAGTTGACATGGACTGGACGATGTCAATATGGGCAGCCTGAGCTTCAAACAAGTCGACGTCTTCACGCAGAGACCGTTTTTGGGTAACCCGGTCGCGGTCGTGATCGGAGCGGAAGGATTGACCGCGGACGACATGCAGCGTATCGCCGCCTGGACGAATCTTTCCGAAACGACTTTCGTTTTGCCGCCCTCTTCCAGCGACGCGGACTATCGCCTGAGGATCTTCACGCCGAGGCAAGAGCTATCTTTCGCCGGCCATCCGATCGTCGGCAGCGCGCACGCCGTAATCGAGAGCGGCTATGCTCTCCCGAAAAACGGCAAACTGCGGCAGGAATCTGGCGCCGGAATTATCGATCTGACGATCGAAGCGACCGAGTCCGGCAAGCAGATATTCGTCAAAGCGCCGGCGCCCAAGATCGCGCCGATCAGCCGGGAATCGACGGCAGCGCTCGCGCGCGCCCTCGACGTGCGCCTGGAAACTGCACCGCTCAGGATCGCAGTCGGTCCGGTCTGGATCGTGGCGGATGTCGGACAGGCTGAAGGCGTCGCGGCATTGAAGCCGAGCCTGGAAGCCGTGGCGCGGCTGAGCGAAGCATCGCAGGCGACGGGAGTTACCGCTTTCGGCCGGGCGACCGACGGAGTCTCGGCGCTGCACGTGCGCTCGTTCGCGCCGTTGCTAGGCATTCCCGAGGATCCCGTCTGCGGCAGCGGCAACGCGAGCGTCGCGGCGTATTTGATTCATACCGGCGAGTTGAACAATTTCGGCTCACGATATATGGCTCGTCAGGGAATGCAGCTTGGGCGTGATGGACGCATCGCCGTGCGCGTCGACGGCGACTCGATCGCGATCGGCGGTTACGCCGTCACGTGCGTGGATGGGACTTTGGGGATTTAAAAAACCGCCGCGGGGAGAAAGCATGGAAATTATCCGGGCCGATTTCAGCCACACCAGATGAACGCCGGCGCGGACGAGCGCCTCGGCTGCGTCGCCAAGATCCACGGCGACGTGGTGGAGATTCCCTCGTGAGCGCAGGCTGACGCAAAGGGGAATATGGCCGCCGAAAACACTTCCGCGCGCTGCTGCATCGCCGGCGGCGGCCCGGCCGGCATGATGCTCGGCTGCTTGCTGGCGCGCGCGGGCGTCGAAGTCGTCGTCCTGGAGAAGCACGCGGATTTCTTGCGCGACTTTCGCGGCGACACGATCCATCCGTCCACCCTCGAGGTGATGCGCGAGCTCGGGTTGCTCGACGAATTCTTGAAGCTGCCTCATCAGGAAGTCCCCAGGCTGAACGCGCAGTTCGGCGACATGAGGATCACCATAGCCGACTTCTCGCACCTGCCGGTGCGCTGCAAATTCATCGCCATGATGCCGCAGTGGGACTTTCTCGATTTCCTTGCCGATCACGCCGCCGTATATCCGGGATTTCGTCTGATGATGAAGACGGAAGTGACGGGGTTGATGGAAGAATCCGGTCGCGTCGTCGGAGTCAGCGCCACAACGCCGGAAGGGTCGATCGAAATCCGGGCGGACCTCGTCGTCGGCGCCGACGGGCGGAATTCCATCGTGCGAGACAAAGCGGGACTGCCGGTCAAAGACTTCGACGCGCCGATGGACGTCCTTTGGTTCCGCCTTTCAAGAAAGCCGGACGATCCCGACCAAACCATGGGCCGTTTCGACATCGGCAGGATCTTCGTCTCGATCAACCGCGGCGACTATTGGCAGTGCGGATTTGTCATCCCCAAGGGCCAGGTCGAAGAAGTCCGGCGGCGCGGGCTCGAGGCGTTCCGAAATAACGTGGCCGCGCTTGCGCCCTACGCGAAGGACCGCGTCGGCGAGCTGCGCAGTTGGGACGACATAAAACTTTTGACCGTCCGCGTCGATCGGTTGTTCAAATGGTATCGTCCCGGCCTCCTCTGCATCGGCGACGCGGCGCATGCGATGTCGCCAGTCGGCGGCGTCGGCATCAACCTGGCGATCCAGGACGCCGTGGCCGCGGCGAATATCCTCGCAGCGCCGCTGCGTGAGAAGCGATTGACCGTCGAAGATTTACACCGAGTGCAGAAGCGGCGCGAGTTTCCAACCCGCGTCACTCAGTGGATGCAAGTGGCGATGCAACGGCGGATCATAGCGCGCGTTCTGGAAGAGACGATCCCCTTGAAGCCTCCCCTCTTCATCCGGCTCATCGCAAAATACCCCTCGCTGAGCCGCATCCCCGCCCGTCTCATCGGCTACGGCGTCCGCCCCGAACACGTCGCCCGATATTGACATAAAAAAAAGTTGTGCCGACAATGGCGGCGTTTTACCGGCGCGACGACGTTGCGCGGGCGTGAAGGAGGAAACAATGGATTCACAGGTCGGAAATCGAGCCGAGTGCTATCATTGTAAAAGATCCTTTCCGCTCGATGTCATGATCTCCGGCGAGCTCATACGGCAGGGGATGGCCGAGCTGATCAAAAAGCGCAACCCGGAATGGAACGCATCGCGCATGCTCTGCCCCGATTGCCTGAACTTGTTCCGGTCTGAATACGTCGAAGACGCGCTGGAGGACGAGCGCGGCGAGCTGTCGCGTTTGGACCTGGAAGTGCTTCAGAGCCTCAAGGAACAGGAAACCCTGGCGGAAAATTTGAACCTCGCGTTCGAAAGAGATCTCACCTTCGGCCAATACATCGCCGATCGCGTGGCCGCCTTCGGCGGCAGTTGGACCTTCATCATCATTTTTTTTGTCGTTCTCCTTCTCTGGATGGGAGTGAACTCCACCTTGCTGCTGGCCAAGCCTTTCGACCCTTACCCGTTTATCCTGCTCAACCTGGTCTTGTCGTGCATCGCGGCGCTACAAGCGCCGATCATCATGATGAGCCAGAACCGTCAGGAAGCCAGAGACCGGCTCCGGTCCGAAAATGACTACCAGGTGAACCTCAAGGCGGAGCTGGAAATCCGCCATCTCCATGAAAAACTCGACGTGCTCATGCGGCACCAATGGCAAAAACTCCTCGAGGTGCAGCAGATCCAGATGGATTTGATGCGGGAGATGGTCGGCAAGAAATAAGCGAGCTGTGTCGCTTTTTTTTCGACCGGTTGACTTGAGCTTCGCCCGCCTATAGCTTGCGTGGCGTATGCGCGACCTGAATCATTTGTTCTTGAACGACCGGGCCTGGGCCGACGGCATCCGGCGACAGGATCCGGAGTTTTTCGAGCGCCTGTCGCGGCAGCAGTCGCCCGCGTCTGTTAGACGTCGATCGTGCAAGGCGCGTGGAATCGCGGGTAATCTCTTTCCGTCCACGGCTGGATTTACGGCATCGGCGACGGCCTGCTGCGCGATCTCGGGCTATGCATCACCAGCGCGGAGGAACTGCGCCAACCTGCCTCGGCGCGTTGAGGATCTTTTGCAAAGGAGAAGGCCATGAGCAACGTTACGATCGGCTTTATCGGTCTAGGCATCATGGGGAAACCGATGGCGCGAAATCTCCTGAAGGCGGGTTATCAGCTCGTGGTTCACAGTCGAAGCAAACCGCCGGTCGACGAACTGGCCAAGGAAGGGACGCAGATCGCAAACAGCTCGGAAGAAGTCGCGAAGCGAGTTCAGGTTGTGATCACGATGCTGCCCGACTCTCCCGACGTCGAGCTGGTTTACGCGGGAGAACGCGGCATATTCGCCGGCGCCAAGCCCGGCGCGTTGTTGATCGATATGTCGACCATCTCGCCGGTCGTCGCGCGCAAATTAACGGCTGAAGCCGAGAAGCGCGGTTGCGACATGCTGGACGCGCCAGTGAGCGGTGGCGAAGCCGGCGCGATCGGCGCGGCGCTGTCGATCATGATCGGCGGCAAGAAAACAGCAGTGGACCGCGCGCTGCCGATCTTTCAAGCGCTGGGAAAAAATATCGTGCACGTCGGCGAGGCCGGCGCGGGGCAGGTGGCCAAGGCTGCAAACCAAGTGGTTGTTGGAGTGACGATCGCGGCCGTGAGCGAAGCGTTGGTACTGGCGGCCAAGGCCGGCGTCGATCCGGCGAAGGTCCGCCAGGTTTTGCTCGGCGGCTTCGCCCAGTCGAA
>DASXRG010000015.1:0-20069 GCA_036506735.1 Binatia bacterium | reverse complement strand
GACGCCGACCAGCTGTGCAACATGGTCAAGGTATTCGCCTCGGAGGAAATCTTCGCGGTTTGCAAGCATGCGATGGAACTCCACGGCGGCAACGGCGTGATGCTCGACTTCGGCATCGAGAAGCTCTTTCGCGACGCCGCTATCTTCCTGCATATGGACGCGACCGTCGACATTTCGCGTTTCAAGATCGTCAAGGCCATGTTTCCCCATTCGGCGGGGGCGTACGCGGGACCCGAGCCGTAAGAAAAGACAACGAGTAATCCGGGATTAGGCGTGACCGATGAAGGTTGGAGCGACACGGCAACTAGCCCGATACGCGGTTGAGTTGCGTTACCAACAAATTCCCGCGGCAGTGATCGATCGGGCGAAGGAGTGTATTTTAGATACGCTGGCGGTCTCATTGTACGGCTCGACGAAACCGTGGAGCCGGACCGTCAGTGAATTTGTTCGCGCCTCCGGCCTTCCCGGCCGTTCGACGGTTTTAGGCGAGAACTGGACGGCGCAGCCGGCGCAAGCGACCCTTGCGAACGGCACGATGGCGCACGCCTTCGAGCTTGATAACGTGCGCCAGCCGGGCGCGGGCGTTCATCCGGGGGCAACGGCTTTTGTCCCTGCCTTTGCGATGGCGGAAGAAAAGAAAGCCGATGGCAAATCGTTGCTGACCGCATTCGTCGCCGCGTGCGAGGTGATGTCGCGCATCGGCGTTGCGGCGGGGAACTCGCTTGAAAAAAGAGGCTTTCACGCGCCCGGATTGACCGGCACTTTCGGCGCTGCGGTGGCGGCCGGCCGGCTTCTGGGCCTGAGCGAGAGAGAGCTGGTCAACGCTCTCGGTATCGCCGGCTCGTACTCCGGCGGGTTGATCGAATTTTCCCGTTGCCGCGAGGGAGCCATGATCAAGCGGCTCCACCTCGGCAAAGCAGCGGAGGGTGGCGTGACGGCCGCCCTGCTCGCGGGCAGAGGCTTCGCCGGGCCGGAAAGCATTCTCGAAGGAAAGTTTGGTTTTTGCCGAACGTTTTCCGATTCCCCCGAGCTTTCCTACCTCACCCATCGCCTGGCGCGGAAATTCGAAAGCCTCAACATTTGCATCAAGCGCTGCGCTTGCCACATCAACGCGCACGCGCCCATCGAAGCACTGCAGAAACTCCGCGACGAGATCGAATTCAATCCGGAAGACGTTCGTGAAATCATCGTCGGCGGGATCGAAAAGTTGGTGACCCATCATGCCATCTATCGACCGAAAGATTTGATGATGGCGCAGTACAGCATACCCTTTTGCGTCGCGCTGAGTCTTTATGACGATCCGACCGATCCCGAGTCTTTTGACGACAAGAGGCTCGAGGACAAAAACATTCTCGGGACGATGCGCAAGGTCAGGCTCAAAGTGGACCATGAGATCGAACAGAAAGGCTGGGACCGCGCTGCGCGAGTGACCGTGGTTCTCGCCGACAGAAAGCGGCATTCGGCGCTCATCGTCCATTTCAAAGGGACGCCGCGAAATCCGATGAGCCGGACGGAAGTCGCAGACAAGGCGCGCAAGCTGACCCGCGCCATTTTGCCGGGGCGGCAGCTGGAGCGTTTGGTGGAGGCGGTAAACAATTTAGAAAAGATCGACGACGTCTCGTCCATCGGCGATCTCCTGCGACAGAAAGGATGAAAACTCCGCTCCTAGTGGATGAAGATCGTTGCCATTGATACGAAACGTGATACATAGCCGGCGGGGGACGAAGTTTATGACCCGGCGAATTCTGTTGCTCGCGACGGCTCTATTCTGCGCGAGCTTGATCGAGACCGCCGGCGCCGCCGAGCCGGTCACCTTGCGCTACGGGCAGAATGCGGCGTCGGCCGGAAGCTTGTCGTCTCTGCCGCTGACCGTCGCCGAACGCAAGGGTTTCTTCGTCCGCGAAGGGATCGATCTCGTCGTCGTTCCCATTCCCGGCGGCACGGATCGGATCGTCGCGGCGCTCGACAAGGGCGAGATCGACGCGGGCAAAAACGCCACGCCTTATCTGATCCAGGCGGCGCTCAAGGGCTCCGACGCGGTGGCGATCGTCGCCCAGACGACCAATCCCGTCTACAGCCTGATCGTAAGGCCCGAGATCAAGAGCTTCGCCGATTTGAAAGAGAAGGTGCTGGGTCTGTCGACTCCCGGCGATACGATCACGTTGTCGACGATGAGGCTGCTCGCCGCCAAAGGCATCAAGGCGGCGGATTTCCGCGCCAAGGCCGTCGTCGGCACCGCCGCGCGCTTCGACTGTCTCAAAGCGGGAGAATGCGCCGCAGTGCCGATGGGCCAGCCGGAAGATCTGGGCGCGATCCAACAGGGCTTTCCAAGGCTTGGCTTTACCTACGAGGCGGGCGCGGATTTGATCTTCAACGTCGACATGACGCGGCGCGCGTGGGGCGAGAAGAACCGGGACGCTTTGGTCCGCTTCACGCGCGCGTTCGCCGCCGCCTACGCGTTCATCAACGACCCCAAGAATCGCGGCGAGGTCACGAGCATCGTCAAGGAATCTCTAAAAATTTCCGACGACGTCGCGCGCGAGATTTTCGCGCCTTACCTCGAGCCGGGCAAAAACGTGTTGCCCAAGAAAGGCGAGCTGGATCTCGCGGCATTCAACCGCGTGCTCGCGCTGATGGCCGAGGCGGGCGTGATCCCGACGCCGGTCCCGGCGGCGGAGCGTTTCATCGACCTCAGATACCTGAAGGCCGCCGGGATTCAGTAAGACCTCTGCGCCGTCGCATCCAGGAGGAACCCATGCCTTACTGCGCGCGAAACGGAGTCAAGACCTATTACGAAGTCTCAGGCGAGGGTTACCCGTTGGTCTTGGTGCACGCCAACCCATTCGACCGGCGCATGTTCATCTATCAGGTGGCGCATTTTTCAACTTACTTCAAAGTCGTCAACATCGATCTGCGCGGTTACGGCTATTCGGACAAGCCGGCGGCTCCAATCACGTTGACGGATCTTTGCGACGACGTCGTCGCGGTGTGCAAACAGGAGAAGGTGAACGCAGCGGTCTTTGCCGGCATTAGCGTCGGCGGTGTCATGGGGCTCCAGCTCGGCCTCGATTACCCGGAGCTCTTCAAAGCGCTGATTCTGGTCGGTTGCAGCAGCATGCCGGGCGACCGCTACCAAAGCCGCATCGACGGCTACATCAACCAGGGCGTGCCGAAGTACCATATCCAGCACTTGGCCTCCCTCGTGAGCAAAGGATTTCCCGAGACCAAGCTGGGCCAGTACTTGCTGGCCATGCACACGGAAATGGACTCGCGCTTGAGCGCTCCGGCCATCGCCGAAATCTTTCACGCGCTCGAGAACCGCGATCTCACCGCGCGGCTGCCCGAGCTTAAAATGCCGGTGTTGATCATGAACGGGGAATTCGACAACTCGCTGAAACGCAGCCGGGACATGAGCGCGAGGATCGCCGGCGCGGAGCACCATGTGATCGCCGGCGCGGGTCATGCGTGCTGTCTCGAAGATCCGGAGACGTTCGATCGAAATGTCCTGGCGTTCTTGAAAAAGCACGAGTTCTTTTAGACGCGAATGAAAACCGCCCGATACATCTTTTGCATCGTGGCAGCAGCCGTTATTTTTTTGCCCAGCGGCTTCACTTCCGCCTCCGAATGGCAGGCTAAGGCCGAAGCCGAAGGCAAGCTCACCTGGTATGCGTCGTTGGGCACGACCGACGCGCGCCGCATCATCGACCGCTTCAAAGAGTCGTATCCGAAGATCGACGCGCAGTTTTACCGCGCCGGCGACGCGCAATTGATGGAGCGCATACTCACGGAATCCCGCGCCGGCAGGTTCGAGTGGGACGTCGTGAGCACGACCGGCTTTTACGCTTACAACCTCAAGAAGCGCGGGATGGTGGCGGCTTACGATTCGCCGGAGAGAAAATTCATCCGCGCCGGACATAAAGATCCGCAGGCGACCTGGACTTCCATCTACACCAACTACACCGTGCTCGGTTACAACAGCCGGTTGTTGGCCAAGAGCAGTGTGCCGAAGTCACATGCCGACTTGCTGGCGCCGATCTGGAAAGGGCAAATCGGCGTCGTGCAGACCGCCTACGAGTGGTTTGCGGTGATGCTGCACGGGATGGGCGAGGAAAAGGGGCTGGCGTTCATGCGCGCGCTGGCCAAGCAGCAACCGCAACTGCGCAACGGCCGCACGTTGCTGGCGCAACTGGTTGCGGCGGGCGAGGTCAATTCGGCTCTGGCGGCCTACTCGCAGAATTTCGAGAATCTCAAACGCGACGGCGCGCCCGTGGATTGGGCGGCGCTCGACCCGGTTTACGGGAATTTGAATCCCATGGGACTGTCGGCGCAAGCGCCGCATGCAAGCGCCGGCAAGCTGTTCATCGATTTCGTTCTCTCCAAAGCGGGCCAGGAAACCATCCGCGCGCAAAGGCGCGTGCCCGATCGCGTGGACGTGTTGCCGGACCCGCCCAAGCTGGCACAGGGATTCACGGCGGTTTTCACGCCCGACGAGATTTACGCCGACTTCGACCGCTACGTGAAGCTGTTCCAGAGCACGTTCGAGAGCAAATAACGGTTGATGGAAGGAGATCGTAATGAAATCTCGTCCACGTCGATTGCGCGGCCTCACATTTCGAGTTTTTGCCTCATTTGCCGTTTTACTTTGCCTGGCGCTGCAGATTCCGGCCGTCGCTTTCGCCGCCGACAAACTCATTTTTGGCTGGAGCGCAATCGCGGGCTCGCAAGCGGTTGCGTGGATCATCAAGGACGCGGGGCTGTTCGAGAAGCATGGCCTCGACACCACCTTGATCTATCTCGACGGCGGCTCGAGAGCCATCCAAGTGCTGCTCTCCGGCGACGTTCCGATCGTACAAGGCGGCGGCAATTCTCCCGTCGCGGTTCGATTGCGCGGCGGCGACGTCAAGATCATCGCCGGTATCGTCAATATCCTGGCTTATACCCTGGTGGTTAATCCGGAAATCAAAAGGCCCGAAGATCTGCGTGGAAAAAAACTTGCGATCAGTCGCTTCGGTTCCAACTCCGATTACGCCACACGCAAGATTCTCGTGAAATGGGGGCTCACGCCGGACAAAGACGTCGCGATCATCCAGATCCCAGGCGGTCAACCCATAAGGCTCGCGGCGGTGCAAAACAAACAGGTCGCCGGTCTTGTCGCCCAGCCTCCCGTGACCGTGTTGGCGCGCAAAGCAGGCCTGAATGTCCTGGCGCAGCCGTCCGATTTCGGCACCGCCTATACCAATACGCCCATCGTTTCGACCGGCGCGTTCTTGCGCGACCGCCGGGACGTCGCGAGGAGATTTACCCGCGCGCTGGTCGAGGGGATTTACATTTACAAGACGCAGAAAGATTTTGCCAAGCGGGTCATCGCCAAATACATGCGGGTCAACGATCTCGACGCCGTCGAAGACAGCTATCAGTTTTTCGCTCCGATAGTGCCGGCGAAGCCTTACCCGCCGCTGGACGGGATCAAAGAAGTGCTTTTGGAACTGGGCGAAAAGGATCCGAAAGCGCGCGGCGCCAAGCCGGAAGAATTTGCCGATTCAAGCCTGGTCAAAGAGCTGGATGATGAAGGCTTTATCGACGCTCTATACAAAACTAAAAAGTAACGGTTGGCTCCAGATCTCTCAGCGGCCCGGCTGCATGCCCTTTGCCCTGTTTCTTAACGGAAGTTTGCGATCGCCCGGGCGCCGCCGGTCAGCTCCAAGATGTGCATGCCGGTATTGGCCCGATCGACGATGTAGATAAAGCCGCGATCGTCGACTTCGACGTTGTTGGTTTGAATCGCCACCTTGCAGCTTTCGCCGCCCGCGGGATTCGGCACGCAGCGTTTGTCGGTTTTATCCGTGATCGCGGGAATATAATAGGCGACTTCCTTGGGGCGGTACGGATCGCGGATGTCCACGGCCCTGACCCCGGCGTTAAAATAACTGACGAAAACGATTCGCTTGTAATAGACCGGAGCGAACGACTCGTTGCTGGCATGAGCGCCGAAACGGCCGCCGCGCGCGCAGAATTCGCCGCCCGCTTCGGGCACGTCGAAGTTGGACACCGAGAACGGTCGGGTTTCGTCCGTCACGTCGACGAAGAACACCATGTGCCGATACTCGCGGCATTCGTTCTGGGTCGCCTCGGTAACGATTACGACAAAGTCCGCGGTCTTTCCTTTTTCCATCTTGGCGAACTCGGGAATCGATATGCCGAGCACCGGAAAAGCCGTGTGGGCGCCGGTGTTGGGATAAAGCTCGAGACGGGAGATTTCCGCGTAGCGGATATTTTCAGCGGTCGGCGCAAACGGATCCTTGGCGGCGGGATTTCCCTTCAAAAGTTTTTCCCGGTCGACGATCTGAAGCGTTCCGCTGCTGCTCGAGCCGTAGCCGAAGTAGACCCGGTTGCCGAGCCGAATGGGCCCGTGCAACGGCTGCGGCACCGGCTCGCCTTTCGCGCCGGGCTCCTGGCCGACGAGACCGTAACCGCGAATGTAACGCGGTTGCGCGGGATCGCTCAGGTCGAAGATTTTTACCCCGCGGCTTCTCCAGCCCTCGTCCTTCTTAAAAGAGACGAGGTAAGCGATGCCCGTGTCGCATTCCCACCAATTTTTGTGCGTCGTCGTGAGGCCGGATAGCACGGTGCTGACCAATGCCGGCTTAACCGGATCGGTAACGTCCCAGACTTGATGCGCCTCGTTGCCGAGGGTGCGCAGCAAATAAAAATGCGCCGGGTCCGCCTGCGCCAGCCCTTTGCCGTCGCAGACGCGGACCATTTGCGCGCCGCCCGCCTCGCCCGAGCCCTGAGTCGAGCCGGGGATATGCGCAAGGTATTTAGGATTGCGCGGATCGGTCACGTCGATGATCGACGTCCCATTGGGCTCGACTTTGCCGGTCAAAGGATTCGGCGCGGCGCCGCCGTGATGTCCGACGTAAGCGATAAAGCGATTTCCCTGCTGATGAATGACGGGCTGGTACGCGGATCTGTTTTGCAAATCATGAAAGCCGACCAGAGCCATGTCTTTGGCTTCCGCAGCGTTCCCCGGCCCGCGCTGAGCCGTGATCGCGGCGCAAGCGGGCAATACCAATGAAAAGAGCAGCGGAGCGATTAGCTTTCTCATCGTCGTGACCCTCCTTTTGGCAACGCGTCCGTCACCGAATAGCGATCGGCGCCACCGCCGAGCCGGTCGCGCCCTTGAGCTTCAGCGGCTGCACGATGAAGGCAAATTCGTAGGCGCGCGCCGCCGCCAGCTTCTCCAGCTCCAGATTCTCGATCAAGTAGACGCCGTGCTGGATCAGCATCATGGCATGGACCGGCAGGCTGTATGGCGGCTCGGAAGGCCGGACTTCGACGCAGCAGTTATCCGCCGCGATCAGCATCGGCTCCTGTCCGACGAGCCACTCGGCCGCCGCGACGCCGATGCCCGGGCTCACCGACCCATAGCGCTGGTTCTCCTTGCCCATCAGCTTGGACCAGCCGGTGCGGATGATGACCGCGTCTCCGGGACTTAACTTCTGGTTGGCTTTGGCGAGCGCCTCCCGGATATCGTCCGGCGTGATGACGTAAGAGGGCGGCAGCATGTCGACGCCCTTCAATCCGGCGACGTCGACCAAAACACCGCGGGTCATCAAGCCGCCGACGTTCTCGACGCCGAGCTTCTTGAATCCGCTGCGCGTGCCGATGTCGTCGAGCTTGAAGCAATTATAAAAACTGTCGCCCCACATCTGGTGCGCGAAGGCGTCGAACTGGGTGCCGATCTGGCCGAGCTCGGTGACGACCAGCTCTTCGTTCGCCACGCGGCCATTCGGCGTCGGTAGCGCGGGTTTCGTGTAGATGTTGAAGACCCGGTTGGCGTTGATGAATGCCTCCTTGGGGTCCGGCGACAATACGGCGCCGAGCTCGAACACTTCGCCGGTCGTGATCAGTTTTGCCGCGCGCAGAACCGCCTCGGGCTTCATCAGGTTGCCCGAACCGCGCTGATCGCCGGCGCCCCACTTCGACGGGCAGCGCTGGTTCTCCGGCGGCATCTGCCAGCTTTGGGCGTGAAGCCGAATGCTGCCGAACAGAATCGCCGCAACGGTCGTCATGGCCAAAATAAAAAAGCGCATCTTGCCACCTCCGCAATTGTGGCTTGTTCCTACGGAATACCCGGGGTGTTCACCCGAATTTTGTAGATGCTCGTCCGCGCCGCGATATAAAGGGTCTTGCGGTCGGCGTCGCCGAATTCGACGTTGGCGGCAAGCTCGGGCGTGAGAATCGTGCCCAGGTGCTTCCCTTCCGGCGAAATAATCCAGACCCCGCCGGCCGCCGTTTCATAGAGGTTTCCCTTGCTGTCGACTCTCAGGCCGTCCGTAATGCCGGGAGTCGGGTCCTGGCTGATGTCGATGAACATCATGCCGTTTGTGAGCGTGCCGTCCGGCTGGACCTCATAACGCTTGACGAACTTGTCGCGGCCGCCGTTCGCATAGAGATATTTTTCGTCGGGCGAAAAGGCGAGCCCATTCGTGCGTGCAATATCCTTGATCACCAACGTCACCTTGCCGTCCCTCAGCATGTAAACCCCGGTGAAATCCAATTCCTTCTTGGGATCGTTTTCCCTGAGGCGCAGGCCGCCGAAGCCGTCCGTGAAGTAGGTCGAGCCGTCCTTCTTGACCACGACGTCGTTGGTGCCGCCGAAGCGCTTGCCTTCGTAGCGATCGGCGAGAACAGTGCGCTTGCCGTTCTTCTCGATGCGATCGATCGACCGGCCCGCCCACGTCGCGATGATGAGCCGGCCCTGGCGGTCCAGGGCGAGCCCGTTCGAGCCGATCATGGGGAATTCTTCGAAGAGCGGGTCGTTGCGATCCTTCCCATTCGTCTGGATAAAACCGATGCGCCAGATGTCCTGTCCGGTATAGCCGCTGTGGTCGAGGTAGACGGACACCTTGCCGTCGGGCGTCCACTTGTAAATCACATTGGCGGGGATATCGCTGAACAGTAAATAACCGCTCTTGCCTTTTGGGACCCAGAGCGCTCCCTCGGTAAATCCAAAGCCGCTTTTCACCAATTCCAACTTGGCGTCGGGAGAGACGAGGGCGTCGAGTGCGGAATCCAGTCTGACGACGGGTTTGTCGGCGGGCTTTTGCGCCTTTGCCGGGCCGGCTCCAATGGCCGTAACGAACAAGGCGACGACGGCCATCGATGATTTTTTCATCCGAAGCCTCTTCCGGTGTCCCGGCCCGGCCATATTTCGGTTTGCTAGCGGCTGACCTGCTTCTTCAGCGATTCAATCTCCGCCTCGCTCCGCGGCGTCAAAACCGCGACCTTGCGGGCGCGCTCGTAGGGAATAACGACGCGCAGCGGTTGGCCGTCGCGCTCCAGCAGCGAGATGTGGCGCGATTCGGTGCCGCGCGTCGGCAGATCGAACAAGGTCCACTGGTTCACGCTCGGATCGTATTTGGCGACCGCGTCCGTGCTCCACAGGTTGGTCCACACGTTGTGGCCTTTGTCCACGCCGATCTGGTAGGGCTGGTGCGCCTCGGGATTCGGCAGCGGAATGAGCGTTGCCTCTTTGGTGTGAATGTTGATTTTGGCGAGGGTGCCGCCGAACGAGTTGCCGACGTAGACGTAATCGCCGTTCTTGTCGGCGCCCATGCGCCGGGGCGCCTGCGCCCAGGCGAACGGCGTGTTGAAGTCCGGGGGCTGAAAGGTCTCGTACATCTTTTGCTGCTCCGAGGAAAGATTTTCCATCACCGCCTTTTCCGGCGCGAGCTTGAACTCGCCGCTTTTGCCGGTCTTCAAATCGCTGTAATCGATCAAGTCCTGCGACATCAGGAGCCACCAGCCGTTGCCGGTGCGGTCTGCCGCCAGGCCGTAGACCGTCGCGGTGCCGTATTGGTTCTTGTACGTCACCGATTTGAACTCCGTGAACCTCTCTTCCTTGATATTGAACCGGAGCGCGCCATCGGGGGCCGTGACCCAGACGTTGCCGTTCATGTCGGCGTCCAATGTCCCGGCCGTTCCCGACATCGGCTCGGGCGGAATATAGACGGTGATCTTCTCGGTCTTGGGATCGATCTTGCCGAGTCCGCCGCGAGCGCGCTGCACGTTCGAGCGCGTGTTGAACCAGAGGACGCCGTTTTCATCGCGCGTGATGCCGTGGGTGCCGGCGGCGATGCCGCGCTGATCGTCGAGCTTGAAATTTTTGACCGCGCCGGTCTTGCCGTCGATGCGCGCGATCGTGGTCTCGAGGCTCGTATGGGCGAAGGTGATCCATAGGTTGCCGTCGAAATCCATCTGCGCGTCGTGGACGCCGGCGACGTGGTTCATGCTGGATTTGGTCCCGAGCGACCAGTCGCTCCCGTCCATCGATGCCGCATGGCCGTGCTCCATCGGAAAGTCGTATTCCTTGACGACGGCGCGCGCCGCCTCGCCGGACGGCCGCGGCCGCAGCTTGAACTTCATCGATGTTTCGCCCGGGCCGCGCGCGCGGGCGAGGTAGGCCGCCAGCTCCTTCTGGTGGAAATCGATGTTCGAGGTCGCCTTGTGATCGATGCCTTGAAACACGCCGAGCACGTTCACGTGCTTCATCAGGTCGAGAACCTTCATCCAGCCCTGCTCGTCGAAGCGGTGCTGCAGGGGATAACTCGCGCTGTGGCAGCCCGTGCAGTTCTTCCTGACCTGCGTCTTCATCCGGTAATCTTCCGGCGTGTCGCCGGGCAGCGCGGCCAAAAACTCATCCCCGGGCAATTGCCGGATCCAGTCCTCCTGGTTCTTGATCGGCTGCAGGACGAAATCCCGGCGCGCCGTTTTTTTGAGCTCGACGTCGGCATGGGCGGCTTGGAAGGTGAGCGCCTGAGCCCAGACGCGGTATTGGCCGCTCGGGAGCGGCGGGAAGTAGTAGTTGCCGCTCTCATCGGTAAAGACGCTCGTGGTGATCGTCGAGCGCTGCGCTTTCGCCGACACCGTGACGCCGCCCATCTTGTCGCCGGCGGCGGAGGTGATCGTTCCCGCAAGCAGCGCGTCGGCATGGGCCGCGCCGGGAGTCAGAGTCGTTGCGCTCGATGCGACGGCGGCGGCGATCAGCACGGCGATGATCAAGCGGCGCAAAGTTTTCATGGCGTTCTCCTAAACGTCCGGAGCATCTTCACTGCATCGGCGTCGGCGCCCGCGCGGGGGTGCGCGCGGTCGGCAGATCCTGCGTGCCGCGCGGCAGAGTTTTCAAGTAGGCGGCGATCGCGGCGATCTGGTCCGGGCTGTAGGTATATTTGAACCCCGGCATGCGCGGCGTCCCGTTGGTGATGAACTCGCGCATGACCTGTTCGTTTCCGCCCGCGCTTTCTTTCGAGAGCTCGGGGCCGTACATGCCCGATACCAACGTCGGGCGCGTATGGCAGACGCCGCACGACTGCTCGAAGAGCTGCCGTCCCAATTTCTGCCGCTCGTTCAGATGATTCTCGGCAGCCGCCGCGTGCGGCGCCGCAACCAGCAGCATCAGAACAATCCAGGCGCTACGCTCCATCTTGCCGCTCCTCACGAATTTGGCCGGAGCCTAACCGCTAAGAAGGTCTGATGTCAAACTCATCGGCGCGGTGCGAAAATCGCGCTACCCCCTGGTATTTTACTCAAGACTCGCATATAAAGTCCGCGACGTGTGCACCAAGGCTGAGGACAGTAATGGCCGCATATAGCTTGAAGAGAATCGGCTTTTTAACCCCGTTGGCGGCGCTGATACTCATTTTGGTGGTGCTCAACGTCCTCTTGAGTCTCGGGAACCAGTCGCTCCGCCAGCAGTTCGCCGAGCGCCAACAGTTGATCAACCAAGGCATCCAACTAGAAGCGGTCCATCGAGAAATCGTGACGACTTTGGCGACCGTAGCCGTGAAAACCAACGACGCGGAGCTCAAGAGCCTGCTCGCGTCTCAGGGCATCAACCTGGGCGGCGAACCCAAGACTCCGGGCGCAAAGTAGCTTTTATGGAAAACGAGCTCGAGTCACAAGAGCGCCGTCGAGAGCACGAGACGGCGCGGTCGGCGCCCGCCGAAAGCCCGCCATTGCGCCTTCCCCTGGCTCTGACCATGGTTGCCTTGCTCATCTGGTTTGGTTTTCAAACCGTCGATCTTGCGATCGATCGGCGCAACCTGACTTCGCTCAAGAGCAATTACGACGCGGCGACGCAGGAGGCGGAAAAGATTCGTACCCAGGTGGAGACGCTCATAGGCAAAACCGCCGAGCTCGCGAGCAAAGGCAATCCCAACGCCAAGGCCGCAGTCGAAGAGCTGCAAAAAAGAGGCATCCCGATCCAATCCGCCGCAGCGCCGTCCAAATAGCCTAACCCATGAAGCGAACGCCGCGCTTCGCTCTCGCCGCGCTTGCGCTTTATTTCTTTTTCATCTGGAAGGGAGAAAGCGCCGCCGCGGAAAAAACATCCGCGCAATTTTGGCAGTTAGACTGGGAGAAAACGGTCCAGGCGGCCAAGAAGGAAGGGGAGATCGCGATCTACGCGGCGCTGGGGCCCTACCATCCGCAGATCTTCACGGAGTTTCAGAAGGACTATCCCGAAATCAAGGCCGTGATCACGCACGGCAACAGCAATCGAATCTCTCCGCGGCTGCTTTCCGAGCGCCGGGCGGGTAAATATCTCGCCGACGTCTACCTCGGAGGTCCGACTTCGCTCTACGGCTTTTATAAAAACAATCTATTCGATCCGTTGGTTCCGCTCCTGATCCTTCCGGAAGTCGTCGATGCCTCGCTCTGGTGGGAAGGGAAGCACTGGTACGTCGAGCCCGAGCGCAAGTTCATTTTCATCAACGAGGGGAGCGTCTCGGGTTTTACGATTACGTACAATACCCAGCTCGCCAAGGCCGCCGAGTTCAAGTCCTATTGGGATATCTTTCAACCCAAATGGAAAGGAAAAATCGTCAGCCTGGACGCGCGCGATCCGGGCTTCGGCGCGAGCGAGCTGCGCTACGTTTACTATCACCCCGAGCTGGGCCCGGAATTTATCCGGCGGCTTTTCGGCGAGATGGACGTCGTCATCAGCCGCGAGCATCAGCAGGCGATCGACTGGGTCGGAGTCGGAAAAATGACCTTGTGCGTTTTTTGCCGCGACGGCTTCGCGACCACGGCCAAAGCGCAGGGGCTTCCCGTCGATGTCGTGAGCCACAACGACTTAAAAGAGATGCCGCGGCTTCGCGGCAGCGCCGGCGCGATCACCCTGGTCAACAAGGCGCCGCACCCGAACGCGGCCAAGGTTTTTGCCAACTGGTATCTCTCGCGCCGGGGCCAGATCGTTTATCAAGAGAGCCACGGCGACCGGGATTCGCTGCGCATCGACATTCCCAAGGATAAAGTCCCAGCCGAGGCGCGGCGCGTGGCCGGGAGAAAATACTTTTTTGTCGACGGCCCGGAATTCATCGACGTAAAACCGGCGGTGAAAATCATCGACGATGCATTGGCGGGCAAAGGCCGGCAAAAATAAAGGTCACATTATGGAATGAAGTATCGGACAATATGAAAGCCGCGAGTTTTACGGCATGATGCGTCCTGGACACTGAGCTTTGCATGGAAAGCGCACAACTCCGCCGCCGTTTCCCAAAAATTTTCTTGAAATAATTCGCGTCATCGGATAGCTTCCGCTCATCGCTTCCAATCGAATGGAGATTTCATGAAGTTTAACGGAAAGTTGCTCATCATCGGCTGCGGATCGGTGTCGCAATGCGCGGTGCCGCTCGTGCTCAAGTTCCTGGACATGCCCGCGAAGAATATCACGATCATGGATTTCGTCGACAACCGGGCGCGCGTCCAAGACGCTCTGGAGCGCGGCGTCCATTACGTTTTCGACCGCGTGACGGAAGAAAATTACCAGCAGCTCCTGGCGCAATACGTCGGGCCGGGCGACCTGATCATCGACCTCGCCTGGAACATCGAGTGCAATGCCATGCTCCAGTGGTGCCGCGACCATCGAGTGCTCTACGTCAACACCTCGGTCGAGGTCTGGAATCCCTACCAGGACTCGCAGCGCAACGACCCGACTCAATACACGCTCTACTACCGGCACATGACGATGCGGAAGATGATCGAGAAGTGGGGCGACAATAAAGGCACGTCGGCGGTCGTCGATCACGGCGCCAATCCGGGCCTGGTTTCCCACTTCACCAAACATGCGCTCCTCGGCATCGCCGAGAAGATTCTAAAAGAGAAACCGGGCGATCCGCGGCGCGCGCGCCTGGAAAAAGCCCGCGCCGACAAAAATTTCCCGGCGCTGGCGCAGCTCGCCGACGTCAAAGTCATTCACATCAGCGAGCGCGATACCCAGATCGCGGATCGACCCAAGCGGGTCAACGAGTTCGTCAATACGTGGAGCATCGAAGGCTTCTTCGAGGAAGGCGTGGCGCCGGCGGAACTCGGCTGGGGCACGCACGAGCGTTACATCCCCGAGAATGCCTTTTTTCACAAGACCGGGCCGAAGAATCAAATTTGTCTCTCCACGCTCGGCATGAAGACCTGGGTCCGCTCGTGGGTGCCGTGCGGCGAGATCACGGGCATGGTGATCCGGCACGGCGAGGCCTTCAGCATCTCGGACCGTCTCACGGTCTGGCAAAACGGCGCGGCCGTGTATCGCCCGACGGTGCACTACGCCTACTGCCCGGCGGACGTCGCGATCAACTCGCTGCACGAGCTGGAGATGCGCCAGTACAAACTGCAGGAAGAGCAGCGCATCATGAGCGACGAGATCATCGACGGCGAAGACCAGTTGGGCGTGCTGTTGATGGGCCACGACTTCAAATCGTGGTGGTGCGGCAGCCTCCTGAGTATCCACGACGCCCGCAAGCACGTGCCGCACCAGCAGGCGACGACCTTGCAAGTCGCGATCTCCGTCGTCGCGGCGGCGACCTGGATGATCAAGAATCCGCAAAGCGGCGTTTGCCTGCCCGACGACATCGATCACGAGGCGATTTTAAAAGTCAGCATCCCCTACATCAGCCCGTTCGTTTCCGAAGCGGTCGACTGGACGCCGCTCAAGAATTTGAATACCCAGTTCACCCGGTTCGATATTCCGCGCCCGCCCGAGGAAGACGTCTGGCAGTTCACGACGTTTCTCGTCGACCATCAGGAGAGAAAACGTGCCTACACCAGCGCTAAGTCTGCCGTCAAGTCCAAAGCTCTCTAAATCCAAGCCGGATTTAAGCGGCGTCGAGAATCTGATCCGCGCGATGCTGAAGAAGCATCGCACCCCGTTCATGCTGATTCGCCGGACCGTTCTCGAAAGGCAGTTCCAGCGCTTTCGCAAGTGCCTGCCCGAAGTCGCGCCGTACTACGCCATCAAGGCGAACCCGCATCCCGGCATCATCAAGGCCTTTGTCAAACTCGGCGCCGGCTTCGACGTCGCCAGCGCCTCGGAGATGAGGCAGGTTCTCGCGCTCGGCGCCCCCCGCAATAAAGTCATCTTCGCCAATACCGTCAAGTCGGCGGAGGACATCATCGCGGCCCGCCGGCGCCGGGTGCGGATGATGACCTTCGACAACGAGCCGGAGCTGTACAAGATTTCCAAACACTATCCGGGGGCGCACGTTCTGCTGCGCATCAAAGTGGGAAACGAAGGCAGCGTCGTCAATCTCTCGCTCAAGTTCGGCGCCGATCCGGAGGACGCGCATCTTATCTTGCGCAAGGCGCGGGCGCTCGGGCTCGTCCCGACGGGCCTCAGTTTTCACGTCGGCTCGCAGTCCAAGAACGTGGAGAATTATCTTCAGGCGCTGGAAATTTCCGCGCAGATTTTCAACGAAGCGAAAGAGCCCGGCCTGCCGCTCAAGATGATGGACATCGGCGGCGGCTTTCCCATCCAGCATTTCGACAACGAGATCGGCGTCAATTTCGAGCGCATGGCGGCCGAGATCCGGAAGCAGATCCGCCGGCTCTTCGACCGGAAAGTTCAGTTCATCGCCGAGCCGGGCAGGTTTTTGGCGGGGCCCGCGGGCATCCTGGTGACGCAGGTGGTCGGACGGGCGTTCCGCAACAATAAAAATTATTACTATTTGAACGACGGGCTTTACGGGGATTTTTCCGGGATGGTGTTCGACCACTGCAAGTACGAATTCAAAACGCTCCGGCGCGGGCAGACGTTTCTGAGCGCGCTCGCCGGGCCGACGTGCGATTCCTTCGACACGCTCTCGCTCGACGTGGAGATTCCCGAGCTTTACGTGGGCGACGTCGTCTACGTGAAAAATATCGGCGCCTACTCCTCCGCCAGCGCCGTCGCCAACTTCAACGGCTTTCCGCCCGCCAAGATCGTGCTGGTTTGATATGGCGATCAAGTGGTTTTTTCCGCTGCGACCAATGGTATGTTTATTGCTCGTGAAGGTGAGGAACAGCCAAGCTGTTGTAAAATACCGGCTAAATGCCACCCGATGACTGAAGGGTTTTTCTGCCAGACCTGGAGGGTTTTTCCATGAAACAGATTATTTTTCGATGGATGATGTTGGCGTCGTCAGTTTTTGCCCTCGTGGCTTTGCCCGCGTCGCGTGCGGTCGCGGATGACGAAGGAGACGAGACCGAAATTAAAGTCGAGGCCCGCCTCGACGCGGTCGATTGCGCGGCCACGCCTCCGACCATCACTATGCTTGGACTCACCATCGACATCAGCCAGGCGAAGATCGAGGGCGACGAGGATGACGACGGTCTTCCCCCTGCCGCTTTAGCCTGCGCCGATCTGACGGTCGGCCAGTTTGCCGAAGTGAAGTTGGCGAGCGATATCCCGAACGCGACGACCGGCCTGCTGTCGGCACTCGAGGTGGATGTCGAAGGCGACGAGTGCGCCGACGAGGACGAGGAGGAATGTAACGGCGCCGAGGTTGAGGCGCCGCTCCAGGCGGTCGATCCGGGCGGCAACACCGTCACCGTTCTAGGTCTGGTCATAGATATCAGCCAGGCAAGTCTCGAAGGGGCCGATGATGGAGACGACGAGGAGAGTAATCAGCCCGTGGACCCGAGCCAGCTGATCGTAGGTCAATTCGTCGAGATAAAATTGGCCTCGAGCGAGCCTCCGCTGGTCGCCACCGATCTGGAGGTCAAAAACTTTGCCAATGAGGTCGAAGTCGAAGTGGTCGACGAGAACGGCAACGAGGTCGACGATGGAGATGATGACGTCCATATCGACGTCGAGGTCGCGGTGCCGGTCAAGGCGCCGGCGGCGCTGTCAGCCGCCAAAAAGGCCAAGGGCAAAGGCAAGGGCACGAACAACGTCGTGAGATTCCATCTTGTCACCAATGGAAGCGCCGTCTTGAATGGCTTGCCGACGGGCACGGCGAAGATCACGGTCAACCGGCTTCACAACGGCCGCAGGAGCGCGGCAAAGTCGTCTTCGTTCACGGTGCAGCCCAACGGCACGACGCACGTCCTCGTACGGCTGAAGCCGGCGAAACGGTAGCCATACCGGCCGCTGCACTCCTCACAGAAAAGCCCGTGACGTGAAAACGTCTCGGGCTTTTTTGTGTCTGCGGCATGCTGTCGGGATTCAAGATCTCCGGACTCGTCGGGCGCGACGGGATTGTCCTTGACGCCGCCGGCTCGAGGAGTTGCGCAATAGACGGTTGCGCGCTATGAGGCAACTGGCGACCCAGTGAGCTCGCGACGGAAAGGAGATCGGCCATGTCGAATAGAGAAAAATTTCTCCTCGCGCTGTTGTTGACCGTCCCCTGCCTGATGAGTCTTACCCCGCCCATTGAGGCCCAGGACGCGTCGAAGAAGCTTTTGGTCGCTTATGCGGGATTGATCTCCACGCACACGAGCGTTTGGGTAGCCGAAGACCAGGGCCTGTTTAAGAAGCATGGCCTTGATGTCGCTTCCGTCTATACGGGAAGTGGATCGGTGACCTCGCAAGCCCTAGTCGCGGGCGAGGCGAAATTAGCCTCCACCAGCGTCGGTCCCACTGCGGGTGCCGTCGGCGCAGGGGCAGACCTGGTGATTTTAGCCGGGTTGATCCACATTCTGCCTTATCAGTTTTGGGTTCATTCACAGGTGCGCCAGCCCGCGGACCTGAAGGGAAAGAGAGTCGCCATCAGCACCTTCGGCTCGGGTGCTCACGTGGCCGCGGAAGTGGCGCTGCAAAATCTTGGCTTGGACCCTGTCCGAGACAAGATCGCGATCATCCAGGTTGGACAACAACCGGAGAGAGTGGCGGCCCTGCTCAGCGGTAGAATCGATGCGGCGCCTTTGGACCCTGGATTCGCACAAGCGGCGAAGGACAAGGGGCTCACACTGATGCTCGACATGACCAAGGCCGATATTCCTTACCTGAATACGGTCATCGTGGCTTCACGACGGTACGTCAAGGAAAATCCGCAGCTCTTGGAGTCCTTTCTCAAAGGCGTTGTCGATGGTTTGGCCTTCCTGTCCAACCCGAGCAACGAGAAGGCGGTCAAGAGCGTGCTGGCCCAGCGCTTGAAGCTCTCTACGCCGCAAAGCATTCAGACCATGTACGATTCCACTTTGAGCATCTATGCCAAGACTAAGGTTCCATACGCTACGGTGGATGGGGTACAGAACATGATCGACGCGTTGTACAGGGTCAATCCACGCATGGCAAAGCTCAAGGCGGCAGATGTGGTGGATAACTCTTTCATCGAGCGGCTGGAGAAATCCGGCTACATCAGCGAAGCGATGAAGCGGAGCCGTTAGCAAACCATCCGCGGCCCTTTCCCGGGTGAAAGCAATTTTTCCATGCCGGATCTGACGCAGTCGTTCGACGTCCTCGTCATCGGCGGCGGCAACGCCGGGCTGTGCGCCGCGATCACGGCGCGGCGCGCGGGCGCGCGCGTGCTCGTGCTCGAAAGCGCGACGAAAGACTTCCGCGGCGGAAACAGTCGGCATACACGCGACATCCGTTACCTGCACGAGACGGCCACGAAGTACGTGAGCGGCCCTTACACTCAGGAGGAGTTCTGGGAAGACCTCAGGCAGGTGACCGGAAGCGAAATGAACGAGCCCCTGGCGCGCCTGACGATCCAGGCGTCGGCGGAGTTCGAAGAGTGGACGGTTGCGAACGGCGTTCGCTGGCAGAAGCCGCTCAGCGGCACTCTGCATCTCGCCCGGAGCAATCTCTTCATGCTGGGCGGCGGCAAAGCGATGATGAACGCATATTACCGGACGGCGCTCGGCCTCGGCGTGGAAGTCGCGTATGAATCGGAAGTCCACGAGCTGAAAATCCGCGGCGGCGAGTTCCTCTCGGCGCGTTGCAACGGCGACGGACAGGAAATTGGCGCAAAGGCGATCGTCGTCGCCTCCGGCGGCTTCGAAGCGAACGTCCCCTGGCTGAAGGAGTATTGGGGCGATGCCGCCGACAACTTCATCATACGCGGCACGCGGCACAACCAGGGGCGGATGTTGAAGGAGCTGCTGCGACACGGCGCGAAGCCGGTCGGCGATCCGCGCGCCTGTCATGCCGTCGCGCTCGACGCGCGCGCGCCGAAATTCGACGGCGGCATCGTCACGCGCCTCGACAGCGTGCCGTTCGGCATCGTCGTCAACCACGAGGTCAAGCGCTTCTACGACGAAGGAGAGGACTTCTGGCCGAAGCGCTACGCCATCTGGGGCGGGCTGATCGCGCGCCAACCCGGTCAAATCGCCTATTCGATCCTCGACGCCAAAGCGCTGCCGCATTTCATGCCGTCGGTGTTTCCGCCGCTCGAGGCCGGCTCGATTGCGGAGCTGGCGCAGAAACTGGGCCTCGATCCGGCGGCGCTCACGGCTGCTGTCAAGGAATTCAACCGCGCGCTCAGGCCGGGCACGTTCGATCCCGGCCGCCTGGACGACTGTCGCACCGAGGGACTCGACCCGCCGAAGAGCCATTGGGCGCGCGCGATCGATACTCCGCCCTACTACGGTTACCCGCTGCGCCCCGGGATCACGTTCACTTACCTGGGCGTCACGGTCGACGAGGAGGCGCGCGTCGTCATGCAAGACGAGCGGCCGGCGAAAAATATTTTTGCCGCGGGAGAGGTGATGGCCGGCAATATTCTGCGCCGAGGATATCTGGCCGGATTCGGATTGACGATCGGTACGGTCTTCGGGAGAATCGCCGGCCGGGAGGCGGCGCGCCATGCCGCCGC
>DASXRG010000014.1:0-1913 GCA_036506735.1 Binatia bacterium | reverse complement strand
AGCTTGCCGAACTCAGCAGGATTCGGTCCGAGGATCTCTTCGGGACGGTCAAGCGGTTCCAAACCAAGAACGTGGCGCGCGAAAAACTGAAACGGACAGCGGGCATAGGTTTCGAGCGCGGTCGGCGAAGGGCCGCGCTCGGAAAAATGTTTCCAGTAGCCATCGAACTTGGCGATCGCGCCGTCGTAGGGCAGCAGGCGATCGCTGCTTTGATCGATTTCAGCGGCGACCTTGCGGCCTTGTCTGTAAAGCGCCGGCAGTGGCGCGCAGGCATCGAGCAGCGCGGAGGGATCTTGTGCTTGGAGCGTCAGGCGAATCGCTAGTTCGGACGGCAATAATAAATCCTGTCGGTCGAACGGCGGCGTAGCGGTTTTTTCAGTCATGCTTCGTGGGATGCTGATCGTTTCGTATTCGCGGCCGTTGTCTTTGAGAGTGCGCTTGAGCTCGTCCACGTACCAGGATGGTGCCAGCCCTCTGCCACTGTCGTTCGCTCTTTGAAACGAGCAATAGAGCCGCTCCCGCGCGGCGCCGACGAGCAGTGTGAAGAGCAATTTTTCTTCGTCGAAGGCGGCGAGTTTTTGGCTTACCTTGTAGCCCAGGTCGCGTTCGAGAACTTCGCGGTCGCGATCGCGCAGAAAGGCATCTTCGCGGATTGTGCGCGGGAAAACGCCTTCGTTCATGCCCAGAACAAAGAGCGCGCGGAACGCTAGGCCACGCGCCGCAGTAGCGCTAAGCACCATGACGCCGTCGCGGTTGCGGCGATCATCGGTCAAGCTGGAGCGTTCGAGCCAATGCTGAAAAGTACGGCTAAAATCGCCGAGCGCGACGCGATTGTCCACGCTGTCGAGTCCAGCGAGTTGATCCAGGACGTCGAGAATCGCTTCGACGGGCTCCGACCTCGCACCCGGCGCGGTTAAATCGGCGTCTGGCGCAATTCCAAGATACTTTTTCAGCAAGTCCTTCCAGGCCGAGACGTAATGCTGCCACGAGGCATGGGCCGGCAACTGGAGCAGATCCGCCGCCAGTGATTCAACATTATCGGCCAGGCATGCCAATTGCTCCGAGGGAATGCGAATCATACGCGGTTCATCGTCGTCGGATATTTGCCTAAGTTCTAGATCTTGGCGGTTGTAACGACGGAGCCGGCGCCACTCGGCGACGCCTTTGCATATGGCTAGCTCGCGGCTCGCGAGATCCCACAAGTCGGGGCGTGGCCGGGAGCCGTCGACGGTGTTCTGAAATTGAAAATAGGGTGAAGAGAGCAGATCTATCACCTGGCTGCGCACGAAGTCCTTCGCCGGCAAGTTCAGAAACAGGATGATTGCCTTGGTCGAGGGGAACTGCACCAAAGGTTCTTCGAGCGTGCCGGCGAGCGGGATGCGGTGCTGGTGAAAAATGTCTTTGACGATTTGGCTGTAGGATTCCAAGCTTCGAACCACAACGCCAATCTCATGAAATTGCAGTTTGCCGTCCTCGGCAAGTCGCAAGATCTCTTTCGTTGCCGTGGCGACTTCATCGTGAATGCCGAACGTACTGACGATCTGGCACTGCCAGGGTTTTGGAAAGTCGCCGTATTTTCGCTCTTTGGTGTCATCGAAGAGCCTCGCTGATGCCGGCAAGACGCCTTGAGATTCTAACTCTTGTGCGGACTCGGTGTTATGTCCCTGGACATAGCGCTCGTAAAAACGCTCGGCGAAGCGCCAGGCGTCATGACTCGGCTTGGCGGAGAGATAGGGAAAGTAGAGCGTCGTCGGATAGTGGCGCGCGACCGCGTGAAAAAAATCTACCTGGATCTGCGTCAGATCGTAGAAGCCGTAATAAAAAATCTGGCTAAATTGTTTCAAAAACCGCGATGCAGGAACCTGTTCGGTGGCATAGCGGTTCAAATCGGATTGGTCGGTGATCTTCTGTCG
>DASXRG010000013.1:0-1804 GCA_036506735.1 Binatia bacterium | reverse complement strand
AGCAGTGCCTTCATGACACGTTCCGATTTCTTGGCGTCCTTGTCCTGCAGCATCTGGCCTAAAATAGCGGGAACGATTTGCCATGACAAACCGTATTTGTCTTTAAGCCAGCCGCACTGTTGTGCCTTCTTATCACCGCCTGCGGAGAGTTTCTCCCAATAGTAGTCGACTTCTTCTTGAGACTCGCAACCGACCTGGAACGATACGGCCTCATTGAATTTGAACATCGGGCCGCCGTTGAGCGCCGTAAACGCCTGCCCATTGAGTTCGAATTCTATGGTCAGCACCGTTCCCGCGGGTTTTCCGTGGATTTCATATCCGGCCTCTCCATACCGCGAGATATTGCCGATCTTCGAGTTCTTAAAAATGGCGGTATAAAAATTCACCGCCTCCTCGGCGTTACTGTCGAACCACAAGCATGGAGTGATTTTTTGCATACAGCTATACTCCCTCCGTCGGGATCTGACTCGACTGGCTTCACTTTAAGGCGCGACGCTGATCATCCACCCAAAAACAGATAAGGTTCGATTCGCATAATTTCCTCTCCCGATGATTTTGGATCGGCGATTTCTAGGGCTTCTCAACGTTTCGCCTTTGCCGATTGTTTGGCTTGCGCGCGGACGCGCTCCTCTTGTTTGCGCAGCTCAGGGGTGAACTCGGCGCCGAAGTCCTCGGCCTCGAATATCTGGCGAATCTCGACCTCGGTCTCGTCGAACGGAGCGCGCTTGAGCCATTCGATCGCCTCTTCTTTCGATTTCACCTGCCAGATCCAGAAGCCGGCGATCAGCTCTTTGGTCTCGGCGAACGGTCCGTCGATCACGGTGCGTTTGCTCCCGGAGAGCCTCACGCGCGCCCCTTTGGAGCTCGCCTGGAGTCCCTCGGCCGCGAGCAGCACGCCGGCTTTCGCCAGCTCTTCGTTGAACTTGCCCATCTCGGTGAGGAGCTTTTCGCTTGGCATCACGCCCGCTTCCGAGTCTTTGCTGGCCTTGACTATGATCATGAATCGCATCGTCATTCCTCTATTGGTTCATGGTTCGACAGTCTCACCACGAACGGACAAGAGTATATGGAAATTGAGTATTTTACCGTTCGCCCTGAGCTTGTCGAAGGGCGATCTGGTTTTTTTACTGGATCTTACATTAAATAGTCGTTCGGGGAAGCCCAAATCGACAACCCGATTCCGAATTATTTTAATTTCGCCAGCCGCCGCTCCAGAAAACGCCGCTCGGGTTCCTGGTGCGCCAGGGTCAGGGCTCGTTTGTAGGAAGCCCGGGCTTCCGCCGTTTGGCCCAGCCGGCGGCAGAGATCCGCCCGCGCCGCGTGCGCGAGGTGGTAATTTTCCAGATCGCCTCGCGCCAAGATGGCATCGATGAGGTCGAGACCCGCCGCGGGGCCGTCGCGCATCGCTATTGCGACAGCCCGGTTCAACTCGACCACGGGCGACGGCTCCGCCCGCAGCAGCACGTCGTACAATCCGACGATCTGCGTCCAGTCCGTGGCGGCGGCGCTGGGGGCCTCGGCATGCACCGCCGCAATCGCGGCTTGGAGCGTGTACGGGCCGAAGCGCCGCGACGACAGCGCCCGTTGCACCAGCTGCAACCCCTCTCGAATGTAATCGCGGTTCCACAGCGAACGGTCTTGCTGTTCCAACAGCACGATGTCTCCCGACGGCGACGTGCGCGCCGCGCGCCGCGATTCTTGCAGCAGCATCAGCGCGAGGAGGCCGAGCGCTTCCGGCTCCGGCAGCAATTCATTCAGCAGACGGCCCAACCGGATCGCCTCGCTGGAAAGATCGTGGCGCGTG
>DASXRG010000012.1:0-4738 GCA_036506735.1 Binatia bacterium | reverse complement strand
ATCGACTCGGAACCGGTATTTATCCGCGGCGGCACCACCCTCGTCACCGGTCTGGCCTCGGGGGACGTTCAAATCGGCCGTACCGCGGGCGCCGCCGTTTTGTCCGCCGTGACTGCCGGTCATGACCTCAAGATGCTCGCGACCTTCTCCAGCCGCAATTCTTATGACGTGGTCGTTCGGCCCAATATAAAAAGGGTCGAAGATATCCGCGGAAAAAAAATCGCCATCAATAGCTTCGGCGGTGGCACCTGGATGGGCGCCATGCTCTGGCTGGAGCATTTCGGGCTAGATCCGCAGCGCGATCAAATCCTGCTGCAGTCGGTCGGGGACCAGAGTATCCAGGCCCAGGCCCTCGAGTCCGGCACCGTCGACGTCGCATTTGTCGACAGCTTCTACAGCAAGTGGCTGAAGCAGAAAGGGATGACGATCCTTGCGGAATACTCGGAACTCAAACAACCGTTGGTCAGTCAATCCACGGTCGTCCAGCGGGCATTTTTGCAGCAGCATGCGGACGCGGCGGAGAATTACCTGAAGGCGGAAATCGAGGGCATAGCGTTTGCCGTCGCGCCGAAAAACAAGCCGGCGACGATCAAGACTCTCATGCGGCGCCTAAGAACGGATGCGGCGGGCGCCGAAGACGGCTACATCGATCTTCTCCGCGGCGTCGACCGCAAACCCTTGGCTTCGCTGGAGGGCATGCGAAACCTGCAACGCTTGTTAAAAGGCCGCAATCCGAAGCTCGGCGAGCTAAAAGTCGAAGACATCGTCGACAATCGCATTATGCGCAAGCTCGAAGAAAGCGGTTTTATCGACCGCGTCTACGCCGCTCAGGGCGCGAGCATTAAATGAAAGGTCGCCTCGGAAAGGGCTCGCGAATGAAAACTCGTTCGGGGCGAGCGACATTCCTTCTCGCGATTTCGTTGCTTGCCGGCGTGTTGGTGGAGTCAAGGCCCGCCTGGCCGGCGGCCAAAATCCCGCTGCGCGTAGCGTACAGCTCGATTTCGGGCTCCGCAATCGTGCCTTTCATCGCTCTCGACAAGGGCCTCTTCGCCGAAAACGGCCTCGAGGTCGAGTTGATCTACGTTGCCGGGTCTCAGGCGATGCAGTCTCTGCTGAGCGGCACGACCCCGATCGGCATTCAGGGCATCGAGCCGGTGTTTCGCGTGAACGCGCAGGGAGGCGACACCGTCATGGTCCTTGGACTGGTGACCAAGCCGCCCTTCTCGATCATCGTGCGTCCCGAGCTCAAAGACTACCGGGAGCTGAGAGGCAAGCCGATGGGCGTTTCCCGCTACGGCTCGTCGACCGATTTGCTGCTGCGTCTCACTCTGGACAAGTGGGGCTTCAAGCCGGAGACCGATGTGCCTATTTTGCAGATGGGCGGCGTGCCGCCGATTCTGGCGGGCATGCAGGCGAAAAAAATTTTCGGCGGACCGCTGTCGCTGCCCACTCTGGCAAGAGCCAAGCAAGAAGGATTTCGCGAGCTGGCGGACCTCGCCGATTTGATTCCCGAGTACCAGGTCGCGGGCATCGTCACGCGCCGATCCTTCATCAAACAGAATGCCGAAGCGGTCCGCGGCTTCGTCAAAGCGATCAGCCAGGCCACGGCGGTTTTCAGAAATGACGCCGGCTACGTGAAAAAGGTCATGCGGGAGCGGCTCAGGATCGATGACCCGGTGGTGGTCGAGGAAACCCAGAGAAATTATCCCCGCTACATGCCGAACGTCCCTTACCCGAGCCGGGCGGGCATCGCCGTTATCAAAGCCTTCCTGGAGAAAACCGAGCCGGGGCTGCGCCAGCTGTCGATCGATGATCAGGTGGACACGCAGTTCGTCCGCGAGTTGGAGCAGAGCGGATTTTATGACGCGCTGCAGCGCGCCAAGTGACGGCATGAAAAAAATGGCTATGCGGTTCCTGCTTGCTGCGACGGCGGGAGCGATTCTCCGGCGTGTCTGGTGCCGCTGATCGCGCCGGCTAATCACGCGACGCGGGCCATTCTCGTAACAATCTCCCGTAGCCTGGCATCGGATAGGCCAGCTTGAGCTTGGAGAGCAGGTACCAAAGCATCGCGGGATTGCTCGCGATCACTCGCATGCCGAGCTCTCTTTCGATCTCCTCCAGGACCTTGATCGGGTCGAGCACGGCGCCCTGAAAATAAACCGCGTCGACTTTGCCGACGGTGGCGATACTTTTTTTCGTCAACTCGAACACCTCGTCGGGGCTCATGCGCTTGGGGACGCCGAGCTCCTCGAACGGATGCGGCGCAACCGCCGAGACGCCGGCCTTTTCCAGGTGCCGGCAGATCAAGTCATTCAAGCGCGCATCGAAAGGAGTGAGCAAAAGGACCCGCTTCGCCGCGTAGACTCTCAGCGCGGCAACAGAGGCGTGCAGCGCCGTCGTGAAAGGAATGGGCAGCGCCGCCTCCAGGGCGCCGTAAAGCCCGGGGTTCAGAACCTCAGTCGGCGCGGCGGTAACGATGACGCCATCCCAGCCAAACTCCTCCGCCAGCTCCTTGACTCTTCGAACTATGGTTTCCCTCTTGTCGGCGATTTCATACAGAGACTCTCCGTAAAGAGCCAAGCCTTGGAAATCGATCCGGACGTCTTTGGGAATCAGCGGCGTAAAACTGCGGTAGTGCGGCATCGAGCTTTTTCCGGCGCTGACAAACCCGATCTTTGCTTTTATCGTTTCAGCCATGGACAAATCTCCCTGGACTCATTAACGTCCCTTTGGTTTCCGGCTTCAGCGATTTCCCATCGTCTCCAACGGGTTCACCCCGTCGCAGCCGATCCGGGATGGAGGTTTCCCCCGTCCCTATGGACGTTGCGGCGGTCACGAGTTTTTTCTTCGTCAAGAGTTCGAGTCGGGGAATGAGTTCAAGATATGCCGCGGTAAAAGCGCCCGAGGTCATGATCCGGATGTCATCCGTCATCGTATCCATGGTTTTGTACTCTAGGGTGATCGTTGCGATTGTCTGTCCTCCATTTTTATCTCTAATGCCTGCAAACGATCAAGTCATGCGAGAGGGGATTAGGGTGGGGTACAATTTGCAATAAAAAAGCCTGACCGCGAAATTAAACTAACTCGTATAGAAACACTTTCGGCGCGTTGAGCCGGACCGAAGCATCGAATAAGTGGGCCAGGAAAGTGATACGTTTTACGCTGTGCTTATTCCCGAATTGATCGATAAATGTCAGAGAATGCGGCGTAAAAGTTTCCCAGGAATCTCGGACCGGCGGATACACCCAGAACTCAAAAGTTAAATCCCGCCTCTCATTGGGCTGGATATCGAAGGCTCCATAAATATTCTCACCCATCGACCCCGACGCCATCACCGTTCCTGAAATGCGTTTCCGCCCGAGAAAGCCGTAGCGAAGCTCGGCTTGCGCGACCCGGATCGGCACCGGCGAAATGTTCGTCGCGCCCATTGTTCCTGCAATGTGCATTGTCGGACCCTCTCTCCGCTTCCCGATACGCCACCAACACTCCTCCCGGGGTTTGGGCGCGAGATTGAGCGTTTTCTTGGGCGCTAAGAATCCTTGATGGGGCTTTCTCTTGTGCCATTCGTCGTAGGCCCAGAACATGAAGTTGATTGCGCAGGCACCGACGGCTCCGGCTGCCGCGAGAACGGCTATCCAGGCGGCGATGGAAAGGGCAGGCATCGTGTTATCGGATGAGCAACGGTTATGCCAACGGATGCATTGAAATTCGCGGGTCAATTCTGGAATTCTTTTTTCGCGAGCCCGATAGAATCCAGGCCAACGGTTGCCGCTAAATGTCCAAGCCGCGCTGGCGATGTCGGGAGATTGTAAATCGCGTTGCCAGGGTAGGGGTGGCCGGCGTGATACGGCTAGAACGTTGCGCGCCGCGTGAGGGCGCGCTATGGTCCAATCAATTGGAGGTGGACCATGGCCGACCTAAAACCCAACTACTCCACGCCGAGCGCAACTCGCTCGGTTACCTCTTATCCCGCGCGCCGCGGCTTCAAGCAGGCCGTCGATCCCGCGCTCGACTACGTCGCCGGCGTCGAGGACGCCATCGATATCCACTGCCACGCGCACGAGGGGCAGCAGGACCCGCTCGGCGTCGCCAAGCTCGCGTCGAAAAGCGGCATGAGGGGGATACTCTATAAAACGATCGTGGGACGAAAGGATCCGGCGGCGGCGGTCGGCGCCGTGCGCGCCAAGCTGGAATCCTGGTGCGCGGAGAACGGTTTGACCCCGGTGCATGTCTGGCCCGGCAGCTCGGTCACGCAAGGTTTTCTCTCCAAGATCGAGCCCGCGTGGTCGGCCAAGATGCTGCAAGCCGGCGTCGTCGCGCTCTGGATGCCCAACAACACCTCGGCCAACACACTCGCGATCGTCGGCGGGAAACCCAGCGCCTGGGACAAGAGCGCGGATCCGAATGCCCATACGGAACCTCTGTCGTGGTCCGACTCGCTCAAATACGGCCATTATCTCCTCGACGACAAGGGCCGGCTCTTGCCGGAGATCGAAGAGATCTTCCGCATGGCTCGCGAAAGCGACGCGGCGATCTTTTTCGGCCATCCGACCAAACAGGAGTTCCGGGCGATGGCGGAGTTCAGTCACAAGATCGGCTTCAAGAAGGGAGTCGTCGATCATCCCTTCAGTCCGTTCGTCGATTTGACCATCGAAGAAATGAAAGACGCCGCTGAGGCCGGGCTGTGGCTCAACTTTACTTATGACGAATTATCGCCGCTGCTCGGCATCGATCCGGC
>DASXRG010000011.1:0-13020 GCA_036506735.1 Binatia bacterium | reverse complement strand
GAACGAGCAGTGATTCACCGCGCCGTTCACGTCGCCCTGGCTGATCCAGCCGACGGCGGAGGCGTCGAAGTTCGGGTCCATTAACTTGCGCTCGAACTGCCGCGGGCCGCCGACTTCGAGCGAGAGATGGCCGCTGACCACGACCGCGATCCGCTTGTCGGTCTGAAGATTTTCGATGACGGAACGGATCGCCTGGCCGACTTCGTAGAATCGCTTCGGCCGCGGTAGCGGCGGCGCGATGCAGTTGGTCAGGATCGGGACGATCGGCAGGTCCATCTCGGGCCTGACGAACGTGAGCGGAACGATGATGGAATGATCGATGGTCAGCTCGTTGGAGTACGCGAAGTCCACGCCTTTATCGAAGGCGCCTTCCATGATCGCATCCGACAGCTCCGGATCTCCCGGGATGCGGTGGGTCGGAAGGCCGAACTCGCGGATCTCGTCGTAAAACGTGCCGTCGTAGGCGTCCATTTTCCCGATCATGAACGCGGGCATGTTGTCCATGAAAAATTGATGCAGGTGATCGTTCCCGATCGTGACCAGCACGTCCGGCTTGGCTTGGGCGAGCTTGTCGCGCATCAGCTCGATGCGCTCGAGGACTTTCGCGCAGCCGGGCGGCCGGTTGGCCTGCTTGAAGAGGCGCGGCATAAACGGATTGTGGGTAATGCCTATAATGGAAACGATTTGCGCCATACGGATACTCCTTGTGTAGGGGCGGTTCGCGAACCGCCCCTACTGCTGCAACAATAACATTCCGTTGCCATAAATCTATTGTGCAGTCGGATCTAAGATGATTTTTCCTAAGATTTGCTTGTTCTCCATGATCCGGTGCGCTTCCGCCGCTTCGGCGAGCGGCATCGTCCGGTCGATGATGGCGCGGACCTTTCCGTCCGCGGCGGCTTCGAGAGCGCGCGCGACGTCGCGGCGGTTCGTGCCGGCGGCGCCGATGATGCGCATTCTGCGGAGATAAAGCCGCTTCACGTCGAGCGTGACTTGGCCGCCGCCGTGGCCGCCTGCGGTTACGAGCCGGCCCGCCCAGGCGAGGCTGTTAAATGCGCCGGGCCACAAAGCCGGGTCGGCGATGTTCTCGAAGACGACATCGACGCCGCGACCGTCGGTGATCCTCATCGCCTCTTTTGCCAGGTCCCGACTTCGATAATTGATTCCGAAGTCGGCCCCGTAGCCGCGCGCGACGCGTACGCGCTCATCGGAGCCGGCGCCGGCTATGACTTTCGCTCCCAGCATCTTCGCAACTTGCACGCCTGAGCTTCCCAGAGCCCCGACCGCGCCCATAACGAGCACCCATTCGCCCGCTTTCAGTTCGGCTTTGTTCACCAGTAGATTGAAAGCCATCGGGAAGTGCCGGGTGATCACAGTCGCATCGGCAAAAGAAACGCGCTCGGGAATCGCGAACGCATTCTTTGCCGGAACCGCCACGTACTCGGCATAGCCGCCCCAGCGGTGCACGCCGATGTGACGGCTCTTCACGCAATTGGCTTCTTCGCTCTCCCGGCAGTAACGGCATTCGCCGCACGCGATCATCGAGACGACCGCGACGCGATCGCCGACTTTCGGCTCGGCGACTCCTTCGCCTGGCGCCACGACGACTCCGGCAGGGTCCACCCCGAGCACCAATGGCAACTTTACATCGGAAGGATATTTTCCCGCGCGCACGACGAGGTCAAGCGTGCGATTGACCGATACCGAATGGACTCTGATGAGCACTTCACCCGGCCCGGGCGAAGGCGTCGGCACTTTCTCTAAACGAAGCACTTCGGGCGGGCCGAATGCTCTGAGGACGACGGCTTTCATGCTCGAATTTGCGGTATCACTTCTCGTCCCCACATTTCCACGACTTCGAGGTAGATCGCTTCCGGCGGCGTGAGCAGCAAGCGCTTTACGCCGGCGCTTGCCAGCTCGCGGACGCGCTCGACGCACTCCTTCGGCGTGCCGGCGATCGTGAAGCGGCGGACCAGATAATCGGTGACGAGATCGGGATCGATTCTTTCTTCGAGAGGTTTGGCGATGTCGAACCCAGACATGAATCGCTTGACGCCGGCGACTTCATCCGTCGGAACGGTTTCCAGAGTAAAACGGAAATTATGGTGCGCGCGGTTCGCGAGCCGTGTCCGCACGAGACGCCGCGCCCGCGCGCCGTCTTCATCCGCAGCGATCATCCCCGCGGGCATAATGTCGATCTCCGCGGGGTCGCGCTCCGCCTCGCGCGCGCCTGCGGCGATGCGCTCTTTTGCCCACTCCAGAACTTTGAGATCGAAGCCGGTGCCGAGAATCACGCCGTCGGCGACTTTGCCGGCCACTTGTAGAGCGCGCGGCCCTTCGGCGGAAATATAAACCGGCAACGGCAGCTTGCCGACGCGCAAGTTCACTTTGCCTTCCGGCCGCTCGCGCCCTCGCGGAACGGAAATTGATCCACTGCGCAGCAAATCGCGGATTATTTTCAACCCGCGCTCGAAGTCGACGAGCCTGGTCGCGCTGCGCCCGAGACTGTAGACGGGCCCGTCGCCGGTGCCGAGGCCGAGCACGGCGCGGCCGCGCGAGATTTCATTTAGCGTGGCCGCGGAATTCGCCAGGACGCTCGGGTCGCGATAGACCATGTTGCTGACCGCCGTGCCGAGCCCGAGGCGCTTCGTTTCCGCGGCGCAGAGCGCGAGAACTTGAAAAGGATCGAGCGAGTTGAGCTGGCTGTCGGCGAAGAAAATTCCGTCGAAGCCGGCGGCCTCCGCGGCGCGGGCGCGCTCGAGGGCTTGCTCGATCGTGCGCGCGGACCCGTGCAGATGGAATTCCAAAATTAAGTCCGAAATTCAAAAGCTGGAACCTTGAACTTATTCTCGTCTATCGCCCCAACGAGCTAAAGAAGCCGCTTTTGTCCAGCTCGTTGTAGATCGTAGGGTCCATGAACTCCTCAGCCTTACGGCCTTTCGCCCGCGCATCGGTCTCGGCGGTTTGCGCAAGAATCGTGTCGATAGCTTTGTAAGGGAGTCGCGGCGGCCTTTCGATAAAGTTTGTGGCGTACTCGTACGACGACTCCAATGTTTCGCGATCTTCAGTGCGCGTCCATTTTCCAAGCACCTTCACCGTCAGCTCTTTATCGCGAAATAAGCGATCCACGGCTTCGCTATAGGCCATCAAGAATCGCTTCACCGTTTCCCGGTCCTTCTTGATCATCGAACGGGTGGAAACGATACTCGTGGTCGGATAATCGAGCCCAACCTTGGCGAAATTAGCGAGCATGACAAAGCCGGCTTTCTTCGCCTTGAAGTCTCCCGGCGACGACAGAATGCCGCCGTGGATGACGCCGGCCTGCATACCGGCAAAAATTTCGGGCTGGCCGCCCATTTGGATCACTTTCACCTCGCGGTCGGGCTCCAGCCCCCACTTTTTTAGCAGATAGCGCAAAGTGAAGTCGGTCGAGGCGCCGTAGCGGGTAATGCCCAGGGTTTTGCCTCTCAACTCTTCTTGGCTTTTGATCGACGGCTGCACGTAAAGGTAGAACGACGGCACATTCACCACGCCGCCGACGGTTACGATGTCGCCTCCTGCAAGATTCGCAAACACAATGTTGCCGCCGGCCAAAGCCAGCGCGAATTCTCCAGCGATAACCGCCTGAGACACTCGGCTTCCGCCCGCCACGTAAACCGGATCGACTGAGAGGCCGTGCTTCTCGAACAACTTGGCGTCCTTGGCGAGGTAAAAACCGGACTGCGTGGCGCTGATCGCGCTGTAAGCCACGGCAATCCGCTTGGTTTGCGCGTGGAGATATTGACTGGAGAGCAACAGGAAAAGCGCGGCCAGAGTTGCCAATATTTTCATGACAGACTCCTTGAGTGGAACTGCGTTCCTCATAGCATAGATAGGATGAAGCGCCAACAGCCGGCCGGTTGACAACTTCGTCGTTGGGGCAGTATATGAAAACGGCTGCCGTCAGCGGGCAAATTTTCCGAGGAGCGAGAAGGTGGACCCAAAGATCAAGAACATGCAGGCGAAAAGCGAGAGTTGGAACGTGCGGCTCGTGGCGCATCACGAACTCAACGGCCATGGCGACGGCATGCAGTTGCTCAAGAACGGCCGCTACGTTTACATCGCCCACCTCGGCACCTCGCCGATGGCGCTCACGATCGTGGACGCGGGCGATCCGGAAGATCCGCGCGTCGTGCGCCAGATGCCGCATCCCTCCAACACCCACGCGCACAAAGTGCAGATCGTCGGCGATATTTTGATTCAGAATCAGGAGCGGCCGTACTTCGACAAGACCGTCGCCGCCAGCGTCCCCAACGAAGCCGGCATTCGCATCTACAGCATCGAGCATCCGACCGAGCCGCGCGAAATCGGCTACATGAAAATTCCCGGCAAAGGCGTGCACCGGATGTGGTTCGCCGACGGCAAGTACGCTCACGTCGGCGCCGTGCTGCCGGGCATCAAGGAGCGCGCCTATCTCATCGCCGATATTTCGAATCCGACTCAGCCCAAGCAGGCGGGCGCGTGGTGGATTCCGGGAACGAAGGAAGGCGAGGAGACGCCGCCGGACTGGACGCCGTTCCCAGGCGAGCATTTCCACGTGCACGGAATCATTCCGGACGGCAATCGCGCCTACGTCGCCATGGTCGACGCGGGCATGGCGATCCTCGACATTTCGAATATCGCCAAGCCAAAGACGGTGAGCCGCATCGACTGGAGCCCGCCGTACGGCGGCTACGCGCACACGACCCTGCCGCTGCCGGGAAGAAAGCTCGTCGTCGCGGTGGACGAGTCGGTCAAGTACGATTGCCAAGAAGGTGAAAAGCGGGTGTGGTTGATCGACATCCGCGAGGAAAAGAATCCGGTGATCGTCAGCACGTGTCCGGTGCCGGAGGGCGATTTCTGCAAGCGCGGCCTCCGCTTCGGCCCGCATAACGTGCACGAGAACCGGCCCGGCTCGTTCCAAAGCGAAAACATCATCTTCGTGACTTACTACAACGCCGGCCTCAGGATCTTCGACATTAGAAATCAGTACCGGCCGGAAGAAGTCGGCTTCTTCATTCCGCCGCCGCCCGAAGGGCAGAAGGCGCCGATGTTCAACGATCTTTATGTTGACACCGACGGGCTGATTTACGTGACCGACCGAATCAAGGGCGGGCTCTATATACTCGAGTACACGGGACCCAAGATTCAATAGCGCACGGAGGAGATACATGAAGCGCCTACCATTTCCACTCCTGAGCGTGGCATTGCTGGCGATTTTCGCGGCGCCGCTCCACGCCGCGTCTCCATCGAGCATGGAACGGTTGATCGCCGCGGCGAAGAAAGAGGGGACTCTGGAGCTGCTCGCGCCGTCGACGCTCGGCCCGCAAGGCGCTCAGGCGCTCGGCGCGGCGTTCAACAGAAAATACGCTCTCAACACCAAGACGAATTACAGCCCTTCGAACAACATGGTCGGCGACGTCGCCAAAGTCGTCACGCAGAGCGCCGCCGGCGCGACGCCCGAGTGGGATTTGATGGTCGTTACCGACGCGCATCACGCGACGCTATGGCTCAGGAAACTGCATCAGCCGTTCGACTACGGGAAGCTCGGCATCAATCCGCGCTGGATCCAGTACGACAACGGCAGCGTGATCATGGCCAATCAGTTCGTTTATCCCGCCTACAACAAAAATAACCTGCCGGCGAAGGACGTGCCCAAGAAATGGGAAGACCTGCTCGATCCGAAATGGAAAGGCGGCAAGCTCGGCATGTCCACGACGACGCACCACCTGGCGCGGCTTGCCGCCGGCGCCTGGGGCGAACCGAAGACGACGGAATTCGTCAAGGCGCTGGCGAAGCAGGATTTGTCGCTCGGCACGCTCGGCGAGCTGTACACGCGCCTGCAAACGGGCGAGATCCTGCTCGCCGCCACGCTCACCGACAGCTACGTCATCACGGCGAAAAAGGCCGGTGCGCCGATCGTTCACGCCGAAGGCATCGAGCCGGTAGTCTCGCCCGCTTACAACGCGGGCGTGCCGAAAGGCGCGGCGCATCCCAACAGCGGCGCGCTGTTCGCGATATTTCTCACGACCGCCGAAGGGCAGAAGCTGTGGGAAGAGTACGGCGGCCAAAGCTCGGCGTTTATTCCAGGCACGACCGCAAATAAATACGCTCAGGGTAAAAAAGTGCTCTATATGACGCCGGAGCAAGCCGAGATGATCGACAGGCTGTCCACCGAGTACGGGAAAATTTTAGGGTTCACGAAGTGAGTTTCGCGCCGCGGCTGTCCGTCCGCGGCATGAGAGGAATTATGAAAGATATCAAAGCTTTAATTTTTGCGCTGGGGCTCTCGATCGCATCGCTTGGCGGGTCGCCCGGGCTTTTCGCCGCCGCAGTAGACGACCTGGTCGCGGCGGCCAAGAAAGAAAACGCCTTCGAATTCTACGCGCCGTCCACGTTGACGCCCCAGGGCGCGCAGGCGCTCGGCGCGGCCTTCAACAAAAAATACGGCCTGAGCATCAAGCTGCAATACAATCCGTCGGGAAACATGACGCGCGACATCGGCAAGCTGGTCGGTCTGGCGGCGAGCGGCACGCCGCCCGAGTGGGATTTGATGGTCGTCACCGACGCGCATCACGCGACCCTGTGGCTCAAAAAATTGCACCAGACTTTCGACTATAAAAGTCTCGGGGTCGATGCCAAGGCGATCCAATTCGACAACGGCGCCGTGAGCTTCGCCAACCAGTTCGTCCTCCCGGCCTACAACAAGCAGTTGGTTGCGCCGAAGGACGCGCCGAAAAGCTGGGACGATCTCTTGAATCCCAAGTGGAAAGGGAAGATCGGCGTCTCGAGCGCGACGCACCACTTCGGGCGGCTCGCCGCCGGGCCGTGGGGCGAAGAAAAGACGACGCAGTTCGTCAACGCTCTCACCAAGCAAGATTTGATTCTCGGCCGGCTCGGCGAGATCTACAATCGTTTGCTGTTGGGCGAAATCGTCGTCGCGGTCTCCTTGAGCGACAGCGAGATCAAATCCGAGACCAACAAGGGCGCGCCGGTGGTGCACGCCGAGGCGGTGTCGCCGCTGCTCGCGCCCGCCTACCATGCGGGCGTGCCGAAGAACGCCGCGCATCCCAAAGTGGCGCATCTCTTCGCCGCGTTTCTCACGACTCCCGACGCGCAAAAGATCTGGGAAAAATTCGCCGGCCAAAGCTCCACCCTGATTCCCGGGACGACGGCGTACAAGTACGTGCAGGGGAAAAAGGTCGTTTATCTGAGCCAGGACCAGGCGGAAACCGTCGATCGGTTGTCGCGAGAGTACGGAAAAATTTTCGGCTTCACCAGCCTCTAGTGATTGGCGTAAAAACTCTAAAATTTTCCGGAGTCCAGACGGAATTCGCGTGAGCACAGCAACTCAAGTCGGCGCGTTGGGCCGCGCGGTGGATTTGAAGGGCCACGGCGTCGGACTGTTCGCCGGCGGATTGACCGCGCTGCTGGTTCTCATGATCGGCGTGCCGCTGGCGATGGTAGCGCTCATGAGCCTGCGCACGGGATTTCCGGGCGAAGGCGGGCCGCTCACCCTGGCGAATTTCATCGCGGTCTACAGCAACCCCGGCACGTACAAAGTCCTGCTCAATACGCTCCTGTTCGCCACCGGCACGGTGCTGGTGACTTTGGTCTTCGCGGTGCCGATGGTATGGCTGCTCATGCGGACCGATCTGCCGCTCAAGGGAACGATTTACGTTCTGATGACGGTGGGAATTTTAATCCCGGTCTTTCTCCGCACGATCGCGTGGATTCTGCTGCTGAGCCCGCGCATCGGGCTGGTCAACCAATGGGCGCGGCAAATCTTCGGGATGACCGAGCCGCTGCTCAGCCTCTATAACATTCCCGGCATGGCGTTCATCCAGGGCGTCTCGTTCGTCCCGCCCGCTTTTTTCATGCTCGCCGCCGCGTACCGCACGATGGACCCGGCGCTCGAGGAAGCGGCCTACACGGCGGGCGTGAGCAAGCTTCAAACGTTTCTCAGGATCAACGTTCCGATCACCTTGCCGGCGATCGCCGGCGTGATGGTCTATCTGTTCATGACCGCGCTCGCGGTCTTCGAAGTTCCCGCGATCATCGGCTTCCCGGCGCGGATTCTCGTCCTCAGCTCGTTGATCTACACTTCGACGAATCCGCCGACGGGGCTGCCCAATTACGGCGTCGCCGGGGCGTACGGCGCGGTGATGCTCGCGGCGGGCTTGATCCTCGCGTATTTTTACGTGCGTCTGGTGCAGCACGGAAAAAAATATACGGTCATCACCGGGCGCGGCTACCGTCCGCGCGAGATCGCGCTGGGGCGTTGGAAGTGGCCCGCGCTCGCATTCGTGATGCTCTATCTGTCGATGGAAGTTTTCATCCCGTTTCTGGTTTTGCTCTGGGCATCGCTGCTGCCGCATCTCCAGCTTCCTTCGGCTACGGCCTTTGCGGAGATGTCGTTCAAGCATTACCGCAGCATCGCCGAATACGTCGGCGTGCTGCCGTTGATCAACACCGCGATTCTCATGTTCGCCGTGCCGACGGGAACGATGATTCTGAGCGTCCTCGTCTCCTGGGTCGTCGTCCGGACCCAGGTGAATTTCCGCGGCTCTCTGGACACGATCGCGTTTCTGCCGCACGCGGTGCCGGGTATCCTGCTCGCCGTCGGGCTGGGCTACCTCGGCCTTGCGTACCGAAACTATTTTCCGGTCTACGGCACCATCGCGATCATCGTCATCGCGCATACCATCAACTGGATCGCCTACGGCACGCGTACGACCAACGGAGTCATGATCCAGGTGCACCGCGAGCTGGAAGAGGCGGGAAAAGTTTCCGGCGCCTCGACGCCGACCGTCCTGTGGCGTATCGTTCTTCCGCTCGTAGCCGCCGGAATCTTCAATAGTTGGATCTGGATCAGCATGCTGTCGTATCGCGAAGTGACGATGGCGCTGGCGCTCGGCACGCGGAAAAATTTGGTCGTCTCCACCATCGTGTGGCAGTTCTGGGGCAACGGCTGGGTGCCGCAGGTCGCCGCGCTCGGCGTCGTGCTGGTGCTCTTCGCCGTGCTCGTCATCGGCGGATTGAAAATCGGTTTCCGCCGTCTGGGCGAGTTCGGGTCGGGAAGCTAGAAAATAATGAGCAGTGAGGAGTGAGGAAGTGAGCAGAAAAATCAAAAACTTCCGGGTCTGTGCTGCTCACGGCTCACTGCTCACTCGGTCGAGCGTACCAATTATTTTAACGTGATGTATTTGCGTACAGAACCTTTGGGGAGAACTCACCTTTGATTCGCATTCGCGGGCTCAAGAAATGGTTCGACAGTCGGCGCGGGCGGGTCGAAGCCTTGCGCGGCATCGACCTGGAAGTCGCGGAAAAAGAATTCTGCGTGCTGCTCGGGCCGAGCGGCTGCGGCAAGACGACCACCTTGCGCTGCGTAGCGGGGTTGGAAAAGCCCGATGCCGGTGAGCTGGAGATCGCCGGCGCGGTGGTCAGCGCGCCGGGCTGCCGCATCCACGTCGCGACGGAAAAACGCGACATCGGCATGGTCTTCCAATCCTACGCGATCTGGCCGCACATGAACGTGTTTCAAAATGTCGCGTTTCCGCTGCTCAGGGGCAGAAAGCGCGTGGGAAAAGATCTCGTCGCGGAAAAAGTGCGGCGGGCGTTGCACCTGGTGCAGCTCGACGGCCTCGACGACCGGCCGGCGACTGATTTGAGCGGCGGGCAGCAGCAGAGAGTGGCGATGGCGCGAGCCATGGTCACCGAGCCTAAGATTCTTCTGATGGACGAGCCGCTCTCCAACCTCGACGCGCGCCTGCGCGAGCAGATGCGCGTCGAGCTCAAGAAAATCACCCGAGCGGTGGGCGTGACGACGCTCTACGTGACCCACGATCAGGCCGAGGCGCTGAGCTTGGGGGATCGGGTCTGCGTCATGCACGGCGGCGAAATTCTCCAGGTGGCGCCGCCGAATGAAGTTTATGCGAAGCCGGCCAATCTGTTCGTCGCTCAGTTCGTCGGCGAGATGAATTTCGTGAAAGGCAGGGTCGCCGGCGCTTCTCAGGTGGAGTGCCCGCTGGGAACCCTGCCGATCCCCGTGCCGGAAGGTTGTTCGCCGGCGAGCGCCGTCACGCTCGCGATTCGCCCCGAGCACGTCGTGCTCAACGCGATCGACGGCTCTCCCGCGTCGCTGACCGGCGCGGTCGCCAGCAAGAACTATCTCGGCGACGCGGCGCTTTTGGAAATCGAAATCAACGGCGTGAGCCTCCTCGTCAAGCTGCCCGGCGACGCGGATTTTGCGGTCGGACAAAAAATTTCGGTGAACTTGCCGCTGCATCGGTGGCGGGTCTTTCCTGGATGAATTCTCGCTTGTCGCTCCGAAAGCCTTCAGCGAACTTGAAATGATGGAAACAAGTAAGATAGAAAAGGCACATGAGTACGACTGAAAATTTCCAACGCAAGCCCGTGGAGAATCTTTTATGCGCGCGCTCGGTGGCGATCGTCGGCGCGTCGCCGAAGGGTCGTTGGCCCATGGGGATTTATCGGAATCTCAAGAAGGCCAAGTACGACGGCAAAATTTTTCTCGTCAATCCGAACTACAAAGAGATCGCGGAAGATCCTTGCTATCCGAATGTCGCCGCGCTGCCGGAAGTGCCCGAGCATCTGCTCATGTTGATTCCGACCAAGGCGGTTCTTTCGACGCTGGGAGAGGCGGCCAAGCTCGGCACAAAGGCGGCCACGATCTACAGCGCGGGCTTCGGCGAAGGCGACGATCCCGAGGGGAAAAAACGCGGCCAGGCGTTAAGAGAACTCTGCGACCGGACCGGGCTGGTCGCTTGCGGTCCGAACTGCATGGGCTCGTTCTCTTTGCCGGAAGGGCTGTGGAGTTTTCCGACGGCGGTGCCGCTGCTGAAGAAAGGCCCGGTCGGGCTGATTTTCCAAAGCGGCGGATCGCTCGGCAACTGGGTCAAAGGCGCGTCAGAGCGCGGCATCGGTTTCAGCTACGCGGTCTCCAGCGGCAACGAAACCAGTTTGGATCTGGTCGATTACTTGTCGTTTCTGCTCGGCGATCCGGAGACGAAGCTGATCGCACTGATGGTCGAAGGGATCCGCCGGCCGGCGGAATTCATGAGCGTCGCGGCCGAAGCGCTGAAAAAAAACAAGCCGATACTTGTTATCAAGCTCGGCCGGTCTGAAATGGGCAAGCGCCAGGCGATTTCTCATACCGGCGCGTTGGCCGGCTCGGATGAGGTGTTCGATGCGGTGTGCAGCCGGCTCGGCTTGGTTCGCTGCCCGACCCTGGAAGATTTGACCGAAATGACCCTCGCGTTTCTCCCCGGCAGAATGCCGCGCGGCAGCCGCGCGGCGATCGTCGTCAACTCCGGCGGCATGAAAGGGCTGCTCTGCGATCACATCGAAGAGCTCGGCACGGATCTCGCGCAGTTGAGCGAAACGACGCGGCAGGCGGTGCGGCCGCTGATCCCGGCGGAGCTGGCGGTGGAAAATCCGCTCGAGTGCGGCGTGGCCGGCTTCGGCGACGAAGAAGGCTTCGTGAAAATCGTCAAATTGCATGCCGACGACGACGGCGTCGATCTCTTGGGGATTCACGGCGAGCTGCCGCGCTTCCCGGAAAAAAGAGAAGCGACGCTGTTCAAAAATCTCACCGCGGCGACGCCCAAGCCGGTCGTCGCGTTCGGGCGCTCGACGTACAGCCTGACCGACGAGAGCCGGACGTTCCAGGACGAGGCGGGCATCCCGTTTTTGCAGGGGATCAAGCCCACATTGCGCGCGCTCGCGGGTCTGGGTTTTTACGGCAAGCGGAAGCAAGCGCCGATAACGAATTTGCCGGCTGCTTCGGGCAATGCCGCCGACCTCGACGGAGAAAAGCTCGACGCTTTGCTGCGCAGTCACGGCATCTCGCTGCCGCGCCAGGGAATTGCCGCGAGCGTCGGCGAAGCGGCGCAGAAAGCCATGGAGATTGGTTTTCCGGTGGCATTGAAGCTCGTCGCGCCGGAGATCGTTCACAAGACGGAATCCGGCGCCGTGGTCCTGGGACTGAAAAGCGCCGACGAAGTCGAGACCCAGGGTCAGCGCTTGCTTTCATCCCTCAGCCCTCATCCCTCATCCTTTCTTCTCGTCCAGGAGATGGTACAGGGAACCGAAGTGCTGCTTGGCGCCAGGACCGACCCGCAATACGGGCCGTTTCTCATGGTCGGACTCGGGGGAATCTTGGTCGAAGTTCTGAAAGACGTTACGATCAGGCTCCTACCGGTAAGTGAACCCGAAGCGATGGAAATGTTGAAACAGTTGAGAGGCTATCGCGTTCTGCAGGGCGTGCGCGGCCAACCGCCGCGCGATATCAAAGCGCTCGCGCGAGCGATGACCGGACTGGCGACCTTATTCGCTTCTCACCGTTCGTTTGTCTCCGACTTCGAGATCAATCCACTGATGGTGCGCCGCGAGGGCGAAGGCGCGGTCGCGGTGGACGTAAGAGTGGTCAGAAAATAAAGCAGATCCTTCACGGAGTTTACCCTGAGCACAGTCGAAGGGTTCAGGATAACAGGCTTCATTTTGTCATTCTGGGCCCTTCGCTTTCTGTCATGCTGAGCGAAGCGAAGCATCTGACTTTTCCGCTCAGGACAGGCTCCGCGCAGAATCTCGTTTCTAATTTTTACTCAGTTTCTTCAGAAAACCCTCGTCCTCGACCGCTTTCACGATGCTCGGATCGACGAACGCCGCCGGGTCGGCTTTCGCGATCGCCGGCTGGGTGCGGCCGGCTTCGGCGATGAACGTCTTCATTCCTTCCAGCGTCGGATAGGGCAAGTCGGGAATCGCGGTCTTCAAATAAGCGTAGGCGGTCTCCAGAGTCGTCGGATCGGTCTTCACATATTTCTTCAGGACCGCAACCGTTTCCGGCTTGCGCGTCTTGAAATAATGAATCGCCTCGACGGCGGCGCGGCCGAAGCGCAGCATCGCCTCGCGCCTGTCGCGCAGCATTTTTTCACTCGTGATGAGCCCGCTGTGCGGATAGGGGATTCGTTTGCCGGCGAG
>DASXRG010000010.1:0-15644 GCA_036506735.1 Binatia bacterium | reverse complement strand
TTGAGGCTTGCCCGCATCCGTTCCAGAGAATGGGCGAGATCGCCGATCTCGTCGTTCGATTCGATGGCCACGGAGGTTTCCAGATCGCCCATGCTGACTTTGTCCGCCAGCTCTTTCAATTGACCCAGGCGCCGGGTGATCCGTTGCGCCAGCACAAGAGAAAAAATCAGACTCGCCGCCAGGGCGACGACCAGGACGCCGACCACCGGGAAAACCACCCGTTGCACCTCGGCTTGCACGTTGTGTCCCCACATGGCGACAGAAACGGTCCCGACTCGCCCTTCCAGGATGAGAGCGGTGGTTTCATAAACGGTCCTTCCCCTAAAGGAAAGCTCTCGCTGGCTCGCTTGCGCTCCGGTCGGAGGTGGAGCTTGCCGCAGCTCCGCAGGAACAATCCCCGTGCTATGGGCGATAACGCTGCCCTTGGGGTCTCGGATCAAAGCATACGCGATGCCCGGAGAGAGTGAATACTTCGTGACCAGTGCGGACAACTCTAAGCTGTTGCCCTTCATGATCTGTGTCGTCGCGCTGTCGCCGAGATTGGTCGCAATATCGACAGCGCGTTGATCGAGCTGCGTCCGGACTAACCGCCTCATCTCGTGGTGCACGACGATCAGAACGAGAATACCGAACAGGATGACTCCGCTCACCAAGCCGCCGATGATCTTCCATTTTAGCCCGGCGCGCCGTCGAGCCGGTTGCGGCAACGGGGCGCCGGTTTGATTTTGGCGCTGAGGCCGGTCCTGGCTCATCGATTCTCCTTGCCCGGATTCATCGCGCGGATCTCCTCCAACATCAGACTTTGGAATCGCGCCTCCATCGTCTCGCTCAGGATCTCGCGACTGGTGACGGCGACGAGCTCGCTGAGACGCCGCTTCGGAAATGCCGTCCGCGATTCTCCCATAGCGTCGATTTGCTCCCGCACGACGAAGGAAGCCATCGGTCCCATGGCTTCCGTGAGAGCGACGACCATGCGATCGAAAAATCGCTGCGGCACGGTCTGTGATCCGACCGGGCCTGCGCGGGAAATCGAATTTCGCGGCTCGTTGGCAAGTTGAGGAGAGTTGGCAGGTGGAGGAGAGTTGGCAGGCTGCGCGGGATTGGCAGGCTGAAAAATTTTAGGCTGCGGGTTCGCGGGTTGAACGGCAGCGGAAGGTTGAGGAGAGCTGGCAGGTGGAGAGGAAATGTCCGGCTTCTTTGGCTCCTCCTCGCGCGCAACCTCGGCTTTCGTGAGCGTGGTAATCGCGCGATCGAAGGGCCCGGCGGGCGGAGTTTCCGGGCGGCTTTCCGCGGCGCTGGAGCGAAGATTTTGCGCCGCAGTCTCGGGTGGATGTGGCGGCACGGCGGGCCGCTTGATCTCCCGATCTCCAGGCAGTTCGTTGCGCGGCGCCTCGCCAGACTGAGCAGGCGCGGCGGCGGGCTGGAAGACGTCATCTCGGGCAACTTCCCGGCGCGGCGCCGGCTCCGAGACGGCCGGATTGGCGTTGGACGCAACCGGGCGCGTCGCCACCCAGGGATTGACGGGCTTCGAATGCTCTTCCGCATGTGGCGGAGAAAAAATCTCCTTGGGTTTTGAGCTCCACCGCGGCGCCGCAGCGGCCGGTTCCGGGCTTGGGGACACGCTTCTCCGCGCCGGGCCGCTAAGATTCAGATCGCGGCAGGTCTCCTCGATCATCGAGGGTTCCACGGTCTTCTTACCCAACGCGTAGGCCGTCAGCATGCCGTTGTCGCAGAGAATGTTGATGAGACGAGGGATGCCGCCCGAATAGGCCTGCACGGTTTCCACGGTTTTTGCCGGGAATATCGCCGGGCTGCCGCCCGCGATCTCGAGGCGCTGAGCGATGTATTCCTTGCACTGAGGCAAGTTCAGCGGGCTCAAGTGATAGCGCAAGGCCACCCGCTGTTTCAACTGGCGCAGCTCCGGCGCGTTGAGCCGCGTCCCCAGCTCGGGCTGTCCGACGAGAAGGATTTGCAGCACCTTGTCTTGCGAGGTTTCGAAATTCGACAGCAGCCGCACCCCCTCGAGAACCTCCGGAGACAGATTCTGCGCCTCGTCGATGACCAGCGCGACGTTGTCCCCCTTGCGATAGGATTCCAGCAAAAACCGGTTCAGTGTGGCGATGTACTCGTGCATCTCCTTCTTTTCATCCTCGAACGAAATCAGGTCGAGATCTTCGCACACCGAGCGCAGCAGATCCTTTGGATTGTCGATCAACGTGAACACGAACGCGATGTGAGTATGGCCGTCGTCGAGCTGTTGGAGCAGCGAATGAATCAAGGTGGTCTTGCCGGTGCCGACCTCCCCGGTGAGGACCACGAAACCCCGGCGCGCCGTGATGCCGTAGACGAGCTGCGCCAGCGCCTCGCTGTGCCCCGGGCTCCGGTAGAGAAAGCTCGGGTCGGGGCTGACGGAAAAAGGCTGCCGGGTCAAGCCGAAAAATTCGCCATAGAGCGGGACCATATGGGATAGTAGAATCGCAGCGAAGCGAATTTATGTCAAATGCCGGGCAATAAGCAATCCCGGCTCTGCTTTTTCAGCCTGAGGCTGATCCGCCAATCTTTGTGGCGGAGCCTTTTTACTTTTGCCTTTTGCCTTACTGGTTCCCGCCTGCCGCCTTCTTCAGCGCCGGATAAAAATGCTCGTAACTCCCGTCTTCGACTTTTTTGAAAACCTGCGACACGGTCTTCCATGGGTCCTTGGCATATTCTTCATAGCGGCCTGTCGCGTTGATGCCGGGAATCTGTGGGATCCAATCCTCCGCGAGCAGCTCCTTGGGATCGCCGTAGCGCGACGCCAATGCCCGGACCTCCGGGCCGTCGAGCGCGGTCATGCGGCCGTTGTTGATGACCGTCACCCAGGTGTTCTTCGTGCCGCGAACGCGCAGGCGGTAGGTGGAAAAATAATTGTGCACGTGGAACCAGTGATCGTTCGGCAGATTGTTCTTCGTGGTGAATTCAACCCATTCCTTCGCCCATTCCGGCGAGTCCGGGCTGTGATGAACCCGGATTCCATGGCCGTAGTGCATCACGCCGCTCCGGTTCCGCTCCGTGACGTTGTCGCCTCTCAGGTTCTCGTCCGGCCGTTTGAAATATTTGGGATTCGTCCCCAGAGCAGCCTCGTAGAGCTGCCAGTAGCCGGGCCGGTCGTGATACGGATAGGTCACCTCGTTGATCTTGGGATATTTGAGGAACTCGCGCCATAACTCGCCGTAGACGCCGCCGCCTTTGACCTCGTTGATGTAACCGTCCTTCAAGTGAACTTCCACGCGCGGATAATGACCCGCATGATTGGCGGTGCCGGCGATCACACCGCTCGCCCGCGGCGTCGGCGAGCGCGCGTTCCATTTTTTCTGAAACGCCGGATACTCGACGACCGAGTACGGGAAGCGGCCGGTGGCCTGGTTGGGAAACATGTAGAGATGTCCCTGCTGGTAGACGCCGCGCGCCCAGCGCGCCGCCATATCTTCGGTCAGGTCGGCTGCGAGGTTCGTGCCCTCGGGATCGGTGATTTGCAGCCGGTCGGTCCAGCCGATCGACTCGATGGTCCGCTCTTCCGCGAGCCGCCAGACGTCCCCCGGAAAAGCGGAGATCTTGCTCATCATCGTCCAGCGATTGTCGAAAACGTTGACGCCGAGAAATTTGTCTTCATGCGGCCGCATGAACCGCCTGAGGGTCGTCGTTCCGCCGGTGCCCCAGAAAACTCCCTTCACCGCGGGATTTTTCTCCAGGTATTCCTTGATCCCCTTGGCGACGTTTTCCCGCTCGAGTTTTTTCTGAACCTCTCTGAGCTTCTCGGGCAGTTGAGAGCGCGCTGGAGGATAGAGCGCGTCGTAAAGGTCGGGACGGCGCTCCTTCAGCCACTTCTTCGGCACTTCCGGATCGGGAAACATCTCCTCGATCCAGCGCCGGGCTTCCATGTAGCCTTGCTCCGCCGTGGACTGCTGGCGCGCCTTGCGCAGCTCGAGCGCGTCGGCGCGGCTCACCCCGGCCAGCTCGTAGCTCGGCAGCGGTTGAACTTTGACGCCGCGCTCTTCGGCGGCGCGCTTGATTGCCTCGATGATCATATCTTCGGATGAAGCCTCGGTGACGAGCGCGACCGTCTCGCCGGACTTGAGACTGCCCAGACCTTCTCCCTGCAAGCCGCTCGTCTGGCGCGCCACCGCGCGCGCGAACGGCATCACGTCTTCGACGGACTTGGGCGCTTTCAGGTACGAAGGAAAACGCGGCGGCGGATATTTCCCCGCCTCCCCGCCCCAAACGACACAGGCCAACGACAGACTCGTCAGTCCGATGATCAACACGATCGCACGCTTCATGCTTGTCTCAACTTTCTCGTGAAGGGTAAGGCGTCAGGCGTTAAGGGATCACCGCGCCTAACCCCTTACCTTTTACGCCTTACGGCTTTTTCTTTAAAGGCGGATAAAAATACTCATAGTTCCCCGCCTCGATCTTCTTCATCACCATGAGCTGAGTCTTCCACGGATCTTTGGCGTAGTCTTCATATTTGCCGGGCGCGTTGATGCCGGGAAGATAAGGCGCCCAGTCGTCGCTCAGGACATCGTTCGGATTGCCATAGCGCGACGCGAGCGCGCGGATCTCCGGGCTCTTGAGCGCGGTCAACTCGCCTTTGTCGATGATGGTCAGCCAGCTGTTTTTCGTCCCGCGGACTTTTACACGGTAAGACGGCAGCAGATTGTGAATGTGCCACCAATGATCGTTCGGCAGGCCGTTGTCCTTGGCAAAGTCCATCCACTCTTTCGATTCCAGCGGCTTGTCCGGGCCGTGGTGCAGCCTCAGGCCGAAGCCCCAATGGATCACGCCGGCGTTGTTGCGCTCGGACTCGTTGTTGCCTTCCATGTTTTCGTCGGGCCGCTTGAAAAATTTGGGGTTGGTGCCGAGCCCCGCCTCGTAGATCCACCAGTAGCCGGGCTGATCGTGGAACGGATAAGTCAGCTCGTTGATTTTGGGATACTTCAGAAACTCGCGCCACACTTCGCCGTAGATTCCGCCGCCCTTGACCTCCGCGACGTAGCCGTCCTTCAGGCGAACTTCGATGCGCGGGTACGATCCGGTGTGGTTGCCGGTGCCGGCGAACACGCCGTTGATTTTGAGCAGAAAGCGCGGATTGTAGGTCTTGGTGAACGCCGGATAATCGATCGTCGAATAAGGGAAGCGGCCGGTCGCCTGATGGGGAAACATGTAGAGGTGGCCCTGCTGGTACGCGCCCTTGGCCCACGCCTCCGCCTGCTTTTCGTTCACCTCGAAGGTGACGTTGGTTCCTTCGGGGTCGGTCACCTGGACCTGATCGATCCACGCGATCGGCTCGATGATCCGCTCTTCGACCAGCTTCCACACGTCGCCGGGATAGGTCGCGGCTTTGTTCATCAGCTCCCAGCGATTGTCGAAAATAAAATTACCGAAAAATTTCTGGCTGTGGTGCGCGAGCACGCGGCTGGCCGCCGTCCGGCCGCCGCGCTGGAAAAAGACGGCGTTCACCTCGGCATGCTGATCGAGATATTTGATCAACCCTTCGGACAAGCTCTTGCGTGAGAGCTTCTGCGCCGCGGCCTTCAATGGCTCGGAAGCCTGGCCCTCGGCTTCGAACATCGCCTTGTAAAGATCGGGACGCCTTTCTTTCAGCCACTTCTTCGGCACCTCGGGATCGGCGAAGCGGCTTTCAATCCAGCGCGCGGCTTCCATGTAGCCTTTCTCGGAAGTGTAATCGCGCAGCGCGTCCCGCGCTTTTTGCGCCTCTTCGCGCTTTAATCCCACCAGCTCATACTCCGGCACGATCTGCACTTTGACTCCGCGCTCTTCGTACGCGCGCCGGATCGCCCGCATCACCATCTCTTCCGCGGTCGAATTCGCCACGATCAGCACCGTGCCTTTTTCGACCAGGCCCAGCGGCGTTCGGCCGCCGATCTGGCGCACCGCCGCGCGGGCGAACGGCATCACGTCCTCGATCGAAGTCGGCGGCTTGACGTAAGAAGGAAAACGCGGCGGCGGATATTTCCCCACATCCGCCGCGAAAGTTGACGCTCCGAGCCCCAATGCTACCATTATAACTCCTGTGGCCATCGAGTGCTTCATGCGAGCCTCCCCCACTCAGGACAGGTTTTGGATTCAATCGAAAATCTAAAATTGCTTAGACAAACCTTCCGTCACGCATATGGTAGATACTTTTGAATTGTTCCACCGCCTTCGGATCGTGGCTCGCCATGATCACCGTCTTGCCGTGGCGCTCGGCGAGCGAAGCAAACAGCGCGGCGATCGCACCGGTATTTTCCGTATCGAGATTCCCCGTCGGCTCGTCGGCCAGGATCAGCGAGGGGTCATTGGCGAGAGCGAGCGCGACGGCGACCCGCTGCTGCTCGCCGCCGGAGAGCTCTTCCGGGCGCTTGTGCGTTTTTTCCGCCAGACCGACCATCTCAAGTAATCCTTTACATCTTTGGGTTCTCTCGCCTGGTCCTAAACCGGAAATCAGCATCGGAAGCTCGAGGTTTTCGAACGCCGTAAGGGTCGGGATCAAATTGAAAAACTGAAAGACGAAACCGACCTTGAGGAGCCGGTAGCGTTCCAGCTCGCGCTCCGACAGCGAGGTCAGCGGCTGATCTCCCACGGCGATCTTTCCGCCCGACGGATGATCGACGCCGCCGAGCAGATTGAGCAAGGTCGTCTTGCCGCACCCCGACGGGCCCATGAGAGCGACCGCCTGCCCCGCGGCGATCTCCCAATCGATCCCCTTCAACGCTTTAACCTCCTCCGCCGAAGTTCGATAAGACTTCGTCAGACCGGAGACTGTTACGCTCACGCCCTTGTTTCTAAAAAAGCCGTTGTTGCTCATTTCTACACCTCGTATCGTAAAAACGTGAGGCGTAAGGGGTTAGGCGTTAGGCGATTAAACTCATGCTTCTTCTTAACGCCTCACGCCTCACGTTTTACCCCTCACGTAGATTTTCCCGCGCCGATCTTCTGAAGACCCAGAGGCTGAACAGCAGCGCGATACCGCCGATGACGACGAAAAGAGCCACGCTGATCCACGCCGTCAGTCCGGAGAGCACCAGCCGGGTGGGCAGCAGGTGAACCACCGATTTAAGCTCCCGCAGGTCCCAGATCAGATTCGTCAGGCCGAAGCCCGCCGCGGCGGCGACCAAGACGCCGATGACGAGGCCGCCAACTGCGGGCGCAAGGAGTGTCGAGGCGAAAAACTTGAACAGCAGCGCCGGCGACGCGCCGCGCACGCGGAGCAGGCCGAGCGTGCGCCGGTCTTCGAGATAGTTGGTCAGCGCGATCGCCGCGATGGCGATCAGCGCGAGCAACATCCCGCCGACAAGATAAATACGCATGTTCTCCAAGGCGAGAAAGATGAACATATCGCCGCCGACTTTTTTGAGCTCGCGCTCCAACTCGCGCACTTCCAGCGGCCGCGTTCGGAGCGCTTGCGCGATGCTCTTCACCGCACCCTGCGTGTCGCTCGCCTGCTTGAGCCGCACGAGCAAAAGAACGCGTGGAATCAAAACTTTGAGGTTGGCGATTCTAGGATTGTCCATCGTCGCGGTCAGGTAGGCGTCGTTGCTGGAAAGAAAATTGAGATAGTCGATGCGCGCCGAGACGAAGCTCTGCCGGTCGGCGATGCTCCTGGGCGGCATGCCGGGAAGAAAGCCGATCACGCCGCCGCCCGGAACCAGCACCGGCTTCTTGTCCAGATCCGCGCCCAGCAAGACCGGCTCGCCGGACGCGAGATTCCAAAACTCCGCCACCGGCGGCGACGCCGCCACTTTTTCCGCCTTGAGGTCGCGGATGATCGCGCTGAAATTTCCGCCGACCCCGAGCTTCTCCTCGAAGAAAACGGTCTTCAGATAGCGCTCGGGATCGTCGATCAGATAGAGCGGCACACCGCTGAGCCCGTAGCCCGGAAAGAAAAACCCCGGCAGGAGCGCTTCGAAAATATAATTCACCGACACAATGTTGTCGTCGCGCAAGGTGCCGAGCCGTTCTTGCAGCGAGGCTCTGAGCGCGCGCGCCTGGCCGCCGAGTCCTTGTTCGAGCTGTTCGGCGGAAACGAAATCGCCGGGACTGAGCGTCAGGTGCAGCTCGCTGCCGACCTGGACCGTAGCGCCGCGCAGCGCCTTGTCCTCGAACGACTTGGCGCCGATGCTCGGATAGAGGCTGACGCTCGCCATCAGAGCGACGATCAGAAGGAAGCTCGCGATCCGGTGCGGCTTGAACGACATGTGCCTCAGAGAGAGCCGGCGCAGCGGCCCGCCGAGCACGATCGTTACTGAATTGAGCAGCGCGGTCATCAAGGGTTGCCGCCATAAGATGAGCGCGACGATGCCGTAAACGAGCAGGGGCAGCGCGACAAAATCGAGCGCGCGGTCGAGCAGCACGGCGAATTTGACGAAGAAAGTCCACGCCGCGCCGGAATCTTCCGTTAGCGCGAGGTGCTCCGCGAGGTTGAAATCGGTCATCCAGCTTCCAACCTTATATAAGCCGACGAGCAGGGCGAGGATCTGGAGCGCGCCGAAGCGAACTCTCGCCTCGGCCGCTTCCGACGCCGCGACGCGGCGCGCGGCTTCCAATGGAGAAATAGTCGTCGCGTAGCGCACGAGCCGGCGGCTGATCCAGAGCGCCAGTACAAGCCCGATGATCAGAAAGAGAAGCATCGCCAGCGGGCTCTGAACGCGCGATAAGACCGCCCATGACAGCCAGCCGCGTTCGTAAACCATGAGAGGAATCAAGGTGCCGAGAGCCAGTCCGATCAGACCGCCGATCAAACCGCCTAGGCCGATCGACAAAAGGAGACTCTGTCCGAGCAGCGCGCCGGGCACGCCGCGCAGCCGCATGAGCCCGAGCGTGCGACGCTCGTTGAGAATCAGAAGCGCCGAGAGATTCGAGGCCAGCATCCAGGCGATGGCGAGAAGCGGGATGGCGATGAGCAGGGTCGCGAACGACAACAGCCGGGAGATTTCCGCCATTCGATTGAGCAGAACGAGGATCGCATTGTCGACGAAGATCGTGGGGCTCAGCGACTTGATCTTTTCTTCGATATCTTCCTGCAGCCGCTGTAAATTGGCGCGCGACCCGGGGATGTCCCATCCGGAAATCAGCTTCTTTCGGTCGACGCGGGCCAGGTGAATCACTTCGGGCAGATACTCGCCCGCGGTCACGTGAATGTCGCCGTGCTCGCCGAGAGCGCCGCGCGAGAGCGCGTCGAAGCGCCGGAGGATTTCGAAGTCGTGCGGCAGAATCAAGATGACGCCGATATACGGAACGAACGAGATGGTGCCGATCTGGTCCATGAAGTAGCGGTTCATCTCCGAGCGCTCCAGGCGCACCACGCCCCGCAGACGCGCGTCGAAGAGATCCTGCCGGCTGTTTTTCCCCGAATGGCCGTGCACGCGCACGTTGAAGGTCTTGGCCTTCTGCAGCGCCAGGAAGGCGCGGCCCATCAATTGCTCGGGGCCGATGAGCGCGAGAAAGGCGGTCCCGGAGTCGGCTTTCTCCGGGCGCGCTTCCGGCGGCAGCAGAGAAAGATCCGTGGCGGAAAGGATCGACACCCACGGTGAGGCGAGCGGCTTGCGGTCTATTTCAAGAACCGCTTCGGGCGGCGGCTTCGCGCGCAGGAAGGTCAGGCTCTCGACCCGCTCGACGCCGCTGACGGCGCGGAGCAGGGGCGACACTTCTTGCGACACGGAAAACTCCGTCGTCTGATAAAGCGCGACGTCCCAGGCGAGGCGCGAGAGCTGATCCTCGATGTAGAGTTTCAGCGCGTGGCGCGAGGCGAGATTGATCGAGGCGAGCAGCCCGGCGCTGAGGAGCGTGACGATGCCGAACGCGACGGCCGCGCGCCGCCCGAGAATTTTCGCGAGTCGTACTCTGACGCCAAACATATCAGTAGGCAGTAAGCGGTACGCAGTAGGCGGTTCCGGCCAGCGCTCCTATGCTGCTTACTGCTTTCGGCTTGCCGCCTTCTGGTTTATCGGCGGATAAAAGTATTCGTAGCTTCCGGCGTCGATCTTGTTCATGACCTCGTTGAATGTCTTCCATGGATCGCGCGCGTAATCCTCGTACCGTCCAGGCGCATTGATGCCGGGAAGGTGCGGCGCCCAGTCGTCGCTCAAGACCTCTTTCGGATCGCCGTAGCGCGACGCGAGCGCGCGAATCTCCGGGTTTCGGTATGCCGTGAGCTCGCCTTTGTCGATCAGCGTCAGCCAGGTATTCTTCGTTCCCCGCACCCGCACGCGATACGTGACGAGCAGGTTGTGAATGTGCCACCAGTGATCGTCCGGCAGCGCGTTCTTCTTGGTGAACTCGGCCCATTCTTTCGAATCCGCGGGACCGTCGGGGCCGTGATAGAGACGCAAGCCGAAGCCCCAGTGGATGACGCCGCCGTTGTTGCGCTCGGATTGGTTATTGCCGACGCGATTTTCATCCGGCCGCTTGAAGAACTTTGGATTCGTCCCGAGTCCCGCCTCATGCAGCCACCAGTAGCCCGGTTCGGGGAAGTAAGGATACTGAAGGTCGTTGATGTGCGGGTAATTGAGGAACTCGCGCCAGACCTCTCCGTAGATGCCGCCGCCCTTGACCTCGCGCACCCGGCCGTCCTTCAGGTGAACTTCGATCCGCGGGAACGATCCCGTGTGATTGTTGGTGCCGGCAAAGACGCCGTTTACTTTGATGAGAATCGGCTTGAGCCACTTTTTTTGCAGCGCGGGGTAATCGACCCTCGAGTACATGAACCCGCCCGTCGCCTGCGACGGGAACATGAAGAGATGGCCTTGCAGATAAGCGCCCTCCCCCCACATGCCCGCGTGCTCTTCGGTCACCTCGAAGGAAAAATTCGTTCCTTCAGGGTCGTTCACTTCGACGCGGTCCACCCAGGCGAGCGGCTCGACGGTTCTCTCCTCGGCGAGCTTCCACACGTCGCCGGGAAACGTCGCCGCCTTGTTCATCAGCTCCCAATGGTTGTCGAAAATGAAGTTGCCGAAGAATTTGTCGCCGTGCTGCTTGAGCGCCTTCTGGGTTCCGGGGCGGCCGCCGCGCCGCCAGAAGATCGCGTTCACCGGATGGCTGTCGAAAAATTTGGCCAGGCCGTCGCCGATGCTTTGCTGGCTCAACCTGCGATTGACTTCTTTCAGCGGCTCGGGCACCGCCTCGCCTCTCTCGAACATCGCCTTGTAAAGGTCCGGTCGTCGCTCCCGAAGCCACTTCTTCGCCGGCTCGGGATCCGGGAAACGATCGACGATCCAGCGATGCGCTTCCATGAAGCCGTGCTCGGAAGTGAACCAGCGCGTCGCCCGGCTCGCCTTGATGGCATCGTCGCGGCCGACCCCGGCGATCTCGTGCTCCTGCACGATCAACACCTTGACGCCGCGCTCCTCAAACGCCCGTTTGAGCGCCGATAAAATCATGTCGTCGGCCGTGGGCTCGGCCACGAGCGCCACCGTCATTCCTTTTTCCACCAGCCCCAGCGGCGTTCTGCCGCCGGTTTGGCGCACCGCCGCGCGCGCGAACGGCATGACGTCCTCGATCGATTTGGGCGGCTTTACGTAGGAAGGGAAGCGCGGCGGGGGATACTTACCCATCTCCGCGCTCCATCCGACGTAACCCAAACCTAGAGATGCCATTGCAACGACGAAAATTATGCCGCGCTTCATGGTTGTCCCGACTTTCTCGTGAAACGTGAGGGGTGAGGGGTCAGGGGATCAGGCCGCCTAACCCCTTACCTTTTACCCCTTACGGTTTTTTCTTCACCGCCGGATAAAAATACTCGTAAGTTCCCGTTTCGATTTTTTTCATGACCGTCGCGACCGTTTTCCAGGGGTCTTTGGCGTAGTCCTCGTAGCGGCCGGGCGCGTTGATTCCCGGGAGATACGGCGCCCAATCGTCGCTCAGCACTTCGTTCGGATCGCCGTACCTGGAGGCCAGCGCGCGAATCTCGGGCGCTTTCAGCGAGTTCAACTCGCCGTTGTCGATGAGCGTGATCCAGGTATTCTTCGTCCCCCGGATGCGCACCTGATACGTCGGCAGCGTGTTGTGGATGTGCCACCAGTGATCGTTGGGAAGGCCGTGCTGCTTGGCGAAGTCCATCCACTCTTTCGATTCCACCGGACCGTTCGGTCCATGGTCCAATCTCAAGCCGAAGCCCCAGTGGATCACGCCCGCGTTGTTGCGCTCGGAGCTATTTTCCCCTTCCATGTTTTCATCGGGGCGCTTGAAAAATTTAGGGTTGGTTCCCGTTCCGGCCTCGTAGATCCACCAGTAGCCGGGCTGATCATGGTACGGATAATTTAGCTCGTTGATCTTGGGATATTTTAAAAACTCGCGCCAGGCTTCGCCGTAGAGCCCGCCGCCTTTGACTTCCCTCACGTAGCCGTCTTTGACGTGGACTTCGATGCGAGGAAACGACCCGGCGTGGTTGCTGGTCCCGGCGAAAACTCCGTTCACTTTGACGAGATAACGCGGCAGGTACTCCTTGGTGAAAGCCGGATAGTCCACCGACGAATAGGGAAATCGGCCGGTCGCCTGATGCGGAAACATGAAAAGATGTCCCTGCTGGTAGGCGCCTTTGGACCATGACCGCGCCTGCTTTTCATCGACTTCAAAGCTGAAATCGGTTCCCTCGGGATCTTTGACCCGAACCTGATCGACCCAGGCCAGCGGCTCGATCACGCGCTCTTCGACCAGCCGCCACACGTCGCCGGGAAACGTCGACGCCTTGTTCATCAATTCGTAGCGGTTATCGAAGATGAAATTGCCGTAGAGCTTGTTTTCGTACGGCTCCAACTGCCGTTTGGTGTTGGTCCGCCCGCCCCGGCGCCAGAAGACCATGTTGACTTCGGGATGCTGCTCCAGATATTTGATGATCGCCTGCGCGACGTTTCGGCCGCCGAATTTTCGCGCCAGTGCGACCTGCTCGGGAGACATCGCCTCTTCCTTCTCGAACATCGCCTTGTAAAGATCGGGCCGTCTCTCCTTTAACCATTTCTTCGGCGTCTCCGGATCGGAGAAAGCGTTCAACATCCAGCGGTGCGCCTCCATATAGCCTTGCTCCGAGGTGAACCAGCGCAGCGCCTTGACCGCTTTCAACGCTTCCTGCTTGCTCACGCCGAGAAGCTGGTTCTCCGGCACGATCTGAACTTTTACGCCGCGCTCTTCGTAGGCCTTCTTGATCGCCTCCATGACCATGTCGTCCGCCTTGGGCTCGGTGAAGATCGCGACGGTCTGGCCCTTCTCGGCGAGACCGAGCGGCGTTCTTCCTCCGGTCTGGCGCACCGCGGCGCGCGCGAACGGCATGACGTCCTCGATCGACTTCGGCGGTCTGATATACGACGGAAAACGCGGCGGCGGATACTTGCCCGCGTCCGCCGCCCAGACCATGTATGCGACGCCGAGAGCTATCATTGCAATTACGAAAACTGGCAAGCGAGTCATGTTGGTCTCCACTTCCTCGTGAAACGTGAGGGGTGAGGGGTTAGGGGGTCAGGACGCCTAACCCCTTACCTTTTACGCCTTACGGTTTTTTCTTCACCGGCGGATAAAAATACTCGTAGCTTCCCGCTTCGATTTTCTTGATCACCTGCGACTGGGTCTTCCACGGATCCTTGGCGTAGTCCTCGTAGCGTCCGGGCGCGTTGATGCCCGGCAGATACGGCGCCCAGTCTTCGGCCAGCACTTCGTTCGGATCGCCGTAGCGCGACGCGAGCGCGCGGATCTCCGGGCTTTTATAAGCCGGCAGCTCGCCCTTGTCGATCAGCGTGATCCAACTGTTTTTCGTCCCGCGCACGTGCACTTTATAGGTCAGCAGCACGTTGTGAATGTGCCACCAGTGGTCTTTCGGCAGGCCGTGCTGCTTGGGGAACTCGATCCAGGCCTTCGACTCCTCGGGATTGTCGGGATCGTGCACGACGCTGCCGCCGAATCCCCAGTGGATGACGCCGGCGTTGTTGCGCTCGGACTGGTTGTTGCCTTCCATGTTTTCATCGGGCCGCTTGAAGAATTTCGGATTGGTGCCCAGCCCGGCCTCGTAAAACCACCAGTAGCCGGGCCGGTCCTGGTAAGGATAGTTCAGATCGTTGATGTGGGGGTATTTGAGAAACTCGCGCCAAAGTTCGCCGTAGGTGCCGCCGCCCTTGACTTCCGTCACGTAGCCGTCCTTCACGTGGACTTCGATGCGCGGAAACGCGCCCGCGTGATTGTTAGTTCCGGCAAAGACGCCGTTCACTTTGATCAGCAGCGGCGGGTTCCACTTTTTTTGCAACGCGGGATACTCGACGGCCGAATACGGAAAACGGCCGGTCGCTTGATAGGGAGATAAAAACAGGTGGCCCTGAAGATAGGCCGCCGAGGCCCAGATCTTCGCCTGCTCTTCAGTCAGCTCGAAGGACATCCGCGTTCCTTCGGGATCACTCGCCTCGACGCGATCGATCCACGCGAACGGCTCGATGACGCGCTCCTCGGCGAGCTTCCACACGTCGCCGGGAAAAGTCGCGGCCTTGTTCATCAGCTCATAACGATTGTCGAAGATGAAATTGCCGTAAAACTTTTCGCTGTGCTGCTTCAACAGCCGCGCCGTGCGCGGCCGGCCGCCGCGGCGCCAGAAGACCGCCTTCACGTCGGGATGCTGGTCGAGAAATTTGACGATCCTTTCAGCCACGTTCGGACCGGCAAACTGACGCGCCAGCTCGCGCTGCTTTTGGGGCATCTCATCGGCTTTCGCGTAGATCGCGTTGTAAAGGTCCGGCCGGCGCTCCTTGAGCCACTTCTTCGGCGCATCGGGCTCGATGAAAAGCTCGTCGAGCCAGCGCTGGACTTCCATGTAGCCCTGTTCCGACGTGTACCAGTGCGCCGCCTTCACCGCCTTGAGCGCATCGTCTTTGTTGATTCCGAGCAGCTCATACTCGGGAACTACGTAGACTTTCACGCCGCGCTCTTCGTAAGCCTTCTTGACCGCCTGCAGCACGATCTCTTCGGCCGCCGGCTCGGTAAAAATCGCCGCCGCCGCTCCCTTCTCGACCAGGCCCAAAGGCGTCCTGCCGCCGACCTGGCGCACGGCGGCGCGCGCGAACGGCATGACCTCTTCCACGGACTTGGGCGGTTTTAAGTAGGATGGAAAGCGCGGCGTCGGAAAATTCGTTTTTTCAGCGGCGTCGGCGAAAAAGATCGCCGCCGTGCAAAACACCGCGGCTGCTAAGAGAGAATATCGTCGCATATGGCCTCCGCGCCCTCGTTGCATCATCGCGTGAGAGCAGTCGCTTAGCGCTAAAGACCATAGAAACTTTCGCGGCGTCTTGTCAAGGAAGGCCGGGCCCTGCGGGATCCAAAATACCGATCTCAAATCTCATATCCCGCCGGGTCGAGAAACGAGCATAAGGAGGCGCGAGTTCCGAGCCGACGCAGGCGTACTCTTCTCGTACGCCGAGGAGTGCGAGGAGCGAGCAACGATGTTAGGCGAAGTTTATCGGCCCGGCGATTGGGAATTGTGGCGGGCGGAAATTTTCGCCGCCTCGCGCGCGATCGCGATGCGGCCGGTGCGGACGAGCTCTTTGATGCCGAGCGGCTTGAGGAGATTGATCAACGCCTCGACCTTGTCGGTGTCGCCGGTGATCTCGATTGTATAGGTCGTCGGCGACGAATCGACG
>DASXRG010000009.1:0-1649 GCA_036506735.1 Binatia bacterium | reverse complement strand
GGCCGTTCGCGCCAAGCGCTGACCTTGGCGCGCGGCATGATCTCGGCTCAACAGATCGGCTTGATCGAGCAATTCCTGGCGCGGCGCCACGAGCTGTCCCAAGAGCGCCGCGCGCTCCTAGTCTGGCAAATTGCCGAGCCGCTGTTGTCCATGCTCGGTGAAGATCGTGACAGCTTGGCGCGCAGCGCCGATCGCACGGAACTCTGCGAACAGATACTCTTACAAGTTCTCGATCTCGCCCAAAGCCGCGAGCCCCATGTCGCCGTCGCCAGCAAAACGCCGCAACCAAGCTCCCTGTTTTGACATGAATAATTGACATGCAGGACGCCGAGGAAAAGCTTGACCAATGGATGCGCTTCTATCGAAGCGTGCAAGTTCTATTGCGGGCCGGCCCGCGCGCCCTGCGCCGCTTGAGCGCGGCCGAGCTGACGCGTCTGATTGACGACTATCAAGGGCTCACCGCCGATCTAGCGCGAGCGCGCTCGTTCGGCGCGGCGCGCCAAACCGTGGATCAGCTCAATCGCATCGCCGTGGCCGGGCACAACTTGTTGTACGGGCAAATTCGTTTGCGCGAGGTCGGCGCGACGACGCATTGGTTTGGTCGCTTCGCGAGAGCGGTGCGCGCGCATGTTTGGGCGGTCGCCTTGTCCGCGACCCTGTTCTTCGGCTCGGCCGTCGTTAGCTTCGTCGCCATCCAACTTCACCCACACTTAGGCTACGATCTTCTCGACGAGAGTTTTCTCGACTTCGATCCCGCAAGTAAAGAAAACTTGCACAACATCCCGAGTCTGGCGCGCCCCGTCATATCGTCGTTGATTATTTCGAACAACATCCAAGTCACGCTGCTCGCCTTCGGCTTCGGGCTCACCGCAGGGCTAGGCACGAGCTTGTTGTTGATATTCAACGGTATCCACTTGGGTTCCGTGGCCGGCTGGATGACGCTGCACGGAAAACAAAGAGCGCTGTGGGGATGGATCATGCCGCATGGCGGCACGGAACTGCTGGCCATCTGCCTCGCGGGCGCGGCGGGTTACCTACTCGCCAGCGCGATCATTGCGCCCGGACAAGTGCGACGCAGCACCGCGCTCAAACGCGTTGGCACCGATGCGCTGACGATCGAGCTTGGCTGCATGGTGATGTTAGTCATCGCCGGATTCATCGAGGGCTTCGTTTCCCCGAGCCAAATAGATTATGCCAGCCGCATTGGCGTTCTCTTCGTGAGCCTCGCGCTCTGGGCGATCTACCTACTTAGCGCCGGCCGGGATCGAACGCCGCTGGTCTCACCTGATCCTTGATGGCTGCTTGACCGACAAAACCGTAAATGGAGCAGAGAAACCCGTTAGTTTGCGGCGCAATCTGCGTTTAAGTACAGTATCGTCGCTCGACAATTTTTAGAGTTTCTTTGTCGAGCGATCCTGATTTCCGTTCATGCTAAAAATGGCAGGTCGATGATCATGGCGCAGCCGAAATCGACTAAGCAGCGCATCCATTTTTCAATGCTCCGGACCTATCAGTTGGCGGATCTGATTACGCTCGCCAACGGCGCCGCCGGAATGGCGGCGGTTTTCGTCACCATGAGCTATCTGACGTCTCCGGACAATTGGCGCATCTATCTGGCGTTGGCGTTGTTGCCGGCCGCGCTGGTCTTC
>DASXRG010000008.1:0-55988 GCA_036506735.1 Binatia bacterium | reverse complement strand
ATATTCTCAATTAAGAATCAAAACGGTTGGTGTCCGGGTCAGGCTTTCGCTGGACTTGCAGATCGATGCTCGCGGCTATAGATTGCCGGTATGGAAATCAACGGCAAATTCGAAATAGACGAGCGGGATGTCGAGTATCAGTCCCTGGCGGGCAAGCCGTGGCTGGTGCGCGTCTATCAACCCAAAGGCACGGGACCATTTCCCACCATCGTCGACGTGCACGGCGGCGCGTGGCACAACGGGGACCGGACTAACAATGCCGGCATCGACCGGGCGCTCGCGGCCAAAGGCGTTCTGGTGGCCGCCGTCGATTTTCGCCAGCCGCCGGAGGCGGGCTATCCCGCTTCCATCTGCGATGTGAATCTCGCCGTGCGCTGGCTTAAACTGCATGCGGCCGAGCTCAACGGCATGGCCGCCGTCGGAGCCTTCGGGAATTCCAGCGGCGGCCATCAAGTCGTGCTGAGTGCGCTGCGGCCGCGGCACGGAACTTATTCGGCGCTGCCGCTGCCGAGCCATCCTGAGATCGATGCCAGCCTCGCCTATGTGATCGCGGCCTGGCCGGTCATCGACCCGCTGTTTCGCTTCTACTTCGCCAAAGAGTTCCACCGCGAAGAACACATCAAGGCCCATATAGACTACTGGCGCACGGAAGAAGCCATGGCCGAAGGCAGTCCGCAGAAGATCATCGAGCGGGACGACCAGGACGATCTACCGCCCATATTCATGTTGCTGAAGGCGAACGACCAAAATCACCCGCTGGAAATGCAGGAGCGCTTCATCGCGTCCTATCGCAAACGCGGCGGGGCGATCGAGGCTGAGACGTTCGACGGCCTGCCGGAGCACCGAATGGTCCCGTCGCCCAGCCAGCCGGAAACGATGCGCGCCATCGAGACCATCACCGGATTCATTCGGCGGCAAACCGGCTAGCGCCGTCGGTTCCCGCCCCAACGATCGCTTTCGGTCTTCGGTAGCCCGTCTCAACCGGCGGTCAAACCGAAGGTCTGCTGAAACAATTTGATCGATTCGGCAATATGCTCGTTTTCGATATCCTGAACGATCTTTTTGAATCCTTTGATGAGCCTCGGCGGATCCGGTTCGACGTCGCCGCGCGACGGAATCCGGCTCATCTCGCGCAGCTTCAGTTGCGCCGGCTTGGAAAATAAAAAATCGATAAACAACTTCGCCGCCGCGGGGTGCGCCGGCCGCGAGCTTATGCTGACCGTGTTGGTGATGACGACGACCGGTTCCAACGGCACCCATTCGATCGGCGCGCCTTGATTGACGAAACTCTGCGCGTGCGGGCCGTACCCGATGGTGAGGGGCGCCTCTCCCGCCGCGACGAGCTGGATGCGCCCGCGCGCGCCCCGTTGGAATATCTGCCCTTGCCGCGCCAGCGCGCGAAAATAGGCCAGCCCCTTATCGCGTCCCCAATATTTCAGCAATCCATCGAACCATTCGAAATTTTCCGTGTCGTTGATAATTTGCCGGCCTTTCCAGACCGGCTTTAGCAAATCGTCGTACGTCCGCGGCACGTCGTCCGGTTTGACGTTGCGCTTATTGTACGCGAGCACAAAAGTATTCTGAAAAGCGCAGCCCCAGTATCCGGCTTTATCCTTCAGCTCGGCCGCGAGAAATTTGTATTCGGGCGAATCGTAACGCCCCAGAACATCTCTCTGCTTGAGAAGGGTAAAGCCGCCGCGGGTCGACATTCCCTGCAAGACGTCGGCGGAATAGTTTTTGGCCGCATATTCGCTCACGACGCGATTGACCAGCGCGCCGGAACCCGACCGGAGCAGATCGACCTTGATGAATGAATAGCGCTTTTCAAACATATCGATGATTTGCTTGCTCTCGGGAATGGAGACGGTCGTGTACCAGGCGACCCGCCCTTCTTTCTTGGCCTGGGCGATGAGGTCCGGGTTGGCCGCTTGCGCCGATACCGGCCGGGGATTGAAAAGGATTCCGAGTACGATGAGCAGGTGAAGACGTGTCATGTCGCGTCTTTTAGGCTGGTCGGTCTTTCACCGCGAGGGTGTATCACGTTTCCGGAATTCCGCAAACGCGGACGTTGTTCACGTTTCACTTCGTGGCTCGCGCCCCTCTTTCGCCGACCCGATTTCTTGCGGCCGCGGCCCGGCGCGTGCCGAAGCGCGGGAGAAGCTCTCGCTTTTTTGGGCGCCGGTGTGATTTAATTTACCCATGCGCATCGTCGATATTCGCGAGAGCACGCAGCCGATTTCTTCGCCGATCCGCGCGTATTCGTTTACGCCGCCGGCGGCTGCTACTATCCCGGAAAAGACGCGGGCGCGCTGCGCGCGGAGAGGCGTAGTTATCTCGACCGCGGCTACACGGCGGTGAAAATGAAGATCGGCGGCGCCGATATCGCCGAAGACGAGCGGCGCATCGAAGCGGTGCTGGCCGAGATCGGCGCCGACGCGCAGCTCGCCGTCGACGCCAACGGACGATTCGATCTCGAAACCGCGATTGCGCGTTGTCGTACGGCCTGTGCGAATATCAGCGCACGCTCAAAGTCGTGCAGGACGCCGGCTGGTCGTCGCCTCCGTCAACGCCGCGCGTAAACAATAAACCACTTCGCATTGCCGAATAGATCGAACTCTTCGGCCGGATGAAAGCCCGCGGCCGCCATCCAGCCTTTAACTTCGTCCTTGCCCAAAAGCATCTGCGGATCATTTCGATGCGGCGTCTTGGGATCGTCCCGGTTCATCTCGATGAGCGCGATGCGGCCCGCGGTACTCATATACGCGGCGAGCGCCTTGAGATACACCTGACGGTTTTCAATGTGATGGAGCACGTCGTGAAAAAAAGCCAGATCGATATCCCGGGCCGGCAGCTTGGGATCGCTGAATTCCCCTTGGACGGTTTGGACGTTGTCGACGTTCGCCTTTTTCGCTTTTTGGGCGATGTAGTCCAAAAGGCCGGGATCGATGTCGACCGCGTAAACTTTGCCGGATGGCGCGACCGCCTGCGCGAGGCGAAGGGAGAAAACGCCCGTGCCGGCGCCGATGTCGGCCACCTTGTCGCCGGGCTTGAGCTTCAGAAGCGGCACGACTTTGTCGATCTGCAGCCCGGCGATTCTTTCGGGCCGCTCGAGGTTCTGAATCCACTCCTTGGTTTCGCGCGATCCGAGCTGCGCGGGCGCCTCGGCAACGGCCGTAAGCAGCGCCGCGCCGAGAGCGGCGAAAAAAAGCATGCGCGAACGATGATTATGACGCGACATCAAATTATTCCCCAGCTAGAACAGTTCAGGAAAATAGAATGTCAGGACGGCGTTGAGCCGCTTATCCGTGACGATGACACTCTTGTTTTTCGGATCGAGATCCACTCCACGCACCATCCTCAAAACGCCCTTGGGACCGCCGATCGTCCAGCGCGGCGGCACGTCGCCGCTGTCTTCCGTGCTCCACACGCCGACGAAGCAGTCGTCGGTCGCCATTTCGTTGCTCTCGCTGCTCGATCCCCGGACGCTCACGATGATCTCATTTTTGGGCGGATAGACGACGAAAGGCCCGCTGATGTGCGCGAGCCCGCTTTTGGGACCGCCGATCGCCGCTTTCGGCTTCACGTTGCCCTGATCGGTTCGGTTGAAAATCAGCAGGCGGCTTATTCCGTCGCTACGGCCGCCCACGACGAGCAAATTATGCACCGGATCCACCGCGAGCGCGCTGGCGCCCAATCCAGTGTCCGGGCCCTTCAAGACGCGGATCGGCGCGACGTTGCCGGCGGCTTCGCGGGCAAACACCAGAACCGAATTTCCCTGCGGCACGAAAATTTCATTATGCACCGGATCGATCGCCAGCCGATCCGGATTTCGCAACTGAGTGAGCGGCCCCTGGATAAGCCGCACCGGGGCCTCTTCGCCGTCGGCGCCGCCGCGGAACGTCAGAATCGCCTGGGCGAACTGCTGCGGCACGACGAACTCATCGTGAATCTCATCGTACGCGATCGAGTGCATTGTCCGGCCGAGCAAGGTCGTTTGTCCTTCGATTTTCCGCACCGGCTTCGCGTTTCCATCCGCCAGCCTGGCGAATGCCGCAATCTGCGGATGGGCCACTCAGTTGGGCACCAGAATCTGTTCCCGTTTGCCGTCGTACGCGACCGGATGCGGGTTGCCGATCGACAACGTCGGTTTATCGGGCGGCGCGCTGCGGATGACGCGCAGCGGCGCGGTGTCGCCGGATGCGCTGAGTTTATACGCCGCGGCGGTGTGATTGCCGAAGTTCGCCACCCACAGCTCGTCGTTCTTCGGGTCCACGAATACGCCGGTGGGATTCTTGATGAGGCTCTTGGGACCCTTGAGGACGCGGCGCGGCGCGGCGTCGCCGTTTGCCGCGGCGTTGAAAACGAGAATGGAGTCGCCCATGTCGTTGGCGACGAAAATTTCGTTCGTCCGCGCATCAAAGGCGATCCCCGTCGGCCAGTTCATTTCCGTCTTGGGGCCTTGAATCACGCGGAGCGGAGCGGCGTCGCCGCTCGCGGCGCGCGGGTAGATCGTAATCGACGGAGGCAAGTTTTTCCCGGAGCCGGGGATGGCGTTGCCGAATCCCAGCGGCCAATTCGGTTTGCCTTGGCCTCCTCCCCAGGTTCTCTGCCGGTCTTCACCGCCGGGACGAACCTGATGGACGCTGCCGTGGTTGATGACGAAGATCAGGTCGTCTTTCGCATCCAAAGCGATGCCGTGCGGGTCGGCGAGCAGCGTGTGCTCGCCCTGAAGCAGTCGGATCGGAGGGTCCTCCGATTTCGCCGTCTTGGGAAACGTCACGACCGCGCTGTCGTGCTGGACGGTGAGCAAAAGCTCCTGATGTTCTTCGTCGACGGCGATGCCGAAAGTTCCGTGCGGCGTGTGCAACTGGCGGTCGGGCGGTGCGTCTCCGTTGGCGTTGCGGGAAAAAATCACGAGCGTGTCCACCGTGTCGTTGTTCACGGCGTAAATGTCGCCGTTCTTCGGATCGAGATAGAGTCCGCTCTGAAATTCGATTTTTGTTTTCAACCCGCCGATCACCCGTTTGGGTTGGCTGATGGCGGTGGCCGGACTATTCTCCAGCCGGTTGAACGCGAGGACGTTGAAGAGATTTTCGTCGGTGAGAATCACTTCGTTGTTGATCGGGTCGACCGCGACGGAGCTATACGAGGCGTAGCTGTCGCGGATCATGCGGACCGGTTTTTTCCCCGATGGATCGGGAAACGCGGATCCTTCGGCGGGTCGTGCCGGGGCGCCGTCGGGGAACCCCGCTTGCGGCGGAGCTGCCGCCAGAGCCTGACCGGCGACCACCCACTGACAATTCTCATCGTCCATCGCCTCCGTCGGCAGCGGCTCATAAGAGACCAACTGCGGGGAGCCGGTCTGTTTCCTGGGAGCCGTGGCACCCTCCGGGCGTTTGCCGTTTTGCGCTACCAAAACCCATCCGGCGATCACGGCCGCGCCGGTTAGGAGCACAACCACGTGAGCGCGGCGCAATCGATGACTCATATGATTTCCACCTCTTTCGACTTTGTCGGTTCGCAATTCTACCGCACGCCAATGATGGAATAATATAACGAGGGCATCCGGTCAAGGCGGAGCTTGTTCATCGGACGTTAGGCGACTTGACAGCCGGAACGGCGGGTTTATAACGATACGCTATGGAAACGGATCCGAAACGGTCGGGACTCATGTCAATCGTCGCGGCGCTGCTGCTGCCCAGTTGATGACTGTTGCCTCAAGTCCTGGCAGGACTTGGCCTATTTTCATTGGCGAGCGCCGGTTGCCTCTTCTGGCTGCAACAATTGCAGCCGGTTTTCTTCACGGCTGCGGTCGGATCGCTCGCCTACGAGGCTTGGTTGGTGCAACGTCAGCCAGTGCCTTTGCGCACGACGGCGGTCAAAACGATTTTCTCTGTCAGCATGGTGGTGAACATGCTCGTAATGGGATCTTGGCTTGTGTTATGGTTTCGTTACCGTTAAAAGTTTTTCACATGAACTGGGAAACGAGGTCGCGCAAAGGCATGTGGCTTGCGGCGCGAGTGGTAACAGCGCTGCTCGCGACGGCCGCTGCGGCGTCGGCGCAGGTGGACAAAGTGACGGCCGACGCCACGGGAATTACATGAAGCGTGTGCGCGGCGGTCATGGAGACCGCCTTACGACGCCTGGACGGGGTCGACAAGATTTCGATCAGCACCACCGAGCAGAAATTCCAGGTAACGTACAAGCCGGGCGCAGTCTTCAAGCCGGCCGAGATTCGCGCCGCGGTGGGAAAAGCGGGCGTGGAAGTGCTGCGCTTCCGCATCAGCGCCCGAGGCCGCGTCCAGGATGAAGGAACACAGAGATTGTTTTTCGCTGGGAAACAAAAGTTTCTTATCGCCGGTGCGCCTAAAATTCCTTCCGGCAGCCCCGTCTCAATCGATGGAATCGTCGATGATTCCAGACAGCCTTTACAACTAAAGCTGCTGCACTTTACTTCGCTGAAGTGATCGACGTCCGATCCCCTATCTCACTTTCCGTACACCCGGCTCATCTCCTCGAAGAAACCCGCTTTTTCGAGCTCGTTGATGAAACGCGACTCGACGAAGCCTTCCGGATTCGCGCTGGGCAAATCGGACCTCGTCCGCGCCAATAACTGCATCATCGATTTGACCACGCGCACGTAAGGCACCGGTTTCGTCGAGAGCTGTTGTTTATTGAGCTCGTAGATCGCGCTCAGCACTTCGGGGTCCTTATTGGCGACGTACTTTTTCAGCACGCCGACGCTGAACTCGGGTTTGGCCTTGAACAGGAAAACCCCTTCGATCCAGGCTCTGAGGAATTTCATCACGGTCTCCGGATTCTGCGCCAGGTAAGAGCGGCGCGCCAGAATGCTCGAACCGGCGATCTCGATCGGCAGCTTGGCGAGATCGATCACTGCATGAAAGCCCATCCGGGTTGCGGTAAGGCGCTGGATGCCGGAGATGATCACCGCCTGCACTCTGCCGGTTTGCAGCGAGACCAGGCGCGCTCCTTCATCGCCCACCGGAATGATCGTGACTTCCTTGTCCGAAATCCCGTGAAAGCGCAGCGCGTCGCGCAAGGCGATGTCCGTCAAGGCGCCCGGAGCGCTCATGCCGATTATTTTGCCTCTGAGCTGCTCGACGCCGGTGATGCTCTTGTGCGCCATGACCGCGTGTTCGAGTTGATTCAGTGACGATGCGATCATCACCGTCTCGGCGCCTCGCTGGTACGCCTCCAGCGCCGGCATCCCCGAGTGGTTGACGAATTCCAAGCTGTTGCCGATCAGCGACATGATGCTGCGCGGCCCGCCCGGGATGTAAACGAGATTGAGATCGAGACCTTGTTTATCGAACAGCCGCGCTTCCTTGGCCGTCCAGATGGGCGCCATCGACCCGGAAATAGCGCCATAGCTGGCGTTGATTTTCTCGGCGGCTGTGGCGCCCGGAGCGTCAAGCAATCTCACGAGCGCCAAAGCCGCCCAAATAATCGTCAGCCGAAAGAGCGAGTGATCCATGTTTATTCCTTCGATCCTTTAACCCAATGTCGTAGGAACCGTCAACTTGTCGCGTTTACCCCCGCGTTCTCCTGTATGAAAAACCGCCGGCAAAAACCGGCGACCGTTTTTTTACCCTCGCGCAGCCGGATTTGAACGAAGGATTCAGGCGCGCCTTTCTATGCGCTGGTTTTGATTCCCCTATGGAACAAATAACTCTTGACCTGCTCGCGGCGATATGTGAGAAGCTTAGCCGCGACCGGAGGGGAAATTCATGGCGGATGAGAAGCAAACGGGAAAAGCTCCGCAGCAGCCGGCTGCGCGCACATCCTGGCGCCTGACGTTTCGATGGGACGGCGCGAAAATCGAGCTCGTCAATCGTCGACAGGTGCGCATGATCGCGCCGGCCACCACCGGGGAACAGCCGATCGCCGGAGAGCATGCGGGCATATGGCTCGAACTGCGCGACGCCGCCGACAAACCTCTCTACCACCGCAGCCTCACTCGCTTCATGGGAGCCAAAGCCGAGGTGTTTCATCCCGACGGCGCGATAACCCATCACCTGGGCGATCCGGGAAGCGCCCAGTTCGAGGTCGTCGTTCCCGATCTGCCGCCAGCCGCTTGGCTGTGCATCGTCTCGAGCCCATTCGAACCGAAGGCGCTGCTGCACGAGCCCGCGCGCGAGATCGCTCGTTTCCTCCTTCGAACCGGAGGAAGCGGACAGGAACAGAGGCGCTGAACCATGGGCGCGGCGGATGGATTCATAGGGGCGACGACTAAAATCGTCGACCATGGCCCCAACAGCGACCGCTGGAATCTTGTGATTCTCGGCGACGGCTACCGGGCGAGCGAGATCCCGCAGTATCACGCCGACGTGCAGAAATTCGTCGCTACGCTGCACGCCACGGCGCCTTTCGACGAGCTGTGGGGCGGCATCAATATCCACCAAATCGACGTCACATCGACGGACAGCGGCGCGGACGACCCCGCGACCTGCCCCGATCCATTCGCCCCCACGGGCTCGGGCGCCACGCCCAATACGTTCTTCGACGCAACTTTCTGCAGCGCCGGACCCGGCGGCGCGCGTCTTTCAAGGCTGCTGACGATCGATTCGCCGCGCGCCCAGGAGGCGGCGAGCGAGCGCGTGACCGAAGTGCATCAGGTGCTCGTGATCGTCAACGCGAGCAAGTACGGCGGCTCCGGCGGCAGCGTTGCGGTATGCTCCACCGAGGCGTCGGCCGCGGAAATCGCGATTCACGAAATGGGCCACTCCTCTTTCGATCTCGCCGATGAGTACGGTGGAAATGGAACCGGTTCGCCCGCGGGCGAGCCCTTGAAGGCCAACGTCACCCGCGATACCGAGCGCGCTACCAACAAGTGGAACTCGCTGATCGCCGCCGCGACGCCGATGCCGTCCTCTTGCGGTAACGGCTGCGCCGACTGCACGCCGCCCGCCACGGCGCCCGCGCCGGGCGCGGTCGGCGCGTACGAAGGAGCGATGTATTCCGATTGCGGCATCTATCGCCCGCTGCCGGACTGCAAGATGCGGACGCTCGGCGTCCCGTTTTGCCCGGTTTGTGCCGGCGTGATCCGGACTGCGCTGACGATATTCTTGCCTGTGGCGATCCCGCCGGATGCACCCGGCGGATTAGTCGTCGCCTGATTGTCCCCGGCGCTCGTATGCAGGAGCGGGAGTCGAACTATCGCGCCTGATTGTACGCGTAACCCAGTATACCTCGCCAAGCCTTATTCAAGTAGTACGATTCAACGAGGCGGCTGCAAGTTGACGCCGACCCTTCGAAGTGTTATCGACGGCTCACGATCCTATTTCGGCGAGGAGGAGCCCCAATCGCATGACGCTGCATCAACTCAAAGTTTTCATGACCGTGGCCAAGATCAAGAGTTTTACCCGGGCGGCGGAGCGGCTCGGCGTTCGCCAACCTTCGGTCTCTCTGGTGATCAAGGATCTCGAGCAGGACCTCGAGGTTCGGTTGTTCGAGAAACTCGGCCATAAGATCAACCTGACCGCGGCGGGCGAGTTGCTGCTGCAGGATGCCGATGACATTCTCGCGAAAGCCGCAGGCCTCAAGGAGCGAATCGGCGAGCTCAAGGGTCTCAAAAAGGGCCGGCTCGCCGTCGGAGCGTCGCCCGGACCGGCGGCTTCGTTTTTTCCTTTCGCTGCGGAGCAGTTCAAGCGCGAATATGCCTGGGCGGAAACTACGCTGCGGATCGATATCAGTCTCAGCCTGGAGAAAAGTCTTTTGAACGGCGAGCTCGACCTCGCCATCGTCGGCCGCCTGCCGAACTCGCCCCTGATCATCAGCGAACTTTTCAGTCAAGAAGATATCGTGGCGATCGCCTCGCCCAAACACCCGCTGGCGAAAGAAAAGTCGGTTCCGCTGATGCGCATCGCCCGAGAAGCGATCGTCACGGAGGAAAAAGGCTGGAGCCTGGAGCGCGACTTGCTCGAAGAAAGATTCGCCAAACTGGGAGTTCCCTTCACGCCGCACATGGAGCTGAGCCCGCGAATCGGTTCGCGCGACGCCATCCGGTACGCGGTGGCCGGCGGACTCGGCATCGGGTTCATCACCGGTTGCCACGTGCAATCCGACCTCGCGGCGGGACGGTTGAAGATCCTCAAAGTGCCGGACCTCAAGCTAAAGCGGAGCAGTTACATCGCGGTCCACAAGAGCCGGCAGAAATCACCGCTCGTGCAGGCGTTCATTAAAGTTCTCAAGCGTTATAAAAAGGAAGGCCGGGGGTTAGATGGCAAAAAGTAAATCCGCGCTTTCCCCCTTCCCTGCCCTATTTTCCTCCCCCTCCCCATCTGCTAGAGTCATACCCATCGCATCCGGAAGGTTGGAAACATTGTCGGCCGGAAAAAGGAGGGTGTCAGGATGAGGACCATCATTTTTCTAAGTGCTTTAACTCTGCTGAGCGCGTGCGCTACGGTTTCGCCGCGCGAGGCCATGCACTCGGACGTCGACCAAGCGGCGGCGATCATTGAACGCTTCGAAGCGATCCCGGAGAGAGGGATTCCGCCCGCGGTCATGCGCGCTGCGAGAGGCTTGGCGATCCTTACCGTCACCAAAGCCGGATTCATCGGCAGCGCCAGGGGCGGCACCGGAGTGGTGATTGCGAAAACCCAAAGTGGTTGGAGCGGCCCATCGGCAATCGGTACGGGAGGGTTGGGAGTCGGTTTTCAGGCCGGGGTTGAGATCTCCGAGCTGGTGATTGTCCTCAACACTCCCGCGGCGGTCGACGCGTTCGCGCGAGGCGGCAACGTCACCCTTGGCGGCGCCCTGGGCGCAGCGGCGGGCCCGGTCGGACGCACCGCGGAGGGCGCGGTGACCTTGCAGGCGGCGATGTATACTTACAGCCGCAGCCAGGGACTCTTCGCCGGCATTTCCCTGGAGGGCACGGTAATCAACACTCGCGAAGACCTCAACGAAGCGTATTACGGTCAGCGGGTGGATCCGAGAGACATTCTTTCGGGCAGAGTCAAACCGCCGCCGGATGCGCAGAGGCTGATCGGCGTCCTGACGAGATACTAGCAGGCCGCTGAAAAAGTAGCTTCGTGCTTCGACAAAGCTCAGCACGAACGGAAAAAGCTAGTGATCGCGAGGTTTCTCCGTTCGCCCTGAGCACCGTCGAAGGGTGAACGGAGGGTTTTTCAACAACCTTCTAGGCGCCGCGGCCGTCGTTACCGTGTCCGGGTGTAAACGTAATCTTCGCGCTCGGTCGGACCGCCGCGCAGGTCGGGCTTGAACGGAGGAAGCGTGCTGTGAAGACGGGCGTGCGCGTCTAGAGCCGCCTGATCCGTCCAGCGTTCCAGCAGCGCGAGCTTGTCCGGATTCACCACGCTCTGAAAAACTTCGAACTGTTCGCATCCCGGCTCTTTCATTATCGCCAGGCAGCGCGCTTTGAACGCCTGCGCCAGCTCGGCGCCTTTTCCCGCAGCCGCGGTGATCGTCACAATGAGTCGAATCGCCATTTGATGTCCCTTCACCTCAGGAATTTTGTGCAATCATTTATCCCGCTCCATACCGGCTTCCATCCAGCGTGTACAGATCTTGGGGGCGGCCGACGCCGCGCAGAGCGTAGCGCCCGACCGAAACGAGAAGTTCTTTCGGTTCGCCGATGGCGGAGGCAAACGCTGAAGAGACGAGCAGCGGCTGATCGACGGAGCGGCACAGGCCGGCGATCCGGCTCACTTCGTTCACCGCGGGACCGACGACGGTAAAATCGAGCCGCTCCTTGCTACCGATATTGCCGTAGAAGACTTCGCCGATGTGGAGGCCGAGATACATATCGGTGGTCGGCAGACTTTCGGCGCCGCGCCGGCGGCTTACTTCCGCGACGTTGCCGCGTGCGCCTGCCGCCGCGGCCAGCGCCGCGTGACACGCGCTGGCGCGATCCTCCGCGGTAAAAATCGCCAGGGTGCCGTCCCCCATCAGCTTCAAAACGTCTCCGTCGTGCTCGTGAACGGCGGAAAGGATTGCGTCGGCATATTCGCTCAGAAAAGGAATGATCTGCTCAGGGACCGCCGTATCGCTGATGTGGGTGTAGTTGCGCAGGTCGCTGAACCAGAGCACGGCTTCGATCCAATCGGTGACGCCGCGTTCGATGCGACCGCCGAGAACTTTTCGGCCCGGGTCGCGGCCGAGATAGGTCTCGACGAGAGTGCCAGCGATGCGCGTGAGCGATGCCGATTTGAGGGTCAACGCGATCAGCGGCATGAGCTTCGCGAGATCGGCGACGTCGTCGTCGTAGAAGCCTTGCGCGGCATCCGTCGCCCACGACGAGTAGACGCAGTCCATGTCGCCGATGATTCCCTCCGCGGCGAAGCGATTCGCCATCGCGACATAATCCGTCACGCCGCCGGCGCGGAGATCCGCCAGGATCGGGAACTCCGCCACCGTCGCCGCCGTCACGCGCAGCCTGATCAACGGAGCGCCGGAGAGCTCCAGCCGGTAGTACGGACTGCGCTCCCACCGTCCCAGGTTATCGTCACTGCGGCCGAACTCGGTCAACCGGGTGGCGCGCGTTTCCCGGTTCCACGTGAAGGCGCGGCCCTGGTAGACCGGATGCAAGGTGTCGATGACCACGTTGCCGCGCGCGAGCGGCATATTGAGGGCCAACGCTCGCTCGCAAAAGCCGTTCAAGATCGCCGATTCGTCGTAGCCCGCCAGTCCCGCTTCCGTGATCCAAGCCGCCAGCTCGGTAAATTGTTCGCTATTCATGGCTCTTCTTGTCCATAGCAGGTGAAGGCAAACTTCGTCCAGACCTCCGCCTTTTTTACGTTGACAGCACAGACCATTGGCGATAATTTTCTGATGCTGAGTTCGTCCGAATTGAAAGGAGACTTTTATGGCAATACTCAAAGTCGAAGGCGTCACGCACTGGTCGATTCCGGTGAACGACCTGACGGAGTCGGAGAAATTCTACGGCGACCTGCTCGGACTTACGCCCAAGGGCCGACTCGGGAACTCGGGCATGTCGTGCTTTAGCGCCGGCGACAACAACATTCTGTTGTGCGAGCGCGAGCAAAAGAAACCGGCGACCATTGAAGAGCCGCGAGTCCATCATTCTTTCACCGTCACCCCGGAGACGCTGGTCAAGGCCTGCAAGGTGTTCCACGAAAAGAAGGTGCGCGTCGAAGAGCTGATTTATCGCGCCAAGGGACATTTCACCGGAAGGGAACTTTATTTCCTCGACCCGAGCGGCAACCGCCTCGAGCTGCGCGATCCGACCTGGAAAGCCGGCATGCCCGAGCCTTCGTATGAGGAGATCGTGAGATCGTAGCTGTCGAGGAGAACAACAAAGTGCTTCGACAAGCTCAGCACGAACGGCAAATTCTTAACATTTCTGTCACATCTCCCGTTCGCCCTGAGCTTGTCGAAGGGTGAACGGTAACTTTTTCAGCAGCAGCAAACATGAAAAATAAACGACTGTACTACCTGGCCCTCCTCGCGCTGGTCATCGCCGTGGACCTGGGCGCCGGCGCGGTCAAGATGAGCAGCCAACAAAAAACCGCTGGCGCGGTCGCCATCGACAACGACGACATCGGCGGTGTGGTGACGAGCGCCAAGGGGCCGGAGGCCGGCGTCTGGGTGATCGCGGAAACGACCGAGCTTTCCACCAAGTTCGCCAAGATCGTCGTCACCGACGATCAAGGGCGCTATGTCCTGCCCGACCTGCCGAAGGCGAATTACGTCATTTGGGTGCGCGGCTACGGGCTCGTCGATTCGCCCAAGGTCAAAGCGGCGCCCGGAAAGATTCTCCACTTGAAAGCCGTCGTCGCGCCGGCGCCGGCCGCCGCGGCGGAATATTATCCGGCGATCTATTGGCTCTCGATGCTGAAGATTCCCGACAAGAGCGAATTCCCGATCGCAAAAGTCGCGAGCCAGGGCCAATGGCTCAACGGCATAAAGACCCAGGGCTGCATGTCGTGCCACTCGCTCGGCAGCAAATCGACGCGGACGATTCCGAAGCAGTTGGGCAGTTTCGATTCGCATCTCGATGCCTGGCGCCGGCGCGTGCTCTCCGGACAGGCGAGCGAAGTCATGGTGCGCAACTTGAACGATCTCGACTCTGAGCGGGCGCTTCAATTGTTCGCCGATTGGACCGAGCGGATCGCGCACGGCGAGCTCCCCGCGGCGAAGCCGTCGCGGCCCCAGGGCGTGGAGCGCAACGTCGTCATCACCTTGTGGGATTGGGCCACGCCGAAAGCGTATCTCCACGACGAGATCGCCACCGACAAGCGCAATCCGACTGTCAACGCCAACGGTTTACTCTATGGCTCGCCCGAAGACAGCACGGATTTCATGCCGATCCTCGACCCGGTCCAGAACAGAGTTACCGAAATCAAAGTGCCAGTGCGTGATCCCAAGACTCCCGACACGGTGGCCATCGTGCGATCGGATGCGTTGATGCTCGCGCCTTCGCCTTACTGGGGAACGGAACGCATCTGGAAAAGTCAGGTCTCGGTGCACAATCCGATGTTCGACGACAAGGGGCGGGTCTGGATCACGACCCGAATTCGTCCACCGGAAAATCCGGCGTTCTGCAAAAAAGGCTCGGATCATCCATCGGCCAAGCTCTTCCCGCTCGAACGGGCCGGGCGCCATGTCGGCGTGTTCGATCCGAAGACCAAGAAGTTCACGCTCGTCGACACCTGCTTCAGCACGCATCATCTGGTCTTCGCCGAGGACGCGAACAACACGCTGTGGCTTTCCAGCGGCGGCACCGCTGGCGGAATTCTCGGCTGGATCAACACGAAGCTGTTCGACGAGACCGGCGACGAGCAGAAGGCGCAGGGTTGGACCGCGTTCGTCCTCGACACCAACGGCAACGGCAAGCGCGACGATTACGTCGAGCCCGACCAGCCGGTCGATCCAGCGAAAGACAAGCGCATCGTGACCGGCTACTACGGGATCGGCGTCAATCCCAACGACGGTTCGATCTGGGGCTCGGTGCTGAGTTTTCCCGGCGCGGTCGTCCGCGTCGCTCCCGGCGACAATCCTCCGGCGACGGCGCTGACCGAATATTATGAAGTCCCGTGGAACGAGCCCAAGGCGCCCGTGAACGGCTATGGACCGCGCGGCGGCGACATCGATCGCAACGGCGTCTTCTGGACGTCGCTGGCAAGCGGCCATCTCGCGAGCTTTGACCGGCGCAAGTGCAAAGGTCCGCTCAACGGACCGACGGCAACGGGGAAACATTGCCCGGAAGGTTGGACGCTCTATCCATTTCCCGGACCGCAGTTTCAGAGCGTCACCGATTCGGGCAGCGCGCAGGCGAGCTACTATAGCTGGGTCGATCAGCACGACACCTTCGGTCTGGGAAAGAACGTTCCGTTCGCCACCGGCAACGCTTCCGATTCGCTCGAAGCGCTCGTGGACGGAAAGTTCGTCACGTTGCGTATCCCCTACCCGATGGGTTTCCATGCCAAAGGATTGGACGGACGCATCGACGATCCGAACGCCAGCTGGAAAGGCAAAGGCGTGTGGTCGGCCTACGCCGGACGAGCGACGCACCACATCGAAGGCGGCAAAGGCACCAAGCCGAAGGTCGTGAAGTTCCAGCTCCGGCCGGACCCGCTGGCGCATTGATAGGCTCGAGTCGCGAGGCGTGAGTTCTTCACTCCGCCGTGCCGCACTGGCTCACCGACCTCGCCCAGCTCATGTTCGGGCTCGTGCTGGGAGCGCGCTACGGACCGCGCCCGTTTATTCTTTGCCTTTGGTGATCTCTTTCGCCAGCTTGAAGATCGGCGCCATGTCGGAAAATTCCGGACGGGTGACGTCAAAGTATTTGACCCCTTCGACCAGCCGGTGCGCGGGCGGGATGGTGTCTTTGGAAATATCGATACGGAGCGAGTTGCGATATTCGGAGCCGAACGGGTCGTTGGTGTTTTGCAGCGCCAGCTGGCCTTTGCGCGAGAGATACCAGTTGATGAAAACCCGGGCCGCGTTGGGATGCGGCGCATTTTTTAGCAGGCTCAACGTGCCGCCGGCGGAAGAAAAGCTCCGTCCTTCCTTCCAGACAACCTCGTCGAGCGACGCCACGGGAAGCCCTTGCTGCCTGGCGCGATCGACGTCCTTGCAGCCCATGCAGAGCGCGAACCTTCCTTGCGCGAGCCAATCGGTCATCTGGCGGAACTCCCGGCTGAAAGTGATCTCCATCGAGCCGAAAAATCGCTTGATCCATTCAGGTCCGAGCTCGGGGTTATAGTAGTAGAACTGCATCGAGGCGCCGAGTCCGGTGTTCGCCGGGTCCAGAGAAACGATTTTCCCTTTCCACTTCGGCTGAACGAGGTCCCAGAACGATTGAAACTCCTTCGGATCGGCCTGATGAATATGGTAGGAGAGCTGCCCGCTGCCGCTCGAGTTTCCGATGTAGGCCAGGATGTATTTTGCCTCCGGATCGATGTAGCGATGTCGTCCGCCGAACCATTTCGATTCGTCCACGACCTCGGGAAGCAGGAGCAGCGGCTTCAACGGCTCCAGCGCCTTGCCTTTATAGAGGACGTTGAAGTTCGTGTTGGCGCCGCTGCTGAACACGTCCGCGAGATACTTCCCTCCCCTTCTTTCGGCCATGATTCTCATGCCGAGCTGCGCGCCGGTCGCGCTCACGGCGTTCAGCTTGATCTCCGGATACTCGGCGCGAAAAGCGTCGAAGGCGGCCTCATACCGGTAGACGTAAACGGTGACCTGGCCCTCTTTTTTCGCCGCCTGAACGGCGCTCTCCCACTCCTGCTTCCAATCGCCCGACGCTGCGCTTGGAAATAACGCGAGAAACGCGAGCGGCGTAAACCATCGAGTCCGTGGTTTTGAGGCCATCGTCGGCGTCAGGTCCTGCAATCTCCTAGCATAAAGCGGGAGCAAAAGACCACGGCGTAAAACGCCGCCGGGGATTTTTTTCTCTTGACACCTTCCATAGGTTTGTCCTACTGATCTAGCCGTTTCTTCGTCGATCCATTTCGGCGCCGGTCTTTGATTTCCGGATCTCAGACCCTGCACGGTCGCCGCAAGCGGTCCGAACGATATTTCGGGGGTGAATCATGGCAGTCGACCCGCAAAAGCCGAGGAAGGTTCTGGTCGTGCATGGAGTGCAAAGCGGCACGAACGCCGACCAAAACCAGCACGAGATGATTCGGCAACTCCTTCAAGCCCGCCTGAACGGAGCTCCGTTCGCGTTCGAGGCCGAGATGTACCGCTACGAAAACATCAATGACGAAGCGCAACGATCGCTCAAAGATTTGCTTACACTTTTTTTGGATCGGTTGAACATCAGCACTCCGCTCGGGGACGTGGGGGACATCGTCGGAGATGTTATCGTTTCGCTGGAAGACGGCAAGCCCGCGCACGAGATCCGCGCCGGCCTGCGTGCGAGAATCGAGGCCGTTTACGAGGATGGCAATCCGCTTTACATTCTCGCCCACAGTCTCGGTTCGATCTACGCCTTCGACGTGGTGAACGAGTTGGTAAAAGCCGGCGGCTATTTCGACCGCAACTCGCGGCGAACCTGGCCGGTGCAAGGGCTGGTCACCATCGGTTCGCCGGTTGGCTTGACCTTGTTCAAGCGGACGCAGGTGGAAAATTTCCGACCGGGCACGGAGTCTTTCCGCTGGTCGAACTACTGGGACCGCACCGACCCGGTTGTCACCGGCGCGATTTTTGGCCATCCTCCCGCGTACTATGATATCGCCGAGCGCTTCACGAAAAGCGCCGAGACCTCCGGTTGGGCGATCGAAGACCACGTCTTGGATACCGGCAGCGCGTGGTTACCGGCGCACGTCGGCTATTGGCACATGGCGGCGCTGGGGGACGATCTGGCGACGATGATCGGCAATTGAATTCAAACAGGATTAAAATGACGGGATTTGTTTTGCGCCGAAGCGCTGTGGTCTTGTGTTCGCTGCTGCTCTCCGGCTGCGGCACTCACTACTGGTACATGGGCAGAATGGAAGCGAAGGACTCCGCGGGCAAAACTCGCGACATCTTAGTGTACTGGGGGCGCACCGAGAGAGCCCTCTGGCACGATGGCGTCGATGGCGGCGTGAGGGTCAAGGCGCAATGCGGCGGCACGATCGTCTACGAAGAGAAAGAAGACGGCATCCTCTTCCGCGCCCGAGGATCCGATCTGACAGCCGCGGGCCAGCCGGTCCCTCTAGGCAGTGTTTGCGGCCGCGTGTTCAACGCCGCGAAAGTTGCCGATCTGAAAGAAGATGAGCTCCAGGTGGACGTACAATGCCGGCCCAAGGTAACCGATTTTTCAACCTCACTTACACATTATTTACAAGCCGGACGCTACACGTTTCAGATCGTCCGCGAGACGGGTCCGGTCGAGAAGCCGCCCGACACCAAGCCGTGCGACGCGCCGTAGCTGCGAAATGGCAAATTATTAATTGCCCGGCGACTATAAATTCACCGCTAGCCGCTCGCGAAAACTGACCTTCAAACTATCGTCCAATATCTCCTGACCAACGGTTTCGAGGAGCTCCAAGACTCGTGCCTTGGGAAATTTTTCCATCGATTCGCCAAGCGCCGCTACGCGATCGCGAACGACAACGGAAGCCATGGGCCCGAGGACTTCCGTAAGCTCGCGGGTGAGGGTGTCAAAAAAGCTCGACGGCATGGTCTCCTGGGCGGAAATTGCGGTCACGCCCGTTAAAGGGGAGACGGCCGACTTCTTTTTCCCGCCCTTCGATGGGTCGGCTGAAGAAATAGGAACCACGACGGCGCCCGGCGTCTGGACGGCAGCCAAAGCTTCCGCCTGCTTGAAAAAGGAAGACATCTCCTTTATCCCGTGCGTGAGGGCTTGCAACTGAGAAGTGAGATCGTCGACCTGCGCATCCCGGCTGGCCAGAAGCTTCTCGTTGTCTCGCAATTGGCTTTCCAGCGTTTGGATTTTGGCCGTAAGGGTTTGTTCCAACGTATGGACGGTCGCTTCCTTTTCCCGGACCATCTTCTCGTTATCTCTAAGCTGCTTTTCCAGCGCGGCGACCTTTTCGGTGAGATTTTTTTCCATGCTTTGGGCCGCGGCTTCGTTTCTCCGGAGAGTTTCTTCCTTTTCTTTAACACTAGCCTCCAGCGCGGAAACGTTTGCCTTCAGACTCTCGACGAGCTGCTCGGTACGTTTGGCTTCGCCGGCGACCACCGCTTCACCCGCCTTGACCGCCGCCTTCAATCCGCCGAGTCGTTCCACCACCATCTTCTGAAGCCTTTCCATCTCATCGTCGAGACTCGAAGCGGTGCTGCTTTTTACTCGTGCAATGGCCGTGGTGAGCTTGCCGCGCTGCAAGGTCTTTTGCATTAACCCTTCCAGGGACTCATACATTTTGCTCATAGGTCCTCCCGGGGCACAGTGATTTGATTCCGGGCTGCTATATACTAAAGGCGGCCGGTTTCCGCAAGCGCCTCCGCGCGGCCTTAACCGCGCAGGGGATAGCGGGCTGCAAATAGCCCGGGAGAGTCTGAAATTCAGCGAAAGCGTCCGAAAGGACCCAGCCTAAGCCCGATTGAAAGAAATCCGCGGCGGGTTACTTCTTCTGACTTCCCCAGATCTCCGCGAGCTGGCGGTCGCGGCCGCAGCCGACCCGATAGGCCTCATAGCGCACCGGGTTTTTGATGTGGAAATCCTGGTGATACTCCTCGGCGGGATAGAACTCCGCAGCCGCGATAATCTGCGTCGTGACCGGCTTTTTAAAGCGGGCTTCCACCGCCTTTTTGGATTTTTCCGCGAGCTGCTTCTGCGTTTCATCGCCGTAAAAAATCACGGTCCGATACTGGGTGCCAAAGTCACAGAACTGCCCGTTGGACGTGAACGGGTCGATGTTGTGCCAGAAAGCGTCGAGCAGTTTCTCATAACTGACTTTTTGCGGGTCATAGGTGACCTGCACCGATTCCGCGTGGCCGGTGCGGCCGGTAACGACATCGTCGTAGGTCGGGTTCTTTTTCGTGCCCCCGCTGAAGCCCGACACGGTCGCCGCAACGCCTTCGACTTTGTCGAAGAAGCGCTCCACCGACCAGAAACAACCGCCGGCGAAAACCGCTTTGGCGGTTTGCGGGCTGTTACCGCTCTGACCTGCGGAAAGCATCCCGCCAAAAGGAAGAACCGCTACGCCGGCTAAAAAAAGCGCCCATATGATCTTTCGGATGTTCATGACTCACCTCGTAGGCGTCAATCCATTTCAATCAGATCACCTTTCACCCCTCTCTTGCAATAGTCCCACGGAGAGCTGGCGGGCGCGCCCCAATTTCGCTAGGATCGCGCAAGGAGCGAAAAAATGATCGGAGAGAACGGATCGTATATCACGGTCGACGGCCTGAAAACTTTTTACGTCAAAGCCGGTCGTGGTCCGGCCGCGCTTCTGATCCACGGCGGCTCGCCGGGCGCTTCGGCGCTGATCAACTGGAAGCTCAACATCGAGCCGCTCGCCGCGTCGGGCTTTACGGTCTACGCCTACGACCAGCCGGGATTCGGCTACACGGATAATCCCGAGGATTATTCGATGGAATACCGGGTCGCGCATGCTAAGGCATTCGTCGAGGCCGCCGGGCTCGACCGCTTCTCCGTCATCGGCAATTCCCAGGGCGGCTATATCGCGGCGCGCCTCGCCCTCGAGCATGACGGCGTTGCGGCGTTCGTGACGACGACCACCGGCTCGCTGGCGCCCAAAGGCTCGGCGGAATCTCAGGCGCTCGCCAAGCGGCACGGCGCGGAGTTGAGAGAGTACACGCCGAGCATGGAGAATATGAGGAAGCTCACCTTCGGCACGGTGTTCAACAAAGATCTCGTCACGGAAGAAGCCGTGCGCGAGCGCTATGAAATGAGCGCGGGGAAAAACTTCGAAGCCCAGAAAATGAGGGAAGCGGCGCCGTCGGCAAACCCGATCGGCGAGGATCTCCGCAGGTTAACAACGAGAAGCCTGCTTCTCTGGGGCAACAACGATCGCGGGGTCAGCGTCGAGCGCGGAATTTTGCTCTTCCAACTTATCCCCGGCGCCGAGTTTCATCTCTTCGACCGCTGCGCCCACTGGGTTCAGTGGGACCAGGCCGAGAGATTCAACCGGATCGTGGCGGATTTTTTGAAATCGCTCTAGCAAGATCGCGGGATTTTCCCGGCAATATGTATTGCCAACTCGGGACGATCGCAATAAGATCGGGTCGCTTCGAGTTGATTAAATCTTTGCGCTTTTAGCCAAGGAGTGTTTATGGCCGTGGGTCCTCTGGAGGCCGATATCGCCGTCATCGGCGGCGGCGCCGCCGGCATTGCCGCGGCGCTTGAAGCGGGCGAAGCCGGAGCCAGAGTCGTCTTGATGGAGCAGGCCGACACTCCGGGAGGAACGGCGGCGATCTCCGGCGGCGGCTGTCTCATCGTCGGAACGCCGCTGCAGGAATCGCAGGGAATCCACGACACGCCCGACCTCGCGTTCGAAGACTGGGTGAAGTGGGGACAGGGGTCGGCCGACGAGCAGTGGGCCCGCTACTACATTGAACACTCGCTCCACGATCTCTACTTCTGGGCGGAAAAATACGGCGCGAAGTGGATCGACATGAAGTTTCAGGAAGGCAATCGCGTCTTTCGCTGGCATCGTCCGGAGAACAACGGACTGGGGTTGATGACGGCGCTGATGAACGGGATGAAAGCGAAAGGCGCGACCGCGGTGCTGACGGCCACCGCCGCCGAGAAAATTCTCACCCGAGACGACCGCGTCTGCGGCGTCAGGGCGAAGCACCTCGAGAGCGGGACGAGCACGGAAGTCCACAGTAAGGCGGTGATCGTCGCCAGCGGAGGATTCAACTCGAACCTCGACATGGTGCTGGAGGCCAGACCGGAGTTCAAAGCCTTCAAAGTGATGGAAGGTTCCGGGCGCGGCGCGACCGGGACCGGCCACAATCTCATCCGCGAGCTGGGCGGGTACTTCACCCACATGGACAATATCTGGTTCTATGTCTATGCGACGCCGGACTACCGCGATCCCGCGGGCCGGCGCGGTCTGGTCTTCCGCTTGACGCCCGGTTACCTCTGGGTGAATCAGCAAGGACGCCGCTTTCACGACGAGTCGCGCACCGGCGGGGCCTCGGCGACGCCGGCGCTGCTGGCGCAGAACCCGCCGCACGCCTGGGCGATTCTCGACACGCCGATGACGGCGAAGATGGAAGTGGCCGATCCCTACTACCGCGACGGCGACAAGGTGCGGCGCGACAAGGTGCAGGAGCTGCTCGAAGGCTCGCCGTATATCAAGAAGGCGGAGTCGCTCGCCGAGCTGGCAAAAAAGATCGGCGTCGACGAGGCGGCGTTTCGCTCCGAGGTGGAAGAATACAACCGGGCCTTCGACCTCGGACTCGACAAGGAGCCCGGGTTCGGCAAATCACTCAAGCAATCGAAGAAATTCGATACGCCGCCCTATTACGCGGTGCAGATTTTTCCGCTCGCGCGAAAAAATTTCGGCGGCGTCAAAACCGATATCCGCTGCCGCGTGCTCAATAAATTTTTCGACCCGATCCCGGGCCTCTATGCGGCGGGAGAAGTAGCGGGGATGGCCGGCGGCCACATCAACGGAAAAGCCGGCCTGGAAGGAACGATGCTCGGCCCATCGATCTTTAGCGGCCGCGTCGCCGGCGGCTGGGCGGCGCACGAGGCGGGCTTCGGTCCGGGCTTCATCGGCAAGCCCAACCGGCCGTTAGGCTGAGAACAACGGCAAGCCAGCCGTCACGATTTCAGAACTTTTCCTACAGCTTGTCCGGGAAGCGGATGATGAATCCGTCCCGGTTCGGCATCTTTACTTTCGGCAGCGTCTTGGCGTTCATCTCATCGTTCTCGCCGATGAGCTTGTTGAGCGCGAGAACGTAGGCGGTCACGGCGTAGACTTCCTCGTTGGTGAGCGTCCTCGGCTGCTGCCACGGCATCGCCCGCCGGATATAGTCGAAGACGGTCGTGGCATAGGGCCAGAAGTTGGCGATCGTCTTCCCCGAGTCGATGCCGGTGATCGGGCCGCCGCCGACCAGCGCGGCATTGATGCCGCCTTTGCCGTTCTCACCGTGGCACATGAAACACTTCTGCAGGTAGATGGGCGCGCCCTGGGTGGGCGTGCCGCTGCCGGGCGGCAAGCCGGTGCCGTCCGGCAAGATGCTGATGTCCCAGGCCGCGATCTCGGCCGGATCGATCGGCTTGCCAAGATTTGGACTTTGAGCGAGGGCAGCTCTCGAACCGAGAGCGAGCGCGAGCAAGGCGGCGAACATCAGAGGCTTACGCATAGACATGTTTCACCTCCCCATTGCGTTCGATCGCCCAGCTCGTTGGGCCGTTGTAGTGCTGGCCGGTGAAGGCCGTCACGGGTAAAACCCTCTGGCTCTCGCCGCGCACGGCCAAGATCTGGGCGCGTGTCGGTTGCGCGTTGCCGGCCTCGTCCCACGCGCGGCTTTGCAATACGGCGGGACCTCCGTCCCAGCGCCAGGGCGTGCGGAAGCGGGTGAACGCCTTGCTCTGCACCGGTTCCTGCAGCGCCGCTTGGGCCCAGCTCTGGCCGCCGTCGGCCGACACCATGACCTTCGAAATCCGGCCGTTGCCGGAATAGGCGACGCCGGAAATCTCATAGAGCCCGGGCTCCTTCAACTTGAGCCCGGGCGAGGGATGCGTGATGAAGGACTTGACCTCCTGGAGGAAATAAAACAGGTACGCCTTTCCGCCGGGCAGGATCGGTGTATAAGTCCTGGCTTCGTAGTAGCTCATGCCAGGTTGATCGACGAGCTTGATGCGGCGCAGATATTTAACGTTCATGTTGCCTTCCCATCCGGGCAAGAGCAGGCGCATCGGATAGCCGTTCCCGGGCATGAGCCGCTCGCCGTTCTGATAGAGCGCGATCATGGCATCGTCCATGGCTTTGGTCATGGGCACGCTGCGACTCAAGGCCGGCGCGTCCGCGCCTTCGGCGATGAGCCACTTCGCCTTCGGATCGACGCCGGTCTCATCGAGCAGGGTGGAGAGCCTGACGCCCGTCCATTCGGCACAGGAAGCGAGGCCGTGCAGCGCCTGCGCACTGCCTTGGGCTGGCTCCTTGGAAAACAGCGGCGAGCTGTTGCCACCGCATTCGATGAACGCCAGGCGCGACACCATCGGGTAGCGCGCCAGTGTATCGAGGGTGAACACCAAGGGCCGCTTCACCAGGCCGTGAATCACCAGACGGTGCCTGTCCGGATCGATGTCCGGATTGCCGGCGTGCGAGATCGTGAAATGCAGGCCATTCGGCGTGATCGTGCCGTTGAGGAGATGGTGCGGCGTGCGCGCGTGCTGGGTGCGCGGCTCGCCTTTCGGATTGCTGAGGGTGCGCACGACCTTTTCCTCGTACCGCGACGGGGCGCCGTAAGCCGGAACGATGCTGCCGGCCACCCTGCTCCACGGATCGTCCGCGAGCGGCTCGGCGGCTGCAGATTCAACCAACGTATAACCGGTCATAGCCGCAGCCAACGCGGCGCCGCCGCGGAGAAAGGCGCGCCGGTCAAGCAGCCCGTTTCCGGCTGCCGCGTCCAGCTTTTCCCATTCTCGCTTGGATCGATGGGTCGGTTTCTTTTCCATGGTCGTCCTCCTCGCGTGAGCCGGATCCGGCGCTGATGCGGGGTCGAAGATGCGAGCGGGTCTGACGACTCAGCGGAATTAACTGGCGTAAAATAGGACGAACGGAAGATCGGAGTCAAGGAAAACAAAGAGTTGAAAATTCCTTCCTTGACGGCGTCACGGGATTTCACTAACGTCAGGACCGTTCCTCAATCGCTCAATCGGCGGAGGATGCGATGAGAACAAAAATTTCCATTCTCTTTATCCTGCTGATCGCCATCACCGTAAAACCCGCGCCGGCTGCTCCGGCGCCGACCAAGGTCACCATGACGACCGGATCGTTCAGCGAGCGGGAGGCCGCCATGTTCGTCGCTCAAGACCAGGGTTTTTTTCGGCGCTATGGCCTCGACTTGACGTTCGTCCACGTTCGCAGCGGTCCCGTCGGCATGGCCGCTCTCGCGGGGGGCGACTCGCAGCTCCACGAGGGGTCCGTCACCGGCGCGGTGCTCGGCGCCGCCGCGGAAGGAACCGACCTGGTATACATCGCCGGCATGATCAATAAACTCATCGGCAACGTCATAGCGTCGCCGAAAATCAAAACTCCCGCCGACCTGAAGGGCAAAGTGATCGGCGTCACCAGCATGAGCGGCGGCAGCTGGATGTTCACCACCTTGGCGCTCGAATACTGGGGGCTGGACGCGAAGCGCGACGGCATCACCTTTCGCGTTCTCGGCGATGAATCGATCCGCAGTCAGGCGCTTCTCACCGATACCATCGCGGCAACGCATCTCGGCTATACCTTCGCGGCGCCGCTCAAGAGACAGGGCTTCACCAACCTCGGCGACCTCGCCCAACTGCCTATTCCCTTCCAGAGCACGGGCATCATGACCAAGCGCGGCTTCATCAACTCTTCGCCGGAAGTCGTGGAAAAAGTTTTGCGCGGCATCGTGGACTCCATGGCCTTTATCTCCCAGCCGGAAAACAAGGCGGCGGTGCTCAAGAGCCTGGCCAAGGGGCTCCGCCTGCCGAAGGTGGAGCTGGCCGTGGAAGGTTACGAGAGCCTGCCCCTCTTGTATGACCGGCGCATCTATCCAACGCTTGAAGGCATTCGCAACGTCATCCGGCTGCTCGGCTCGACCAACGAAAAAATCCGCCGCCTCAAAGCCGAGGACCTGGTCGACGATCGGTTTGTGCGAAAGCTGGATAAGGAAGGGCTGTTCTAAAAAAGCCTGCGTTAATCGAGGCCGGTTGGCATGTCTCCCCTACTTCGGCAGACCGAGGGATTGCAAGAATCCCGTGTTCCTTAGATTCTCCGCAAAGGAGTTGTCGACGAAGTCCCGGGAGCGCGCGTCTTTCGCCCGCGGAAACTCTTTTTCGTCGAGATAGCTCAACTGCCCCTGAATCGGTTCGCCGTGCACGGCGAGGCGCGCGTCCCAATAGGGCGCAAATTGCTCGTAGGTGCCGTCGATCATCTTTGGATCGTCGCTGTCGGTGTATTTGCCGATCGCCTTTTTAGCCACGGCCGGATTCTGTTTCGCCAAAACCGTGGCCTCCGCAACGGCCTTGAGAAAAGCATAAAGCGAATTCGGATTTGCTTTGATGATCCTCTCGGTCGTGCCGTAGGCGAGGTGGAGGCCCGGGACATTGGCTTGGGCGATGTCGAGCAAAAGACTCAGCCCGGAGTCGCGCGCTTTCAAAGTGTTCGGCGCGGAAAGCGTGCCCGCGGAGGTCTTGCCGCTCAACACCGCCGCCAGGATGGCCGGAATAGTTTGCAGGTAGAGGAAGCTCACGTCTTTGTCGGATATGACGCCGGTTTTCTTGAGCGCCTCGCGCGTGGCGATCTCAGTCGAGGTCCGGGGCGTGGTCACGGCGACGGTCTTGCCCTTTAGCTCGGCGAGCGAGTTGACGCCCTTGGCTCCCCACAGTTGAAATATAAATCGCTGCAAGGTGCCGCCTATGTATTGAACCGGCGCCCCTTGCAAGCGCATGTTTACCAGGTCCGGGCCCGTGGAAATCACATCGACCTCGCCGGCGACCAGCGCCTGGGCTGCGACCTGCGAGTTGAGAAGCTTCAAGCTCGCATCGAGACCGTGTTTTTTAAAGAGACCGGCTTCCTGCGCGACCCACAAGGTGGTGAATGCGCCGCTCGCCTGGGTATAGGAGATCGTGAAGTTGGTTTTCTCCGGCCGGCCGCCGAGCTGGGCGAAACTCCGGATGGGAAAAGCGAAAAAGATAAAGACCAGCACGAGAAAAATCCAGAGTGGCCCGCACCGGCTCCCTCGGCTTGGTCTCGTCATATTTCTATCTCCTTTTGTCGCCTCGATATCAGATGACGCGCCCTGCGGTCAAACCGCTGCAGATCTCGACGGAAATACGCGCCCGACGCTTATTGACAGGAAACGGGCTCCCTCTATAGATTTCCTTGAGACGAGAAACACAGGCGCATAGGAGGTTTAAGAAATGACACAATCCAATGCCGAAAGCCGGCCGTCGGCGTATCAAAAATTGTTGGAAGAGCTGCCGCGCACCGGGCCGGGAACGCGCGCCGGCAATATGCTCAGGCGGTACTGGCACCCGGTTTGTTTGTCGGCCAACCTCAACGATATTCCGGTTGCCGTCAGGATGCTGTGCGAAGACTTGGTCGTGTTCCGCGACGGCAAAGGACGGCCGGGGTTGTTGGGCGTTCGCTGTTCCCATCGGCTTGCGTCGCTGGAATACGGTCAGGTGAGAGAAGACGGTCTCATGTGCTCCTATCACGGCTGGAGATACGATACGAAGGGCCGCTGCATCGACCAGCCTTTGGAGCCGCGCGACGGCGATCTCAAGGATAAGGTCCGCCATCTTTGGTACCCCGTCGAAGAATGGGGCGGCGTCATTTGGACCTACATGGGGCCCGAGAAAGAGAATCCGCCGCCGCTCCCCAAGATCGACGTCCTCGCGCGCACGGACGGAGAAGTGAAACTGGTGGACGGCGACTTCCGCAACTACAACTATCTCAACTGGATGGAAAATTTCGCCGACATGGGCCACGCGGTGGTGCTCCATGGCCTGGCGGTGCGAGATCTGCCGGAAGAGCTCGAGCCCTACAGCGATCACAGCATAAAAAACTGGACCCCGCTGCCGCTCGAATTCATCGAGACCGACTACGGCATGAAGACCATCTCGGTTCTCGACACCGGCGACCCGGAAGTAAAGTTCGTCAACACATGGGGTCTGGCCATGCCGACCCACTGGAGGTTTTCCGGCGTCCGCTCCGGCTTTCCGCCCGACTTTACCGACGAGCGCCAGGAAGGCGGCGGCATGATACGGATCATCGATGACGCCCACTTCGAGCTCATCCGCTATAACTTGCTGCGCAAAGGAAATTTCACGGGGCCTTTTGTCTTTGCGCTGCCGCCGGACTTGAAAGGCACGGTCGAGAAAAAAACGCACGACAAACGAAAATATTCGGGATGGGAAGGCCTGCCCGCCCTGGAAGATCTGGTGTTGCAGGAATCGCAAGGAGAAATTCCCGACCGCAGGCTCGAGCATCTCGGCAGCTCCGACCGCGGCGTTCTCATGATGCGGAGAATCTGGCACAAGGCGATGGAGGACGTTGCCGACGGCAAGGACCCCAAGGGAGTCGATCGCCGGCAAAAAGAAATGCTTGAAGTGGACACCTTTCACGGCCACGTCAAGGTCAACGAGCTTAAAATAGGTCCGGAGAACATGCCCCCTTCGACGGAAGGCAGAGGATTGATTCGGGACAGGAACGGCAAACTAGTTTTTGCGTGAGCCGCGTCTGAACTTCCGCCGATCGATTTCATCCTCTTTAAAAACGTTTGGGCCGCCGCATTGTTTCTCTTGACTCGGAGAATGAAAATCGACTAGCGTTCCCCCCTGACGGCTTATCCGCCATGGAGTAGTTATGCGAATCAAAAACAGCTTCACGGGCCGAACGCTGCTGGCATTGGGGTTATTTTTCTCCAGCGTTCAGGCCGACGCGCAGGCTCAGCCGGAGAAAATCAACGCCATCTATGCGTCGATTTCAGGCGACCATGCGGCGTTGTTCGTCGCCCAAGACATGGGGCTTTTCCGCAAGCACGGTTTGGAGGTGAATCTCAGCTACACCGCGGGCGCGGCGCAGGTGATCCAAACGATGATGGCCGGCGAAAACCAGATCGCGACGGCCGGCGGCAGCGGCGTCGTCGACGCGGATCTCGGCGGCGCGGACTTGGTCGCCGTGGCGGGCATGGTGAACATGCCCGCCTTCTACATCGTCGTTCAGCCCGAGATCAAATCGATTCAGGAGCTGCGCGGAAAAGCCGTAGGCATCACGCGCTTCGGCTCATCCACCGATTTCACGATGCGCTATATTATCCGCAAAGCCGGCCTGGAGCCGGACAAAGATGTCCCGCTGCTCCAACTCGGCGGGCAGCCCGAGCTGGCCGCCGCCATGGAGGGGCGCCGAATATTCGCCGCGCCCTTGACGCCGCCCGCGTTGCAGAAGGCGCTCAAGGCGAGCGGCAAAATTCTGGTCGCCCCCAAAACCATCGGCCTGAGCTTCCCGCATGTCAGCCTCGTCGTGCGAAAGACTTATCTCGCCACGCGCCGGCAGATCGTCAAGAATTTCATCATGGGTTACTCGGAAGGCGTGGCGATGTTGCATAAAGACAAAGAGGCCAGCAAAAAAACCCTCGCCCGGTTTCACAAGACCGACGACCCCGAGATCCTGGAAGCCACTTGGCAATACGGCGTCGACGTGATCGAACGCATTCCCAACCTGGACCCCGAGATGTTCAAACTCGTAATCGAAGAGCGCGCCCGCACGCGCCCCGAAGCCGGCAAGTTTAAGCCCGAGCAGTTCTTCGACGAAAGTTTAGTGCGGGAGCTGGACCAGGAAGGCTTTTTCAAAAAACTCTACGCCCGCTGAAAACTGTTATCCGCGTCTACTTATCTCTCCCCGACGCCTGGCGCAGGTCGGCAAGAAACCTCGCGCGGAATCCCTGGCCTAGATGCTGCGCGATGTGAACGTCGGCCCACGCCTGGTCGTAATTTTTCAGATGATAATAAGCCCAGGCACGGCGCACGTAAGCCCGCGCGTAGCTCGGCTCGATTTCCGTCGCCTTGGTGTAATCGGCGATCGCCCGGTCGTATTGTCCCTTGCGCGCGTAGGCCAGACCTCGATTGCTGTACGCCAAAACATGCCTTGGGTTCAGCTCCAGCGTCTTGGTGTAATCCGAAATCGCATTGTCGTATTCGCCCTTGCTCCAGTAGGCGATGCCTCGATTGCTGTACGCGTCGGCGTAACGCGTTTGCAACTCAACTGCTCTGGTAAAATCCGAGATCGCCAGATCGTACTGCTGTTTTTTCGTATAGAGGGCGCCGCGGCTGTTGTAGGCGACGAAATTTTTCGGGTTCAGCTCCACGGCCCGGGTAAAATCCGACAGCGCCTGTTCATAGCGCTCTTTGTTTTGGTAAGCGAAGCCGCGATTATTATACGCCTCGGAGTACTTCGAGTTGAGCTCGACCGCCTTCGTGTAATCCGAAATCGCTCTGTCGTACTGATGCATCGCCAGGTAAATGTTGCCCCGGCTGTTGTAGGCGTCGGCGTATTTCGGATCAAGCTCCAGCGCCTGGGTGAACTGCGCGAGCGCCTGATCGTACTTACCCTCTCTCATTGCGGCAAGGCCTTGCTTGAAGTGGTCCTTGGCGTCCGGCGAGCGCATGCCGGCGAGGCCGGGTATGAAAACAATTACGACCAGAAGCGCCCAAAGGTTAAGCCGGAATCTCATATTTTTTATATCGAACGGCGGTACGCTTCGTGTTGGAAGCTATCAAAGAACGCTGCTGCAAGACAAACGGACGGCGGGTATCGTTGCGGCGGTGCCTAGCTACAACAGCGCCGCTGCCAGCTCGCGCCATTGTGCCGACGGCAGTCCCTGTGGTTCCGCCGTTAGCACCTGGATGCAAACGTGGTCGGCGCCGGCGGATTGATGCGCGCGAACGCGCTCGCTAACGGCCTTCACATCGCCCCAGGCGACGATCGCGTCCACCAGCCGGTCGCTGCCGCTATTCGCGATCTCCGCATCGGTGAAACCGAGCGAGCGCAGGTTATTTACATAGTTGGGCAGCGCGAGGTATCTCGACATATGCGCCCGGGCGATTTCCCGGGCCTGCGCCGCATCCGTCTCGAGCACCACCGCCTGCTCGACCGCCAGGATTCGATCCGAAGCTAAAATCTCGCGCGCGCGCCGCGTGTGCTCCGGCGGAACAAAATAACTATGCGCGCCGGCCGCGCGCTCCGCTGCGAGTCGCAGCATCCTGGGTCCAAGGGCGGCCAATACTCTGATTGGTTTTATCGCGGGAGGAACCGCGCGGTACGGCGCTCGATCCATCGTGTCCAGATACGCGCGCATCGTAGCGACCGGCTTGCCGTAGCTGTGTCCTCTTATTTTTTCCACCAGCGGGATATGGCTCACGCCGAGACCGAGGAGAAAACGATCCGGGTAGGCTTCGGCAAGCGTATTTTGCGCCGCGGCCGTCGTCACCGGATCGCGGGCGTAAATGTTGGCGATGCCCGTCGCGATGACCATCCGGCTGGTGGCGCCGAGCAGCAACGCGGCGTTGGTCAACGCCTCGCGCCCGACACTTTCGGGAAACCAGAGCGCGCCGAAGCCGAGCGCTTCAAGCTCGGCGGTAGCCTCCTTTGCCTTGGCGGCCGGCTGATAATCCAGTTGCGCCGTCCAGATCCCGATCGGTGCAAGCTTCACGCTTCAATCCTTCCACCCGTGCGCGCGATGTCAAGTAATATTTTCATCGCTATCGCGTGCCTTCATCTCCGCGACAATGCAAACTTGCGTAGTTGCGCAATTGCGCAACCATCACCGCGCTAAAAAATCTGTCGCTCCAGCCCGCTCGCCTGCGCGACGATCTCGTCCACGCTCTTGTCGAGATCGAGCGGCCGGTTCATGCGTTGGTCGTCGCGTTTCCGCACGAGAGCGTAGACTTCGACGCGATTGCCTTCGGGATCGAGAAAATAGCACGACACGGTGTTGCCCATCTCTTCGTAGGCATGGCTTACGCAGTGGTGGATCGGGACGCCGTCCGCCTTGAACCGTTCGTAGAACGCTTTGACGTCGGCCGGCGTCTCGACGGCCCAGGCGATGTGCGCGAGGATCTTGGCGTCGCCCTCGCGTCCCTTGGCCAAAGCGAGCTGATGATCGTCGATCTCGGGATCGGGCGTCAGAAAAACCATGCGCCCGGGATGCTCGTGATATTTGATAAGCCCGAGAACGTTGGTGTAGAAGGCGGTCATCCTATCGAGGTCCTTCACGTAGAGCACCACGTGGCTCAGCCCTTTGATCTTCGGCATAAAAGCCTCCTTTGTCTGAAATTCATTTCTTCGTTCTTGCCTCCGACAATTTTTTAAAAAATCCCTCGCTTTCCAATTCGTCGATCAGGCTCTCGTCGACGAACTGCCGGAGGTTCAAGTCTCCCTTGATTTCCCCGCTTTGGCGCACGAGCTCGAGCGCGTTGTTGACGCCGCCGCGGTCCACGCGCGGCGGGAAGGAGAATTTCGGGCCGTAAAAAGCGAGCGTCTCGTCGAGAATCGTCTGGTCTTTCTGCTTCAAGCGGTTGGCGTAAACTTTTATTCCCCTCTCCTTGTTGTTCTTGAACTCGTAGATCGATTCGCTGTAGGCGCGCACGAAGCGCTTGACGGCCTCGCGCTTGGTCGCCAGAAAAGAGCGCCGCACCATAATCAACGTTTGCGGGAACGACGCGCTCAGATCGCCGAGGTTGGCGAGAATCGTCAACCCCGCGCGCGTCGCGGCCACGGTCTCAGGCGGCGACAGTACGGTCGCGTCGAGCGTCCCGCTCATCAAGGCCGCCAGCCGCTCCGGCGCTCCGCCGCTCGCCAGAATCGTCGCCGCGTTGCGCGGGATATTCCACTCTTTAAATGCCAGAGTGACCGCGAGATCATTCGAGCCGCCGAAGTTGACGATGCCGATCTTCTTGCCGATCAAGTCCGCCGGCTTGCGGATTTCTTTTTTCGCCACGACGCTGAAAGGAAACTTGTTCAGCGCCGCGGCCACCACGACGACGTCGCCGCCCCGCAAGTAAGCCGAGAGCGGCGCAGTCGCGGAGCCTTGCATGAATGCCGTGCTGCCGGAGAGCAAAGCCGCCATGCCGCGGGCGCTGCCCGGAATTAAGACCAGCTCGGCGGACAGACCGTTTTTGTCGAGCAAGCCGAGATCCTTCGCGCCCCAAACCGGACCCTGAAAACCGGCATGGCCGTCGTAGCCGACGACGATTTGCTCCTGTGCATGGACGTCGGTGGAAAATGACCCCAAAGCTACGAATACACCAAATCCGATGGATATTAATAGGTTACGGCGTAAATACTCAACCATCTATTCCTCCAGCATCGGCGCGCGCTGCGGCTTCGAGACTCGCCTGCAGAATCGCCCCGTGCAGATCCATCGAAGTTAACGCACAGTACTCCAGAGCGTAACCGGGTCTCACCTCCGCGCCTTCTTCCAACAGCCGCTGCAAAACCAGGCGCCTGAAACTTCCGTGCCCCATGATGCCGCCTTCGTGCTCTCGGGTATCGGCCTCTTCGTGCAACGAAAAATAAACCGCCTGCTCCGGCGTCAGCCCGTAATGAGTCGTCAGCGCGCGGAACACTTCGCCGGCCCAATGACCGAACTGTTCCTCGGTCGCGCCCGCCGCGTAGAACTCGGCGACGGTCCCCTCCCATACGATCGCGCGGAAATAATCGATCTTGGCGCGAAACTCCGCCAGCATCGGAGTGACGAATACTTCGTCTTCGGTAATTCCCAGCGCCGTGGCGGTCTGCATCACCACGTGAACGTGTCCGGGCGGTTTGGGATGAATGAGCTCATCCGCCAATTTTTCGGCCATCGCCGCCATCAGGTCGCGATGCTGGCGAAAAAAATGGATGTGCTTGTGATACGACGCCGCCTCCAAGGTGTTGATCTCGATCGTGTACGCCGCCCAGTTCTTGAAAAATATGCGGAACGCCTGCTTGGACAGACGGCCGGCCGCCAACTGCCGCATGAATGGCGAGCGGGTCACCCGCTCGTCCCACCTTTTGGCAACTTTACGGTAAAGGTCGTCGACATGGGCTTTGGCGTCGGCCGGGCGCATCTTTCCTGCCATTCATCGCTCCTCGAAGTCAAATAGCGTGCTTCGACAAGCTCAGCACGAACGGAATTTCCTCAATCACTTGTCCCCGTTCGTCCTGAGCGGTGTCGAAGGGCGAACGGAGAGATTTCCAGCAATAAGCGAACGTCAAAATTTGAGTCTGACCTCGACGCCGCGCTTGCGGCACTCCTCGACGAACGTTTCGTGAATCTCGGGGTCTTGATCCTTGTAATCGATCTGCGTGCCGCCCGCCGCTTCGACTTCCAGAGTCTTCACCAGCTCTTCGACCTGGTACGTAAAACCCCATGGCTTGAGCGCCAGATAGCGCGCCGGCTCGCGTCCCGGATTGAAATGCTGATGAAACCATTTCGCCGGCGGCACGAACAGACTGCCGGGCTTCCAGTCGATGCGCGTGCGTTTTTTTCCCGGCTCCCACAGGAGCGAATATCCTTCGCCGGTGAGAATGAGGATATGCGCGCCGGGACCGTGCCAGTGTGCCCGCGGGTAAGTGCCGACGGGATACTCCTCGATGTGCGCGGACATCGTGTTGGCGGAAAAATGGAGCAAGATGCCGCGCGCGCCTTGACCGCGGGCGCTGTGCTCCATCAAGCGAAAGCCGGGAACGTCGGCGATGAAATTCGAATCCCAGGTGCGATGGCTTTGAATTTCCTTGCCGTTGCCGCTGAAGTAGCCGTCCGCGCCGCTGAACCGGTCGGAAAAACCAAAGTCGTTATTAAAAATGAAATCCAGATTGCGAAACCGGTTGATCATCACCGGCGCGTCCGTCAACGCGACGAACCGCGCCGGCTCGGCGCCCTGCGCGTTGAAATGCTGCCGCCAGGTGTTGAGCGGCGGAGAGAACATGCTGCCCTCCTGCCATTCGAAGGTCTGCTTGCGGCCTCCTTCCTGCCAGACCGTCGTCGCGCCGCGTCCCTTGACGACGTAGATCAGCTCCTCGAAGAGATAATGCTCGGCCCGCGTTTGACTCTGGGCGGGAATTTCACAGACGTAAGCGTCGCAACTGCGCCCCGCCCCCAACATGTTGATGAAAGCTCCCAGCGCGTCTTTACGTTTCCATGGGCCGAGCGAGGCCGTTCTCAAATCGTCGATGCCAAGACCCGTATATATCGGGATCTCCTCGCTTTGCTGCCATAATTCATAAGGCGTCTTGTCCGCGTACGCGGCGTTCCTGGTCAAATCGATGCTCACCGGGCTATCTCCCGCGCGCGGCCTTTCCCTTCCCGGGCAAACAAATCCACGCGATCCGTTTATCATGTTTCCGGAATTCCGGAAACATGCAAACCACCAGCCGGAAGAACCTGCTTGACCCGAGCAACGGCCAAGTGCTAAGACGAGGCCAGCTTGAGCCGCCGCCAATTTATTTTCGGAGGATTTTCATGCTGAAAAAAATGTCTCTGGCGATCGCCATCGCAATTGTGGCCACAACGCCGTTTTCCCAGGCTAATGTCCTCGGCGCGGCAAGCGCGCCCCCCGTCGCGTTGACCGGGCAGGTCAGCTCGGAGGCCGAGGGCCGCATGGAAGGGGTGCTCGTGAGCGCCAAGCGGGAAGGCTCGACGATCACGACCACGGTGGTGAGCGACGCTCAGGGACGCTACAGCTTCCCGGCTTCGAAGCTCGAGCCCGGGCGTTACGCGCTGGCGATTCGCGCCGTCGGATACGAGCTGGATGGTCCAAAGAACGCCGAGGTGACCGCGCAGAAGGCGTCTCAGCTCGACCTCAAGCTCAATAAGGCACAGGACCTCGCGGCCCAGCTTTCCAACGGCGAGTGGCTCGTCAGCATGCCGGGAACGGAAGAGCAAAAACAAAATTTTCTCGGCTGCATCGGCTGCCACACGGTAGAGCGAATCACGCGGTCCAAGTACAACGCCGACGACTTCGTCCACGTCTTGAAGCGCATGAGAAATTACGCCCAGGGCAGCGTGCCGGGGCGCGCGCAGTTCCGCCCCGGCGGACGCGAGCCCAACGCGAATCAACTGAAGCAGATGCAGAGCTTCGCGCAATACGTGAGCACGATCAATCTGAGCAAAGTTCCGAAGTGGGAATACCCGTTGAAAACCTACCCGCGGCCGAAGGGCACGGCGACCAAGGTGATCATCACCGAGTACGACCTGCCGCGGCCCGAGGCGATGCCGCACGACGCGGTCATGGATAGCGAAGGCATGGTTTGGTATTCGGATTTCGGCTCGCTGTATCTGGGGAGGCTCGACCCGAAGACCGCTAAAGCGGTGGAGTGGCCGGTACCGGTCGCCAAACCCGGCGCGCCCACCGGCATGCTCGACGTGAACTTCGATCCTGAAGGAAACGTCTGGCTCGGCCTGATGTACCAGGGAAGCATCGCGAAATTCGACCGCAAAACGCTGAAGTTCCAGACCTGGAGCGCGCCGAAGTTCATGGAGAACAACGAGGCGCGGCTCGCGATGGTCGACGCCCGGAACTTTCACCTCGATGGAAAAGTCTGGATCGGCGGCGACAACGAGTATCAGCTCGACGTGAAAACCGGCGAGTGGTACACGGTCGATTACGCGAAAGGTCTGCCGAAGAATGCGCCGCCTGCCGACCGGCTCAGCTCTTACGGCGTCATCTCCGACTCGAAAAATAATTTCTACGGCACCAACCTGAACGGCCAGTATATCATCCGCGTCGACGGCAAGACGCGCGACGTCACGCCCTTCCCGACTCCGACGCCCAATTCCGGCCCGCGGCGCGGCCACATGGACCCGCAGGACCGCCTGTGGTTCGCCGAGTTCCGCGGCAACATGATCGGCATGTTCGACACCAAGACCGAGCGCACGCGCGAGTGGGCGGTGACGATTCCGTGGACCAATCCTTACGACGCCGTGCTCGACAAGGAGGGCTACGCCTGGACCGGCGGCATGAGCAACGACTACATCGTGCGGCTCAATACCAAAACGGAAGAGTTCACCGGCTATCTGCTACCGCGGACCACCAACGTCCGGCGCGTGAACGTGGACAACTCGACCAGCCCGCCGACTTTCTGGGTGGGCAATAATAACGGCGCCGCGATCATCAAGATCGAGCCGCTGGAGTAACGCTTACGATTGGTTGAAGCGCTCACGGCCTTAAGCGGGGCTTTCCTCCGCCGGTTATCTCATTTCATTTGACGCGGCTCTCACGCCGATTTATTTATAGCGGGACGCATCGTTGCGTCCGCCATGGCCAAACTCATCGATCCTGAAAAAATTGAAACCGGCGGCGTTCTTTCCCCTTTCCAGATCCTGACCTTATATTTCCCGGGATTCGTGCTCGCTCTGGGTTTTAGCATCGCGACGCCCGCGATTCCGGTGTTCGCCAAATCGTTCGACACCGGGTTCGGCGTCGCTTCGCTGGTGATCGTCATGAGCGCGCTCGGCGAGCTGCTCGCGGCGCTGCCCACCGGTTTTCTCGTCGATCGTCTCGGCCGCCGGCCGATCCTCTTCGCCGGACCGATTCTGACCGCCGCCTCATCCGTTCTGACCGCGCTCGCGCAGTCGTTCCCGGAGCTTCTGCTGTACCGGCTGATCGGCGGCGTCGCGAATGAAATGTGGCGGCAGGCACGCCTCGCGATCATCGCCGACGTGAGCAAGACCCGGCAGCGCGGCCGGCAGATGAGCGGCATGGTGGGCATCGAAGGCGCCGGCAAATTGCTGGGGCCCGCGCTCGGCGGACTCCTCGCCCTCTCGAGCATCCGCACGCCCTTCTTCGTGCACGGCGCGCTCGCGTTTCTCGCCATCGTGCCGAGCTTCTTCATGGTGCGCGAGTCGGCGCCGGGCCAACGCCAAGCGGCCGGCGAGAAACATGCCGAGCCCGCCGACACTCGGGCGCTGCTCAAGATGATGCTGCAGGCGAAGTATCTCGGTTTTTTCACCGCGCAATTTTTCGCCTCGATGACGCGCGGCGTCCTGTGGGGTGGAACGCTGCTCTTGTACGCGACCTACGCTTACGGCGCGGGCGCGCAGCTCTTGGGCGCCCTGGCGACGACCGGCAGCATCGTCGGCATCCCGATCACGATTGCGTGCGGCTATTTGATGGACCGGTTCGGGCGCAAAACCACGATGGTGCCGGGGTTCGTCCTCATCTCTCTCGGTCTCATGTTCCTCGCCTCCAGCGCGCAATGGCAATGGAGCCTCGCCGTTTTCATCATCGGGTTTGTTTGGCTTCAAGGCGCGAGCAGCATCACCTCGGGCAGCATGCAGGTGCTCGGCTCGGACATGGCGCCGGAAGTCGCGCGCGGGCGTTTCTTCGGCTTCTGGCGGCTGATCGGTCAAATCGCCGGCCTCATCAGCCCGGCTCTTTTTGCCCTGGTCGCGGAGCATATTTCCTACAGCGCCGCGTTCGGTTTCTTCGGCCTGTGTTCGCTGGCTACCGCCGCGTTGTTGGCGTTTTCGGTGCAGGAAACCGTGGGCCGCGGCAAATTCTAAAAGCGGGGTTCGCCAAAACTTTTTCAGCTACACGCGACGAGCCGCCGGCCGCCCGGGAGTCTCCGTCCGGGCCGATGCGATATGTCTCTGCTACGCGGCACGAGAGTGCTAAGAAAAATTGCGCAGTACGCTTCATCTACTCGTCCCCACGCAGCGGCCCTCCGAGAAACTCCCGGCCAGCCGCGAAGCTTCAATAGCGGGATCGTCAAAAAGGTCTCAGATGCAAGGCGCGCGAAGGGTAGTCGAGCGCAGGCGTACTCTTTCAGTACGTCGAGCGAAGATCCCCGAGCGCAACGCAGCAGGTGAGCCTTTTTGACGATCCCGCCCCGCTTGACCTAAGGCCTCCGGATATCATAGCGTTCTTTTAACTCATCCCACAGGAGTTCACGCCATGAAATACGATCGTTACGATTACTCGCCGATCATCCGGCGCCAGCCGCTCAAGTGGCCCAATGGCGCAAAGCTCGCTCTGATCGTCGCGCCGAACATCGAGTCCTTTCACATCGACAAACCGATTCCGGGCACGAGCGCTCCCTTGCCGGACGTGACCGGCTACGCCTTGCGCGACTATGGTTCGCGCGTCGGCGTGTTTCGCATGATGGACGCGCTGGATAAGCACGGCATACGGGCCACAGTGCTGCTGAACTCGGATGTCTGCGCGCACCATCCGGCGATCATTGAAGAAGGCAACCGGCGCCAATGGGAATGGCTCGGCCACGGCGTGACCAATAATATTCGCATCAACCAGTATCCCTTGGAAGAAGAGCGCGCCGTCATTCGACAAATAAAAGAAACGATCGCGGCGGCGACCGGCAAAGCGCCGCGCGGCTGGTTGGGTCCCGGCGGCGGCGATCAGAGCTCCAACACTCTGGATCATCTCGCTGCGGAAGGTTTCGATTACACCTGCGACTGGGGCATCGACGATCAGCCGGTCGCCATGCGCGTCAAATCCGGGCGGATGATCGCGATTCCCTATCAGCAGGGGCTGAACGACATCCGCGTGATGTTTCACCAGGGCACGACCGCGAAGGACTGGCTGCAAATGGTGCGCGATCAGTTCGACGCGTTGTATGCCGAGGGCGCGACGCAGCCGCGGGTGATGACGATTCCGCTCCATCCGTTCGTGATCGGCCTCGCGTTCCGCGTCAAATATCTCGACGATGCGCTCGATTACATCTGCGGGCACGACGGAGTTTGGAAAACGACCGGCGCCGAGGTCGCGGATCATTTCTACGCCAATTACTATCAGAAGCCCTGAAGCTGGAGGCGACGATGAAGTTAACCGCGCTTGGAATCGTGACCTGCTCGCTGACCGCGGGACTCGTGTGCGCCGGCGCGCCGCGCGCCGACGCTGCGGACCGCGTGATCATCGGCAACGTCTCGCGCACCGTCGAGCAACTGCCGAACTACGCCGCGACCGACAAGGGATTCTTCGCTCAAGAAGGAATTCAGGGCGACGTCGTCTTGATCGGCTCGACCGATACGTTGATCCAGGCGCTCATCGCGGGCCAGGTCCACGTCGCGATCGTCGATCCGTCGCCCGCGATCAACGCCGTCGAACGCGGCGCCTCGCTCAAGATCATCGGCGGCACGGTCCCGATCGCCGCTTACACATTGGTCGGCTGCGGCAAATACAAAACCATCAAAGAGCTCAAAGGAACAAACTTGAGCGTCGTGAGTTTAGTTTCCGGCAGCACGATCTTCTTGAGGGAAATGCTCAAGAAGGAAGGCCTCGAGCTCAACCGCGATTACACGATCATCCAGGGCGGGCCGACCACGCAGCGCCTGGCAAGCCTGAAGGGCTGCAACACCTCGGCGACGATGGTCCTCGGCGGCGACCTGCCGCGGGCGCGCGAATTGGGTTATGACGAAATCGCCCGTCTGCACGACTACGTTCCCAACCTGCAGTTTCACAGTTTCATCGTCGATAGTCGCTGGGCGGAAGCGAACAGCCAACTCACCGTGCGCTATTTGAAGGCGATGATTCGCGCGATGCAGTGGGCGCACGCGCACAAGGAAGACGCCGCCGAATTGGTGACGAAGCGGACGGGAATTCCTCTCAAATATACTCGGCCGAACGTCGAAGAATATCTCGCGCAGGGAATCATCAGCCGCGACGGCTCGGTGAATCGCGAAGGATTCCAGCGGCTGATCGACCTGATGGGCGAGCGGCTTTTCAAGCAGCCGCCTTACCCGCCCCCGGAGAAATATCTCGATATGACTTACCTGCGCCGCGCGCAGCAGGAGCTCGGCATCGCGCCGGGACGTTAGTATTCTAAGATTGCAACCGAATTTTGCGGCGGAAAAGCGGCTTGAGTCAGGGCTATATCAATATCAGCCGCCGCCCATAACGCGGTGCGGGCGCCACTGGGCCCGGTGCGCTTCTATGTAGTCGGATCGGGCGAAGAGCTTCACGAGCAGGACGCCGGCGACGAAGCCGCCGACGTGCGCCCAGAACGCGACGCCGCCGGCCACCTCACCGGCGAACGAGACCACGCCGCTCAGAAACTGGATGAGGAACCAGTAGCCGAGCATCACCCACGCCGGCAGAGCCATCGAGGTGATGAAAAAACCTAACGGCACCAGCGTGTAGACGCGGACGGTCGGATAAAGGACAAGATACGCGCCCATGACGCCGCTGATCGCCCCCGAGGCGCCGACCATGGGAACGGGCGAGTCGGGGCTCGTGATAGTCTGCGTCGCGGCCGCCGCCAGCCCGCACAAAAGATAAAAAACGACAAAGCGTAATCGCCCCATGGAATCTTCAATGTTGTTGCCGAAGAGCCACAGAAACCACATGTTGCCCAGGAGGTGCATCCACGAGCCGTGCAGGAACATATGAGTCAGCACGTGCGAGATCTGACGGCCAGGATCGGTAGCGCAGACGATCCCGTCGCCCATTGGAAAGCGCGTGCCGGGCGGGAGCAAACCGGTCAACTCGCCGGGAATGAGGCCGAGGTTGCAAACCGACGCGGCCAGCGGCATTTCCCTGCCCGCCCCCTGTATAAAAAGCCAACTGAGGATGTTAAGCGCGATGATCGCCCCGGTAACGATGGCCGGGCGCTGCGTTTCATTCTCGTCGCGATAGGGAAACACGTCCGCTCCTCCTCATTCCTCTGACTTAGAGAAGCGTAATCCTGCATCCGGCGAAAAGCAATGCGGTCGAATACCGCCTCGACCAGTTTACGTTAAACCGGCGTTTCCTCGCACGAGCCGCGGCCGCCTATTGCAGTCCGGCTGCGCGAAGAAATTGTAATTCGACGAAGCGCTCCGCCGGCGGCGGCGGTTTGAGATTGCCCGCTTCGCCCATGAAGGCGATCACCTGAGCCAATCCTTTCAGATCGATCTCGGCCTGCTGCGGTAGAACCCGTCGCTCGGGCTCGAAGAAAAGCCGGAGCGTTTGCTCGGCGATCGCCGGCGACGAGTCCGTGGTTTCGACGATTGTCGTCGCCACGGCTTTGCGGTTCGCCGGGTCGCGGATGAATTTGAACGCCGCGCCCAGCGCGCGCGCGTAACGGACCACAATGTCTTTGTGGGCCGTCGCCCAAGAACGTCGGGCGGCGGTGACGGTGTAAAGAAACTCGGGCACCGCTTCGTTGGAAATCCCCAGCAGCCGATAACCTTCGCTGATCGCGAGCAGATCTTGCGGCTGGCCCAGCGGCACCGCCATGCACTCGCCGCGCGTCAGGCAGGTAAAACGCCCCGGCGTTCCCTCGATCACCCTGACCCGGAAATCGCCGGCGCCGAGACCGTGCAGGGCCAAAAGTTTCCGCGTCGAAATGGAAATCGAGCCGGCCTCGTCGGCAAGGCCCAGCAGTTTCCCCTTGAGGTCGGCGAAGCTCTTGATCTCGGGCTTGGCGACCAGACTGTAAATCGGATTGTTGAATTCGGCGGCGATGGCGACGGCGTCGGAGCCGGCGAGAGCGGCGCGAATCAAGAACGGCGTCGCGACGTGGGTGACGTCGCAGGTGTCGTCGTGCAGCGCGTCGATCATCTTGTCCGAGCCGCCCGGAATCGGGACGATCAGCTTGAAGCTCAATCCTTCGCGGCGAAAAAAACCCTCGCGATCCGCGACCGAAACCGGAAGCGAAAAAATGGAGCGCATTGCCGAATAAGCTTGGCAATAGCGGATCGGAATGGACGGCGCGGCAGCGGCGCCGGCATGGCCAGCTGCCGATTGGAGGAGAGTAAGAAAAATTAAACTTGCGGTGACGAGCGGCACGAACTTCGATCGCATCGGCTCATCTACTTCGCCCCGACGCGCTGCATGGTGCACTCGGTCTCGATGGCGGTAACCGGTTTTTTCGCCGGCGGCGGGCGCCGCACGGTTCGCGTCTGCTTGTAGCCGTCCTTGCTGCACGAGATGACGACGTTGGCGGGCGTGATCTGTTTGCCGAAGCCGGGCAGCTTGTAAATTCCGGTCGCATCGGTGCGCGCGACCACGGTTCCCCTGCCCTTGATGTCCGCCGTCACCTTCGCGTCGGGAATGACTTTGCCGCCCGTCTCTTTGACGAAACCGAAATAAGTCGGGCCATCGTCCTCATGGCTGTCGGGCTCGTCGGCGTTGCCGCCCGGCCATGCGGGCGGAGAAATCATCAAGCTCACGGCCAGCGCGGCCGCCGCGCCGAATGCAGGACGTCTGGGTTGAAGCTTCATGCGATTCCTTCCTTCGCCGCCACCGATTCTAACGAAAAAAATAGCCTCGCAGAAGATAGCCGAAAACCAGCATTACCGCTACCGGCACGACCCACGACAAACCGGGCCAGACGCGCTGCGCCCAGCCGGCGGGCAGCCGCGAGGCGACCCCCGCGATCGCCAGCGCGCCCAGCACTGACGTCGCAAGCCAGCCATACCAGTACATCGCCGGCCCTTCCTTCGGCTTTTCAACGAACCAACCGAACTCTTCGAGCGCCGGATGATAAGTGAAGAGCGCCCAATTGTACTCGACGGACGCGACGTAAAGGATCGCGTACGCCGCCGCGAAGGTGATCGCAAATACCGGAAACGAACGGGCGACATTCATATTTCAAAGCCGCGAATGTTATTGAGGACGTGGCCGACCAGGAAACTCCACCAGACGACGAACGCCAAGACGGCGGTCAAGACGGCGCGCGTGCGGGCATAATCGCCGGCCGGCGGCTGGCGCCAGAAATACCAGTAGGCCGGCAACATTCCCAGCCCGACGGCGACGAAATGCTCCTTCAATTCGAACGCCCCGTTGGCGGTGAAAAGCTCCAGTTGCTGGAGCACGATGCGGATGCTGAGGCGATACGACGGATAGATAATCGCGCCGATGGTTGCCGTCGCCACGTACAGGACGATGATCGCGTTCGCGTACGACGTGGGCGCCACCGCGCGCATGCGTCCGACGAACGAGCCGGTCGCTTTGCGCGCCGGCAGCCATACGCTGATCGTTTGATGCGTGATCGCGCCGAGCAGGGCCACGGCGAGGAGCGCGTGGAGGATCAAAAGAACGACGATCATTTCTTCGGGTACTCAGAAGAGCCCTCACCCCTTCCCTCTCCCGCCGGGAGAGGGCGAGGGTGAGGGAGCCCTGCTCTTTATTTCAACAACTCGACGTAGCCCATCCGCCCCGAGAGATTTCCCGACCACCAGATGCGGCTCGGATTGGTCGGGTCGATCTCGATGCGCCGCGGATCGGACTCCGCGTTCGCCAGCGGATACTCGGTGAAGTTTTCGCTTTTCGGATCGAAGCGCGCCATCTTGTCGACGTGCTGCTCGCTGAACCAGACGAGCGCGCTCTTGGGATCGCCCTGCACCGAATAAACGCCCGCGTCCTCGGTCGGCGGCGAATAAACGATCATCTTGGTCGTTTTGTAATCGATCTTCATCAGCTTGCCGACGCCGTGAAGGCCGGCCCAGACGTTGCCTTCGGAATCCATGCCCGCTTTGCGCGCGACCGGATTCTTGACGAAAATCTCGAACTCGTCGATTTTCCCGGTCGCGGGATCGATGCGGCCCATTTGATTCACCGCGTTCTCGACGAACCATACTTTGCCGTCGCCCGAGATCGCCATTCCATACGGGCTGGCGGTGCGCCCGCGCTTGATTCCGGCCGGCACGTCGAACACCGTGAACTCCTTGGTCGCCGGATCGAGGCGAATCACCTGATTGCCGGCGATCGAATTCAACCACACCGTGCCGTTTGGATGGACGCGCATCGTGTTGCCGCTCGCCGAACCGCTCTTGAGCTTCGGCAGCTCGTAGACTTCGAACTGCTGCGTCTTGGGATCGACGCTCAACCACCGGCGGTTGGGGCCGCCGTCGATGAACCAGAGCTTGCCGTTCGGCGCGCGGTTGATCGCGTTCAGACGATTGGTCGGCGACTGGCCCGCGGGCGGCGCGATTTCCGTATACATTAATGTCTTGCCGTCGAGCCGTCCGAGCTTCCCGCCCACCCGCTGTGTGACCCAGGCGTTGCCGTCGAGATCCACCGTGACCTCGTGCGGCTCAGCGCTGGGATTCGGCAGCTCGTATTCCACGGCGACATACCGGGTCGCGTCGCCCTTCAGCAGGGCGCGCGGCAAACGGCTGTTGGGATCCGGCTTCGGCTTCCCGCCCGCTCCCCCCTCGGAAAAATTCGCCAGCACATAATCGAATACAACCGTCGCCTCCTCGTCGGTCAACGGTTTGAAAGCGGTCGAGCCTTGCGCGTACATCCGCATGTTCGTGAGAATAGTTTGCCACCGGTCGCGGCTGGCGCGGACTCTGACGATCCGTTGGGTGTCGTGGCACGAGACGCATTTCGCTTCGACGATCGGCTTGGCCGCTCCGTCCGGCAGCACCGGCGGCGGCCTGTCTTCTCCGCCTTCGCCGACCTGCTCGCCCGGCAATCTACCCGGCCACGCCGGGGCCAACTGCGGCGCGCGCGCCACCGTCAGCGCCACGTCTTGCGTCGCCGGCTTGCCCGCGGCGACCTCCACCGGCGCGGACGGCTCGCTCTGAGAGTCGCCGCCGATCCCTTGGACGACGTATTTGCCGGCGGGAAGAGTATTGACCGAGTAACGGCCCTGCGCCTGAGTGATCACCATGAAGGTGAGGCGCCGCTCGCCGTTTTTCATTTTGACGAACGCGCCGGTGATCGGCGCGCCGGCCGAATCTTTGACAACGCCCTGCAAAACGCCCGACCTGTCCTGGGCGTTTAGGTTCGGGCAGAGAAGCGTGACAGCCGCGAGCGCAACAACGATCGCCGAGTAAATTTGCGTGAGCATGATCTCCTCCTACCTCCGCGCTATTGTAAAAAGATCTTCCGATATTCCTGCATCTTTTCGGCGAAGGCCTTCTCGTCCATCGGGACCATCTCGACGACCTTGATTTTATCCGCGTCGGCGAGCGGCGGATAGATCCCCTTGCGATTCACGAACTCGCCGATATTCGCCATGATCCGGAGCGATTCCTCGCCGAGGAAGAAATCGAGAAACGCCTTGCCGGTATTCGGGTGCGGCGCCTTCGCGCTGAGCGCGATGTACTGCCCGTCGCCCATGAAGCTCGGGAGCCGCACATAATCCAGCGGCACTCCCTTCTGGCCGTAGAAGACGACGTTCTTGATGAAGCTGATGCCGACGGGAGTTTCACCGGTCGTGATGCGCTCGCCGGCGGGCGTCAAGGATTCGACCAAAAGCGGTTTGGTCGCCGCCAGGTCGCGAACGAATTTTTCCGCCTTCTCCTTCCCCATGATTTTCTGCAGGCTCACGAGCCATTGCGCCGTGGTCGTGTGCTGGCTCGCGTCGGGCATGACCAGCTTTCCTTTGTATTGCGGCTTGAGCAAATCCTCGAGAGATTTCGGCGCGTCGGCCGGTTTGATCACGCCCGTGTGGTAAACGATGCCGATCAAAACGCTCCGGTAACGCGGCCCCAGGTTCTTGTCGATCGCCTCGTTGGGAAACGCCTTCGCCGAAGGAGAATCGTACCTGGCGAGGACGCCTTCTTTCTGCAGAAACTGCATGGGCGCATCGTTCATCAGAACCGCGTCGAAGAGCGGTTTCCCGGTGCGGAACTCGTTGAGCGCCCGGTCCATCACCTTGGTGCTGGAGGCGCGCCAAAATTCCGTCTCCAGCCCGGTTTTCTTCTTGAGCGCGGCGGTGATCAAGTCCATCGTCTCGTTTTCCAGCGAGCCGTAGACGACGACCTTGCCGCCTTCCGTCTTGGCGGCATCGACGAGCTTCGCGTCCTGCGCCGGCAGAACGCGGGGCAACGCGAGCATGACGATCAGGAAAAAACCGGCACGGATCTTCACGAGCGTTTGTCTCGACTTTTACCTTTTACCTTTTTACTTTTTACTTCAGTCAAGCGGCTCTAGTTTGAGAACCGACGCCCCATGATTACTCCCCGTCCAGAACGTCACCGGCGTCGTCGAGTTGTCGACGAAGACGCGGCGGATATTGGTCTCCCGCGGCAGGAGGTAATCGGTGAATTGACCCGTCTTTGGATTGAGACGCGTCACGCGATCGGTCCACATCGAGCCGGCCCAGACGTCGCCGTTCTTGTCCGGCACGACGTGGTACGGCGCGCTCCACTGGATCGGCACAGTCCATTCCTGGATCTTTCCCGTCGCCGGGTCGAGCATGCCGATGCTGTTGTTGCCGTACTCGGCGAACCAGAGCCGGTTTTGCGCGTCGAACCGGCCGCGCCGCGGGCGCGAGCCGGCGGTCACAGTCGAATAAACTTTGAATTCTTTGGTCTTGGCGTCGATCCTGCCGATGTTGTTGGCGCCGAATTCCAATAGATACAGATTGTTGTCCTTATCGCTCGGAATCCCGTACGCGTTGATCGTCCGATTGGCGCCGGGAATCGGAAACTCGCCCAGGTTTTCATATTGTCCGGTGGCGACGTCCAAGCGGTAGATCGCGTGCGTATCCTGATTGTTAGTCCAGACTTTACCGTCCACATGCGAGTTGGACGGGCTCACCATCGATTGCTGCGTGTGATTTCCCTGCCACTCCTTCGGAATCGGATAGACCTGGAACTGCTCCTTCTTCTTGTCGAACTTCGCGATGCCGCCCTGATACATCAGAGAGATCCAGAGATTTTCCTCCTTGTCCAATTGCAGATCGAGCGTGCCGAGCGGAAAGCCTTTTTTCAAAACCGGAATGGGAAATTCCGTGACCTTGCCGGTCTTGGGGTCGAGCCGCCCCATGAACTGGTCGCCGAAATCCGAATACCAGGCCATCCCCTCGGAATCGATCACCACGTCGTGCGGCATCGCCAGCTCGCGCGGCAAGTCGTATTCGGTGATGATCGCGCGGGTCGCTTTGCCGGTCGGCCGCGGCAGCGTTTTAAGCGGATATTTGAACGTCGTGGCGGTGCTCAGATTGATGCTGGCGAGCCAATCGCCCATCAACTTCGGATCGACGCCGCGCGTGCGGTCGCGCTGCGTGCCGCCGACGGTCATCTGCGGGCGCGCCGGCACGCTGCCCGGAGCATAAAGCCCCATGCGTTGGAAAACCTGGACCCATTCGGCCGAGTTATGATTGGACCGCACGATGCGCTCCAGGGTGTGGCAGCCGTTGCAGCCGAAGAGAAAGTTTTTCTGAGCGTCGGTTCCCGGAATGCTCATCACCCATTCCGCGTCGCTCAACTGAGCCGCGAGATTTTCCGTCGGCTTGAGCTTGATGTCCGCGGTCGTGGGTTTACCGGCGCCGATTTCTATGGACGCGGGCCCGTCGAGGTCGTAGCCGGCGGCGCGGATCTTGAGCGCGTACTTGCCGGGCGCGAGCTTCGACGCGGGAAAACTGAAGCGTCCTTTCTCGTCGGACATCACGTTGACGGTGATCGTCGAGCCGTCCTTTTTGGCGCCGACGGCCACGCCTTCCATCAGCCCTTCTTTCGCCGAGCTGACCTGGCCGGTAAAAGCGGCGGGCACATCGTTTGCCTGAATTCGGGCGGCCGTCATCGACGACAAAGCCATCCCTATAATCGCCAACGCGAGAGCCGGTATTTTCTTCATAAGGTTTCCTCCCGTAGGATACTAAGCCGAGATTAGAGAGCGGCCAATCTGGCTCCTCGTACCACTCGGATCTAGCTCGCGTCAAGCCGTCATTGACCCGTCATTCCGAAATCTCCACCATCGATATTCGACTCTTGACCTCGGATTTCAGACTGGCTAATGATCTCCCATCGTCTTCGCTCTCTTTTCTGGCCGCGTCCATAGTTGCCCGGCGTCGAAGAGGAGAAGCTCATGGGAGAGATACTCGGGCTTGGGATCACTCATTATCCGGGTCTTTCGATTCAAGGAAACATCACCCGCCGTATCAAGATGTGTTTGGCCGACCCGGCGCTGCCGGAGCGCTTGCGTTCGATCGATAATTGGCCGGAGGCCATGCGCCGGCAATGGGGCGCGGATGAAGGGCAGGCGCATTCCGACCTGCACCGCCGGGAAATGATCGACGGTTTTCGCCGGGCGCGCCGCGCGCTCGATCGATTTCAGCCGGATTTCTGTATTATCTGGGGCGACGACCAATATGAAAACTACCGGGACGACTGCGTCCCCGCCTTTTCCGTCCTCGCCTACGACGCGGCGGAAATACAACCCTGGTTGCACAACCACCGCGGCGTGAACTCTTGGAATGAGCCGACGGACAAGAGCTTCACGATCCACGGACATCGTCCCGGCGGCAAACATCTCGCATCGGCCCTGCTGAACGAGGGCTTCGACATCGCCTATGCGTACAAGCCTCTGCACATCGGCTTGGGACACGCATTCGTCAACTCGGTGCTCTACCTCGACTGGGACCGCGCCGGGTTTGCGCATCCGGTTATTCCCTTCACCGTCAACAGCTACGGTCGCCACCTCGTAGGCAGCCAAGGCGTTCCGCCGACGCCTTCGAAAGGTCAAAACCTCGCTCGTGGCGACGACGATCCGCCCGGACCGCAGCCCTGGCGCTGTTTTCAGATCGGCGCCGCGACGGCGCGGGCCTGCGCGCGAAGTCCGTGGAGAGTCGCGCTCATCGCCTCCTCCAGCTGGTCGCACTCGTTTTTGACCGCGAAGCACGGCCGCATGTATCCGGACGTGGAATCGGACAAGCGGTACTTCAAAGCGCTCAGCGCCGGCGATTGGGAGACGTGGCGCCACACGACCCTGGAAGAGGCGGAAGACCGCGGCCACCACGAGCTTCTCAACTGGTTCTGCCTGGCGGGCGCGATGGCCGAGCTTGAACGGAAGCCCGACGAAGCGGTGTTCCTGGAATCGTGGATTTCAAACTCCAACAAGGTGTTCGCCGTGTTTCGGCCTTAGCACGAAGCGCTACGAATTGGACTTGACTGTTCGATACCCGCACCTGCTACAGTAAGGGCGAAACTGCGAGGAGAATTGCAAGGCCGATGGCTATCCCCGGAGACAAGGCGATCGAGATGGTGCGCAGCGCCCACGCGCACGCCGCCCAGCTGGACATCGCGGTGACGGCGGTCGTTGTGGACCAAAGCGGCCGCGTGATCGCGCTGGGCCGGATGGATCGCGCCCGACCGATCACGGTGGAAATCGCCTCGAACAAAGCCTACACGGCCGCCAGCTTCCAGCAGCCGACGAAGGAGTTGTCGGGAGTCGCCGGGCAGAGCTGGTTTCAAAGCCTGGTGGTATCGAGCAACGGTCGAATCATGCCGGGCGGAGGCGCGCTGCCGATCGTGGAGGGTGGCAGCGTCGTCGGCGCCGTCGCCGTGGCGGGCGGGACGGAGGAGCAGGACCAGCGCTGCGCCGAAGCAGCTCTCGCCTCTTATCAGGGATGAAGGATGAGGGATGAAGCGTGCGTACGCCTGTACAACACGCGCCCGGCGGTAGTAATATGGATAACCGAGTGAGGGAGTGACGTTGGAACAGGCACCGAAACCGACCGACGCTGGCGAATGCGCGGACATCCCGCCGCCGTATCTCGGCCGCACGGTCCGCATCGTCGGGCCGGTCGCCAACGTCGATATGAACCAGTCGCCGCATCCCAAGAATCAGCGCGGCGAGCTGGGGAAGGCTCTCTTCAACTGGTACCACAACACGATCTCCAGAGATCCGCTGACCCGCGTGTCGGCGCCGAACCATTTCGCCGATCGGAGGCATTTCCTCACCACGGTGATCAATCAGGCGAGCAAGGGCAAGGTCAACCAAAATCGCGTGCCGGTGACGGATCCCGCGGCGATGACGCGCCACATCAAAGCCGTCGCCCGCTACATGGGAGCGGACGTCGTCGGCATCGCCCGGGCGCATCCCTCATTCCTGTACGCCGGCAGCCGCTACGTCCAGGACGGCACGGCGAAGGACGAGTACGAGCAAAAAACTCCCGAAGAGCTCGTGCGGAAGTTCCCTTACGTCATCGTCACCACGACCGCGTGGGACTACGATAAGCTTCAGGCCCATCGCCATTTTATCGGCGACGCCGCCTATCACGTCTCGCAAATGAAAGGCGTGCTGATCCTCAAGGCGCTGGAGGGTTACGTCAAGGAGCTGGGATACACCGCGGTGCGGGGCGTAGTGACTCCACAAGCGGCGGGCGTGGCCTCGGGCATCGGCGAGCTCGGACGAAACGGCCTCGTCATCAACAAGACGTTCGGCGCGCGCATTCACATGCCTGATCCGATCATGACCGATCTCCCGCTGGTGCCGGACGAGCCGGTCGATATCGGCGTCGAAGACTTCTGCAAGATCTGCCGCAAATGCGCCGTCAATTGCCCCACCAACAGCATCACCTTCGGCGATAAGGTCGTCCACAACGGCATCGAGAAGTACAAGATCAATTGGCTCACCTGCTACAAGCTCAGGCCGTACACCCACGAGCATTGGGTAAGTTGCCTCTCCTGCGCCACCGTTTGCCCGTTTACCAAACCCAACGTCTGGTGGCGCCGCCTCGCGGGCTGGACTCTCAGCGCCTGCCCCATCCCGGCGCGGCCGGCGCTCGTCCACTTGCTGAAGGCGATCGACGATCGCTTCTGGGGCGTTGTGGCTCAGAAGCGCGTGCGCTGGCTCGGATACGACTCCGGCGTCAAGCCGGGCGAGCAGGCCTGCACCGTCGCCGGCTGCACGGCGGCGCATGCGGACAAGGACGATTCGGGTAAAGCGGCCGAGGACGTCGGCTACTACGCGCCGCTGAAAGAGAATACCAACCGGTTCGTCAAGCGGGACGTCTAGTGGCTTTGCGATTGGGCCCGCTAAACTTTCCTTGGACAAAAAAAAATCCAGGCGATCCGTACTGGGATTTTTTCATCAATACGCCGGCGGCGGATCTGGCCAATTCGATCACCGAGCTGATCCGGAGCGCGCCCGAGGGCAACGTCTTCCCGACCAAAACGGAACTCCACACGCCCGAGATCACCTCGAGCCACGTGAAAGAGCTGGCGCGCTATCTGGGCGCCAAGCTCGTGGGGATCGCAAGATTGGAGGATTCCTGCCCTCTCCCCTTCGCGGGAGAGGGCAAGGGTGAGGGGGGAAAGCCGTATCCGTTCGCTGTCGTCTGCGCGGTGCCGGCCGAGTATGATCCGCGCGCGGCGCCGGGCATCGGCGGCCAGGTGCCGGTGCAGAATGGATTGTTCATCACGTTCGTTCTCAGCGCGTGGATCAGAGAGCTCGGTTTTCGCGCCACCGCGTCAACCGACCTGAACGCGGAGCGACTCGCGGCGGCGGCGGGTCTCGGGACGCTCGACCCGGACGGCAGACTGGTGACGCCCAAATACCGAACGCGCGTTCACGTCGCGAACGTGATTCTGACCGACCTGCCGCTCGCGGCGGATGGGTAAAACCGAGAGGTTCAAAAGGTTCAACACGTTTAAGCCGTTCAAACCGTTTGAACGATTTGAACTATTTGAACGGCTTGAACATTGCTTAGGAGTCCTCCATGACCTACGTCATCACCAGCCTCTGCACCAACGATGGGGCGTGCGTCGATGTCTGCCCCGTCGGGTGCATTCACACGACGCCGGGAGCGCCGCAGTTCTACATCGATCCCGAAGTCTGCATCGATTGCGAGCAGTGCGAAATCGTCTGTCCGGTGGACGCGATCTTCCGCGATTCCGACGTCCCCGCCGAGCATCAGGTTTCCCTCGAAGTGAACGCCGCCTTCTTCCGCCAGAACAAAGCGGCCGTCGGGCCGGTGCCGTTTGACAAAGCGTCGGAGATGGTGCGCGCGGCGCACGGGTACGCTGAAAGAATTGGAATTGCCGTGACGGCAGCCGTCGTGGACGAAGCCGGCTCACCCATCGCCGTCGGACGGATGGACAGCGCCGAGCCCAGGACGGCGGAGCTCGCTTTCAACAAGGCCTACACGGCCGCCGCTTTTCACGTGGCGACGGCGGAGCTGGCGCCACAAGCGCGGCAACCCTGGCTGCGCAGCCTGGTGATCTCCCACCGCGGCCGCGTCCTGCCCGCCGGCGGTGGCATCGCGATCGTCGAAGGCATAGCCGTCCGCGGCGCCGTCGGGGTCGCGGGCGGCAACCGGGCCGAGCAGGACATCCTTTGCTGCCAGGCGGCCCTCGCAGTGCTGGAGCACGCCGGCCACTGACCGCGCGTTGGATTGAAATTTTCTCCGGCCCATTAGGCGAGTCTCGAACACGATTACGTCACAGGGTCTTAAAGCCTTTTCATCCTTCCGCTTTCTTGGCAGGGTGGAGGATAAGACTGTCTTGACATCGGCCGTCGCATGTATGATATTCGTATGACGCAAGTATGACGGAGGAGCACATGAGAACGACGGTTGTACTGAAGGACGATCTGGTTAAAAAAGCGAAGAAGCTTTCCGGTGAAACGACTCTGAGCGGTTTACTGAACACCTGTTTGGCGGATTGGATAGCCCAGCACAGCCGAAAAGAATTAAAGGCCCGGTTGGTTGAGGAATACCGTTCAGGGCAGCAGGAAGCGCGCCGGACCAGCCGAGAATTTGCCCACGTTGATAAAGAGGGTTGGCCTTCGTGGTGAAAGGGTCGTTGGTGTGGGTGAGCCTCGACCCGGCGCGCGGCGCCGAAGTTCCCAAGACGCGGCCATGCATCGTTGTTTCCCGGACGGAAGCCAATGACATCTCCTCAACGGTAACCATTGTTCCGCTTTCATCCGTCACGGGAAGAGCGGCTGACCGTTTGGTCCAGCCGTTGCTATCCGCGAAGGAAACTCATTTACCTAAAAATTCCCGTGCTCTCTGCGACCAGGTCAGAACCATTGACAAGAGACGCATCCGAGAAACTGTTGGAGTGATAAGCGGCGAGTTGTTGGGGAAAATAGACCGCGGTCTGATACTCCATCTGGAACTCGAAGATTACGTAAAGCTGTAGCGCGACAAGGGAACCAAGCAGGATCGTGAAATGGTAAAGTTACTCATGAAGCTGCGCTTTGTGATTTCGTTTTGCAGCGCGGCTATCTTTCTTGCTTCGCCCCGCGCCGGATCGGCCGCGGACAAGCTCACCGGCATTCACTCGGCCCGGACGATGTCCCAAGCGATGCCGTGGATCGCCGAGGAGGCCGGGCTGTTTCGGAAATATGATCTGGACTTTCAACTGGTTTACATTTCATCCGCTACGCTCGTGACCGCGGCGCTGCTGGGCGGCGACGGCCAGGTCGCCATCACCGGAGGCGAAGCGATCGTACGCGCCTTCGCGCAAGGGGTGACCGACCTCGTGTTCATCGGCAGCGCCAAGAACACGCTGACCCACAGCATCCTGGGCAAGCCCGAAATCAAACGGCCCGAGGAACTCAAGGGCAGGAAGATCGGATTGACGCGGCTCGGGAGCAACTCGCATTACTTCGTCATGCAGGCTTTGAGGCGCTACGGCATGGAACCGAAGGACGTCCAGTTCATCCAGACGGGCGGCCAGGCGGAGAATCTCGCGGCGCTCTTGAACGGCGCCGTCGATGCCGCCACCATGACCGGACCGTCGGGCGGCACTCGGGCGATCGCCCAGGGCTTCCGCTACGTCGTGTACGGGCCCGACCTCGGCATTCCGTTCGCCGCGGCGACCCTGGCGACGCGGCGGTCTATCATACAAACGCGCGGCCCCGTGATCGAGAAGTTCGTGCGCGCGACGGCGGAGACGGTGAAGATCATGTTTGAGAATAAAGAATTGACTTACAGGGTTTTGGCCAAGCAGCTGCGGATCAACGACCGCAAACTCCTGGAAGCCGCGTACGAGGAAGAAATCAAGGTGATGGAGCCGCGGCTGGAATTCAAGATGGAAGCGTTCCAGGCGATCCTCGCCGAGACCGCGCGCGTCGACCCGCGGGCGAAAAACATCAAGCCGCAAAATCTCATCGACCGGCGCTACCTCGACGGGTTGGAGAAGAGCGGCTTCGTCGACAAACCCCGGGCGGCGAAATGACGGCTAGTCGACCGTGGCGCGCGCTCTCGCTTCGTGAACTCGCGGATGCTCTGGCGTAAGCGGAAACCGTTGTCGATGCACGGTTGACAATATGACTAGAAGATGACTATATTATGGCCATGACTTTAGTGAATGTAGCCGCCTTGAAGGAGAAACTAAGCTATTATCTTGGCTTGGTGAAAGAAGGGCAGGAAATCGTGGTGACGTCTCATCGCCACCGGGTCGCTCGAATCCTTCCTGCGTCGGCCCCGGATGCCCGGATAACGGAACCCTCCCGGCCTTTGAAAGATCTTAAAAAAGTGAAGGGAGTCAAGCCGCGGCGCTCTGTATCCGCGGTGCGCACGCTTCTCGAAGACCGTGAAAGTAGATGACCGCCTACGTCGATACTTCGGTCATTCTGCGGATTCTCTTCCGCGAGGCACATCCAGTCGAGGTCTGGGGCAAATGGGCAAGAGCTTTTAGCAGTAATTTATGGCGCGTCGAGGCGCTCAGGACTGTTGACCGGCTCCGGCTTTGCGGCGGTCTTTCCGATGAGGAAGTGGCCGATCTGATAAGAGACATCCGGGTGGTGCACGAAACCCTGGCGATCCACCCGCTTACCGAAAGAATCCTACAGCGCGCAAGCGAGACCTTCCCGACCGTTGTGGGAACTCTGGACGCGATTCATTTGGCCACGGCTCTGGCGATACGAGAAGTTGAGCCGATTGACCTGTTATTGACTCACGACACCCAGCTCGGCACCGCCGCGCGCAGCCTCGGCTTTTCGGTTCTTGGAGTAGGTACGAGTTAGACTAGGATTTTTTACTCTAGTTGACTCCTTTCTCTTCGAGGAGAGAAAAAATGGCCGAAAGGCTCTTCGTCGCCTCTTTGGTCTCAGCCTTTTTGCTTACAGTCCTCCTGGTCTCGCCGGCGATAGCGCAGGTCAAGATCACTATCGGCCATGCGGCGATAAGTCCCAGAATCATTCCCCTGGTGATCGCCCAGGAGCAGGGGCTTTTCGCCAAGCACGGCATCGAGTCGAGGCTGGTTCTTATCAGGGGCGCGCCGACGTTGGTCGCAAGTCTCATCTCCGGCGACATCGACCTCGGATACACGGGCGGCGCCGCGGTCCTGGGCGCAGCCGCTCAAGGCGTCAATCTTAAGATCCTCGCGTCGATTTCCAGCCGTCTCACCCACACGATAATCGCCAACCCGAACATTAAGAAGCCGGAGGACTTGAGAGGAAAAAAATTCGGCATCCAGAGCATCGGCGGCAGCACGTGGATGCACACGATGCTCGGCCTGGAATACGTCGGCCTCGATCCCAAGAGAGACAACCTGAGCCTTCTCGTCATCGGCGATTCCGTCCTGATCGGCCAGGCGCTGGAAGTCGGCAGGATCGACGCCGCGGTTCTCGACGGGATCCTTATCCGCAGGCTAAAGAGCAAGGGCTTCTCGGTGATCGCCGAGCTGCAGCCCGCCAATATTCCCATGCTCAACCAGGGAGTCGTGGTGACGCAGGCGTATCTGCAGAAGCGTTCGGAGATCGCGGAAAAAATTCTGTCGGCCCTCGTGGAGAGCCTCGCTTT
>DASXRG010000007.1:0-31016 GCA_036506735.1 Binatia bacterium | reverse complement strand
TATCGTCGATGACCTTCTCCGACTTTGCCGCGCTGTGCTACGACCTGGAGAAAACACCGGGGCGCCTCGCCAAGGTCGCCGCTGCCGCCGATTATTTGAGACGGCTTGAGCCCGATGAGATCCGCTGCGGGGTCGCGTTTCTTTCCGGCCGCCCGTTTGCGGTTTCCGATCCGCGCACTCTGGAGATCGGACCCGGCGCTCTATCGGAAGCGTACAAAATTCCCGCAGCGGTAAATTCTTCCTCGACTCCCCTGACCTTCAAAGAGGTCGCGGATCGCTTCGCGAGGATCGCCGAAGCCGCCGGCAAGGGCTCGCGCAAGGAAAAATTCGCGCGCTTGAAAGAGCTGATCGAAAAGACAAATGCCCAGGACCGGACGATTTTGTTTCGCCTGCTCCACAACGAGCTGCGCATCGGGTTGCACGACGGCCTGATTCAGGAAGCGATCGCACGCGCCGCCGGCGCCGATTTGAAACTCGTCCGGCGCGCGGCGCTTTTTCTTTCGGATCTCGCGGAAGTCGCCGCGATCGCCCTGACGCAAGGCGCCGCGGGTCTCGAAGCCGTCGATATCAAGCTCTTCGTGCCGCTTCTGCCGATGCTTTCGGAGCTGTCCGAAGATTTCGCCGAGGTCTTAAAGACGCACGGCGGAATCACCGCCTTGGAGTTCAAGTACGACGGCGCACGAATCCAGATTCACAAAGACGGCGAGCAGGTCCGCATCTGGAGCCGGCGGCTTTCCGAAGTGACGCCGAGCATTCCGGAAATCGCCGCCATCGCTAAAAACGATCTCCACGGCGATGCATTTATCCTCGACGGCGAAGTCGTCGCGATCGGAAAAGACGGCCGGCCGTTTCCTTTTCAGGAACTCATGCGGCGCTTCCGCCGCATCCACGGCATCGAATCGGCCGCGGGCGAGATTCCGCTGTCGCTCCACCTGTTCGATTGCCTGATGCTGAACGGTCGATCGCTGATCGACGAACCGTACGAGGAGCGGTGGAAGAAGCTGGAATCGCTGACCGGAGGCAAATTTCTCGCCCGGCGGAAGCTGACGGGCGATAAGATCGAGGCGGAAACCTTTTTGCGCGAAGCTCTCGCCGCGGGCCATGAAGGCTTGATGGCCAAGGCGTCGACGAGCCCCTACATGCCCGGCAACCGCGGCAAGCTCTGGTTCAAAATCAAGCCGGCGGAAACCGTCGATTGCGTGATCGTCGCCGCCGACCGCGGCTCGGGCAGAAGACGCGGCTGGCTTTCCAACTATCATCTGGCGGTCGCCGACGGCGCCGGCGGTTTCGTGCCGGTGGGCAAAACCTTCAAAGGCCTTACCGACAACGAATTCACCGAGATGACGGCGCGGCTCAAGGCACTCGAGACCGCCGATGACGGGTACACCGTCAACGTCAAGCCGGAAGTCGTCGTCGAAGTCACGTACAACGAAATCCAGCGCAGTCCCCAGTACAGCTCGGGCTTCGCTCTGCGCTTTGCGCGCATCACCAGAATCCGCGAAGACAAAGGCCCCGGCCAAGTCACGACCTTGGCGGAACTTCAGTCGCTCTACGAGCGGCAGTTCATCGCCAAAAGCCGGAGGGAAAAGTAGCCGAGATTGACACGCGCCGCCGCCCATTGCCAAGGCCCGAGTATGCTGATCGACGCGCACGCCCATCTGGACAAATACGGAGCGGATTTAGACGCTGCGCTCGAAGAGATCGAGCGGTGCGACATTTTCACCTGGGCGGTTTCGATGGACCTGCCCTCTTACCGGCGCAACCTGGAAATCGCCGCGCGGTCCGGCCGGGTGCTGCCCACGTTCGGCGTGCATCCGCGAAGAGCGCCCGAATACGCGGATCGCCTGAGAGAGTTAAGTCCCTGGATCGAGCGCAGCCCGGCAATCGGCGAGATCGGTCTCGATTTTCACTGGGTGGAGGATGAGTCCCGGTATCCCGCGCAAAAAAAAGTGCTCGAATATTTTCTCGCGGCGGCGAAGGAACAAGACAAGATCGTCAACCTCCACACCAAGGGCGCCGAAAAAGAAATCCTCGACCTGTTAGTGCGCTACGACATCCGCCGCGCGGTCGTTCATTGGTATTCGGGTCCGCTCGACGTCCTCGACGCGCTGATCGATTATGGCGCTTACTTCACCTTCGGAGTCGAGACGATGACTTCGGCGAACATCCGAAGCCTCGCGCGCGCGGTGCCTCTGGCGCGGATGCTGACGGAAACGGACAACCCCGGCGGCCTCAAGTGGCTGAATGGCGCGGCGGGAATGCCTGGGATTATTCTGCAAGTTATCGAAGCGATCGCGGCGGCCCGGCACGAAACCTCCGCGGCGATCATTCAGGCGCTCGAAGAGAATTTCCGCCGCCTGGCTGGAGACGATCCCTGGCTGCGCGGCTTGGCTGATCGCGCGCGCCAACCGTGATCAAGAAAGCTGCGCAGCGGCTAGAGCGTTCCCCGCGTCAACTTCTTTTCCAGTTCCTGCGCCGTCACCCGATACTTGAACGCCTTGCGGCCGTCGATAAAGAGGAGCGGCACTTCGCTCCCGTAAAGCGCCGCGAGATCGGGCGCGGCATCGACGTCGATCTCTTCCACCTGAAGCGGGATTTTTTCTCCGACGGCGCGGAGCGCCGCTTTCATTTCGTCGCACAAGCAGCAGTCCTTTCTCGTGTAGAGCAGAAGTTGCGGAGTCACTTGGGCTCACCGGTGACGGGAAGTCCGATCAGCCCTTTGGGAACGTTGAGGACCCCGTAAAAGTACTCCGACAACGTGCTGAGAGGAGCCGGTGTGATGCTCGGATCGTGGATCGGGCCCTTGATGTGGAGGCTCGCCACCAGAAAAATATTCTTAATGGCCGCGAGGCCGGTGCCGAAAATCGGGATATAATTCGCCGCGGTGTCGATTCCCGGAAAAGGTCGCACCGCGATCGTGAAATCGATTTCCCCTTTGGGTCCATCGAGCGTCCCCTCGCCCGTGATTCTGAGATCGTCGCCGTCGACAAAAAGATTCTGCGTCGAGTACACCCCTTGAGCAACTTTGACGTCCGCCGTGACGCTGCGAAAATGAATTCCCTCCTGATTGGCGTTGGGCAAATTGAGCGTGAACCAGCGGGAGAGATCGAGGAAGCTCAGGATCCGGACCAGCAATTGCAGGCGCCGCACGACGCCGTCTTCGAGGCGAAGACGAAAGGCGCCGTTCAGGCTGCGTTTTTTTTCTATCGGCGTCTTGCCGGTGAAATCGAGCTTACCGGCGAGCTGTACCTTCCCGGTTATTTCGGTGGTTCCGAGATCGAACCAGCTCAGCAGCTCCTGCACGGGAACTCCCTTGATGTTGGGCTCGACCATGAAGCGTTGCTGTTCGGGGTGGTCGTCGAAGGCGCCCACGCCCTCGACCGTTCCGCCCTGCGAGCGGGCAAAGAAATTTTCCATGCGCCAAATCCGCCGCTCGAGAACAACATCGGTCTTGAAATCGGAGAAGGGAAAGGTCTGGTACCGCCCCCGGTCCAGGATCAGTTTCCCCCTGACCTGCAGCCGGTCGTACCATTCCTCATCCGGTATAACGTGCCGCGGCAACAGATACGCCACATCCATCTCCGGCGCGCTCAAGCTGAAGAGGAACATCGGCCGTCCTTCATCCATCCAGCGGCCCTTGAGCGAGAAAGAGTAACCGCCAGCCTGTGCCCTGATGTCTTCGAGATCGATCGTCTTGCCGTCCAGGCGGACCTTTCCACTGACTTCCTGGAACGGCTGGCTGAAGACTTTCAGCGTGACCTGGACGCCGATCAGCTCCAGCGAGCCGGTGAGCTTGCGATTGCCCGCGGCGGCCAGCGAACCCTGATAGCGGACGGTACCGCGGACAAACCCAGGGCTTTCCCCGGTATCCTGCGGAATCAGCAACCGCAGCGCCGCGCTCGCCTTGACGCCGGCGGAATCGATCGTGAGGTCGAAGGTTCCCTGGTCGGTGGCAAAATTTTTGAGCAGCAACCGGAGCTGAACCGGCGAATCCGCCGCCAGCGCCGTGGCGCGGTCCGAGCGAATTTCCGTCGGCGCAAGGAGGAGATTTCCTTTGAGCTGAGTGAAAGAAACGTCCCCGACCTTCAGATGAACGGCGTCGAGAGAAACCGTCCCCTCATAGTGATAGGCGGAAACAAAATCCGTGCGCACAAACAGATCCACGGTCGCATGGCCGCCGAGATCCGGCACGGCGTTGAACAGCTTCGCCGCCGCGGGCGGCAGAACGCCGAGTTGCACCGGCTCGGCAAGCTGTGCCAGCTCCGTCTCGCCTTTGATCCGAAGCTCCAGAACGCCGCCGCGCTGGGTTCCGTTGACTTCCGTCAGTCGCGATTGGCCGATGATGCCTTGAAAATTTTTGTACTGGAGGGTGCCCTGCGCCAAAACGACCTGCCCGCTGACGCCGCGCACCGCGAGCGAATGATCGGCGCCGAAGTTGCCTCCCGCATCCCGCACCTCGGCTGCCAACGAAAGATTTTCCTCCTGGCCGGGTTCGAAGAGCCGGCGGAGCTGCGACAGTGTCCCCGAAATCGCCATTTTGCCGAAGCTGATTTCGCCCTGATCGACGCCGGCGGCCAGGGATTCCAGACGGGGCGAATGAAGGAGCTTCGTCGGGATGTAATTGCGCACCGAGGTAAGCGGCAGAAACGGCGTGCTGAGACGCAGATCCACGCGCGGCTCCCGGCTTTCCAAGGAGCGCAGCGAACCTTGAAGCGCCAGCGCGAGATTCGTCGAGCGTAGATCGAACCGCTGAAAATGGATCACTTGCGGTTTCCAATCCAAAATGACTTCGACCCGGCCGTCTCCCAGCGCTACGGTCGAAGGAAAAAGGTTCGGCGCCTCGGCCTCCAACCCTTTGAAGTGAAATTCTCCTTTGAGCTGCGTTCCTTCGGCGAGCGTCCCTTCCCAGTGGACGCGAGCGGCGAGATTTCCCCGTGGCGGGTTTTCCGTGAGCGGCCGCTCGAAATATTGCCACACGAGCGCCGCGGGCATGGTCTCGGACTTGAGATCGGCGTCGAGCCACACCTGGCGAACATCGAGCGCCGCCTCGGGAAACAGCGCGCGCCCGGTGAGCGCCACGTCGCCCTGTCGTCCGTTTCTTTCGACGACCGCTTTCAGGTCGACCTTGACGCCGAATCGCCACTGCTTGTCCGCGGGCGAATTCCGCGTGCGTAGAAAGCTCAGCAGCCCGCGAGTCCGCACGTGTCGAAGATCGAGATCGACTTCCCGAAAGCGCGTCGTTACCGGCGCCGCGCCGAGAAAATTTTCGGCCAAGGTAAAATCTCCCTTTTCAACGCCGACTTCGCGCAGGTCGAGAGAAAACCGCGCGTCGCGATTCGACTGCCAAGCCAAATTAAGGATGTGGTCGAGCCCGGCTACCTTGCCGTGCTCGTCGCGCACGATCTCGACCTTGGGCTCGTGGAGTCTCAGGCCGTAGAAAACCAGCTTGCGTTTGAGCAATGGCAGCAGAGCCACGCGCACGACGAGCCTGGGAGCGGCGATCAGCGCCCGGCTCTGCTCCGGCTCGCGCAAAACAAAATCCCGAAAAGAAACGCCCATCACTCGGCCCATCTCCACCTCGGCCTCTCCCACCTCGACCTTCATGCCGGTTCGTTGCTCGAACTCGCCGATGAGGAAGCGGCGCAGCTCACCGACTTGTATCAGGTGGTAGAAGGCCAAAAGCGCGACCGCGAAAAGAAGCGCCAGCGCGGCGGCCAGAAAACCCAAGATTTTAAGAATTGTTTTCATCGGCGCGAAATCATGCTAGAGCAACTTCAAGTCGCGCGCAAGTTGACGCCCGCGCGGATCGGACGACCCATTGACTTCCGCCGAGTCGTCGTTAAGCTGATGAATAGTCGGAGACTCGCGTGATGACGTGATGAGAAGACTGGCAGCCTTAAGCATCGTCATTTTTTTCATTTTCGGCGTCGCGACCCTCGCGGCTCCGGCGCGCGGCTTCGCGGCAGTCGAGCGTTATCAACGCGCAAAACTCGACGCTTCGCAGACGGTGAAGCCGGCTCAACATGGTAAAAGCTCAAGCCGCGTGGAGATGTGGTTCGAAAAGGAAGACAAGCTCTCCGCGCTTTCGCCGCATGCATCGACGCGGGAGCAGCGGCTTCGATCGTCGGCGCCGGACGCGGCGATGATCGGGCCGCTGGGGTCCAGCGTTGGATACAAGGTTTCCACTCATATCTTTCAATCTGTTTTTAAGCTTTAGATGTCAGGCCGCTTCTCGCGGCGCGAGAGCCGGCTGTTCCCGTTCGCTCGAAGGGCGGCCCGAATATGCTCACCCGCGAGCGGCTTCGAGCGAGATCGTGTGTTGAATCGACCGGCGATGAGCCAATGGCCGAGGTGCTGGGCGCGATTTTCAAAAGGAGTTTAATTTTTATGCTACGCGGCGGCGTGCTTCGTCTCGACAACCTCGCGGGGATTGGGTGGAGTAGCAGAACATGCGTTTCCTGATTACCGGAGGAGCGGGATTTTTAGGCTCACATCTGACGGACGCTCTTTTGCAGCGCGGCGACGAAGTCACGATTTTGGACGTGGCCTCCGACCTGAAAGTGCGTCATCAAACCGGCAATCCGCGCTTCCGTCACGTGCGCGATTCGATTCTCAACCGAGAAATTCTCAAAGCGCTCGTCTCCTGGTGCGACGTGGTCTACCACCTCGCCGCGGTGGTGGGCGTGGACCATTACGTGGGCGATCCGTACGAGGTGCTCAACGTCAACGTCAATGGAACGCAAAACGTTCTGATCGCGGCCTTCAACTCGCATAAGAAAGTCGTCTTCAGCTCGACCTCGGAGATTTATGGCAAAAGCCCGGCGGTCCCGTTTACCGAGGACGCCGACCGGGTCCTGGGCTCGACGAAAATCGACCGGTGGTGCTATTCGACCTCGAAGGCGGTGGGAGAGCACTTCTGCTTCGCCTTCGAGAAGCTCGGTTTGCCGGTCATCGTGCTGCGCTACTTCAACGTCTACGGTCCCAGGCTGGACCAGATGGACGTAGGCAGGGTGATAACGATTTTTCTGGGCCAGCTCATGCGCGGCGCGCCGCTCACCGTTATCGGCGACGGCCAGCAAACGCGTTGCTTCACCTATGTGGACGACGCGATCCGGGCCACGGTGGCGGCCGGGCTTGAGAGCGAGGCCGTGGGTCAAATCATCAATGTGGGGTCGGACGAGGAAGTGACCATTAACGAGGTCGCGGAGAAAATGATCCGCCTGTCGGGGCTGCCCTCGTCCGTGGTCTTGGTTCCCGAAGCCGAGGTTTATGGCCGCGGGTACGAAGACATACGCCGGCGGGTGCCGGACATCCGGAGAATGCGTGAGATTCTCGGCGTCGACCCGCAAGTTCGGCTGGAGGAAGGCCTCAAGCGCACCATCGATTGGTTCTCACGAGAAAGGTTAAACGCGGAATGGCTCGGTCGTCGCGCGCTGACCGATTGAAACGGACGAGCGTGTTTGGCGCGCGTACGCTCTTAACTATTCTCCGGCGATAAACTGGCTTGACAGCTTCTGGCTAACTTGCTAGGAGACACCCTATATCGTCTACGCAGGATCGGCTCGGAGGGGGGAGTTATGCTGGAGAGAGAAGAGGAGCTGTTGAACAGCAAAGAAGTCGCGGTGATTCTGGATCTCAGCCCTGACACGGTCAATGAGTTCGCGCGCAAAAACATCCTGCCCGGTTTCAAAAAGGGGAAACAGTGGCGTTTTAAGAAAAAAGACGTCTCCTCTTTTACCAAAAAGCAGACCCCACAAATTCGAGACGCCTGATCTCGATCGGCCTGGCATCCCTTTGAGGTTGGCAACATGGCTGAGATAGAAGCGCACGAAAGCAAGCTCTATGCGGAGTTTGCGCCGCTCTACGACAAAGTCTTCGGCAAAATTTTCTTTTCCCGGCTGCGGCACGTCATCGAAGCGCTCGACATTCCGCGCGGGGCAAAAGTTCTGGAAGTCGGCGTCGGCACCGGCACGTCGTTTCCCGCTTACCCGCGCCATTGCGACGTGATCGGGATCGATCTCGCGCCCGACATGCTCGCGCGCGCCCAGGAAAAAATCGTTGAAAACGGCTGGAGCCATCTCGCGGTCCTGGAGATGAACGCCCTCGATTTGAAATTTCCCGACAGTAGCTTCGACTACGTGATGGCGTTTCACGTCGTGACGGTGGTGCCGGACCCGATTCGGATGATCCAGGAAGCGAAGCGGGTCTGCAAGCCGGGAGGGAAGATCGTGATCGTCAATCACTTCACGAGCACCTTCCCGCTGCTCGGATTTCTCACCGAGACTCTCGATCCGGTGACCCGCCGGCTCGGTTGGAGCACCAAGCTTCACCTCAAGCCTTTCATCGAAGAGACGGGGCTCAAGGTCGAGTTGATCTACAAGCTCTCCAAGCTTTCCCTCTACACCGTGCTGCTCGGAACCAAAGAGAAGAACGGCAACCGCTCCCACTAAGCAGTTTCGAGCTTCGTCTTTAACTTCCCTTTGCGAGCGTCGAATCGAGCGCACTGCTTCAATGCCCGGCCCGGGGGTTTCTCGGAGGGTTGATGCGTGGGACGAGGAATTATCAAGCGTATTAGAGAATTTTTCTTAGAACGCTCGTGCCGCGTAACACTGACGTATCGCAGCGACCCGGAGAGAAGCCCCTGGGCCGGGCTATGGTAGATGATCGGACGTTACGCGTTCTTTAATACGATTCCCTCGAGGACATTCGCCACGTCCTCGCACCGGTCGATGGCGTTCTCCAACGTCTCGTAGATCTCATTCCACTTGATGACCTCGAGCGGGTTGGGCTCGCCTTCGAAAAGTTTGGCCACGGCGGTCCGGCCGACGAAATCGCCTTCGTTTTCCAGCCGGTTGATCTCGATGCAGTGCTTCATGATCGAATCGCCGTTTTTGAGCTGGCGCAACTTGAAAACGGCGCGCTCGAGTTCCTGGGTAGATTTGACCAGGATTCCGACCAGGAGCCGGGATTCGTCGGTGGTTTTCCCGACCTTGAACAAATGCAGCCGCGCCGCGCAGGCCTCGATGTAGTCCAGCACGTCGTCCAAGGAAGTGATGAGCTTGTGAATGTCTTCGCGATCGAGCGGCGTGATGAACGTCCGGTTCAACATCTCGATCGTGTTGTGCGTGATGACGTCCCCCTCGTGTTCGGTGTCCTTGATCTCCTTGGCCCTGAGGGCTACGTCCCTGTAGTCCTTGATCAGCTCGGATAGTTGAACCGCCCCCTCGACCACTTTTTTGACGCTGGCCTCGAACCAATCGTAAAACCGTTCATCGCTCGGCAAAAACCGCATAGCCATGCTCCTCTAATCGTTGCGCCAACGCGACCGGCCTTTCCGCAAGCGCCGGGGGGACCAGTCTACGGATAGGTTGCTTGAATGGGGAAATCGATCTCGCTCTGCTGAATGCGGCCGCTAGCGCGGAATTTCTTTGCCGTCTTCCTTCTTTGTCACGCCCTGCTCTTTGGCGCCGCTTTCGCCATCCTCGCCGCTGACGCCTTTCTTAAAATCGCGGATCGCCTTGCCCAAGCCGCTGCCAATTTGCGGCAGCTTGCTCGGCCCGAACAGAACCAACGCGATCACCAGAATGATCAGCAGCTCTTGAACGCCAAGTCCGAACATAAAACCTCCTTAGCTCGTTCGCTCGAACGGGGGAAATAGCCTATTTTCGCTCTCGCGCCCAAGCTGTACGATTCGAGGCTACCATAGCAGATTTCATACCGGCCTGTAAGGACTAAAAATGGCGGCGTCGACCAGCGGCTGATCCCGGTCGAGCGCGGAAAAAATGCATTGCAATCCTCAATGGCAACGGTTAAGAAGGGGAACAAGCAGAGCGCTCGAAGGATGAAGGATCACCCACGTGCCGCCTCTCAACCACGAAACCGTACGCGAAATGATTCGCACGGGCACGCCCGATCGCGTTCTGCGCTTGATCGGCAAGAGCCATCCCGCCGACGTCGCGCCGCTGTTTAAAGATCTGGAGCCGGCCGAGGCGCGCCTCCTGTTCGACGTTCTTTTCTCCACGCGCAAAGCGGCTAAAACTCTCAAAGAGCTTCCTCCCGACCTGCTGCCGGACGTTCTGGCTTTGATCGACGACGAAAAAATCGCCCGCATGATATCCCGGGCGGATCCCGACGACGCGGTGACGTTCATCGACAGCCTGCCGGAGGAGAGAAAAGAAAGAGTCCTTGCCCACGTGGACCCGGAGCGCCGCGCCGGATTCGATAAAATGATCGGTTATCCCGAAGGCACGGTGGGCAGGATCATGACCACGGACCTGCTCTCGCTCTCCCCCGATGTCACCGCTCAGGGCGCCATCGACAAAATCCGCGAACGCGGGGAACTGGAAACTTTTTTTTATCTCTACGTAGTGGACGGCTCGGGCAAGCTCATCGGCGTGGTGCCGATTCGCAACCTTGTCGTCGCGCCTCCCGATCGGCCGCTCCGGGACATGATGATCGCGGACCCGATCCGCGCCGAAGCAACGATGGATCAGGAAGAGGCGGCGCGCCTGGTTTCGAAGTACGATCTGCTCGCCCTGCCGATCGTCGATCACGATGGCCGCCTCGTGGGACTGATCACGGTGGACGACGTCATCGACGTCATCGCCGACGAGACCACGGAGGATATGTACAAGATGGCCGGCGTCGGCATCAAGGAGCGCGCCTTCAGTCCGTTGCGCGAGTCGGCGGCGCGGCGCGTGCCCTGGCTCGGCTTCAACATGGTGTGGGCGTTCGCCGCCGCTTCCGTGATCAGCGCGTTCGAAAAAACCATCGGCCAAGTGCCCTCGCTCGCGATCTTCATGCCGATCATCGCGGGACAGGCCGGCAACGCCGGGATTCAGACCGCGACCGTGGTGGTTCGCTCGATGGCTCTCGGCGAGATCGAATCGGGGAACCTGGCCCAGCTCCTGCGCAAGGAATGGAGTTTGGGTTTGATCAAAGGCACGCTGTTCGGCGCCGTTCTCGGCACCGTGGCGTGGTTATGGAAGGGCAACGCGATGCTCGGGGTGGTGGCGGGTGTGGCGATGTTTCTCAACATGCTGGTCGCGGCGACCGGCGGCGTGCTCGTGCCGACCGCGCTCAGAAAGCTCGGGCTCGATCCGGCCACGGTGGCCGGCGTATTCGACACGATGCTCACCGACTTCATGGGATTTCTCATCTTCCTCGGCCTCGCCACCCTCCTGATTCACTTTCTGACCTGACCTTCGCCTCGGCTGCGAGCGCGGCGGGGGCCGGACTTTTTCTCAAGATAAAAAGCAGGCCGCCGATGAGGCTGTCCAGCGCGACGACGATAAACCAGACGAGCCCGAAGGCGATCGCTTTCTCCGAGCCGATGCCGATGTAGCTCAACATGAGAAGGTAGCCGCCTTCGCGCAGGCCGATGCCGTTCAGGCTGACCGGCAGCGCGCTGAACGTGCCCACCAGCGGGTAGATAATAAACGCATACGACCATGGAATGTCCGCCTCGAGGGCGCGGCCGAGCAAGACGTGGATCCACGTTTGCAGAAAATGAACGGCTAGCGAGAGGCTCGCGGCGTAGACGATCGCGCGCCAGTGGCGCGGATAATTTTGCAGCGCCAGAGATAGATTTTTCACCATCGGGTGCTGCCATCCCCGAAGCAGAGGGCTGAAAAGCGGCAGCGAGAGGCCTCCGGCCAGCAGCCCCACGGCCAGCGCGAACGTCGCATAGCGAATCGACGCGGGAAGCGCGTAACCGGGAAAAGCCGCCACCGCCACGGCGCCGATCCACACCAGGACCGCCATGCCGATGGCCCGGTCCGCCAAGACCGAGATCGTCGCCAGGGCGACCGAGCCGCTGCGCGCGCTTTCTCTCGTGTTCGCGCCGTCACGCGCGAGATAAAAAACCCGCCCCACGTCGCCGCCCACGGTGGTCGGCGTAAACAGGCTGAAGAACATGCCGATGAAATAGAACGTGGCAAAATCTTTGAACGGATTTCGAAACCCGAGGGTCCCCGCCAGAAGCGCCCACCTAAGCGAGCTGATGACCTGGCCGGCAAGGTAAATCAGCAATGCGGCTCCGATGTAAGAAAAGCGCGCGGCGGAAATCACCTCGAAAAAATGCGAGAAGTCGAATTCGCGCGTAAGAAAAAAGGCGAGCAGGCCGAGACTGACGCCAGCCTTTAAGAAGATCATGAGAGAGCGCTTCATCCCGCTGCTTCATCCTTTTATGGAAGGCTCGGCGAGCGCAAGGTCGTCGTCTTTTTCCAGATCGTCGACGAAGACCTTGCGACCGACCACGCGAAGCTTTCCCTCGCAGTAAAGTTGGATCGCCTTGGGATAAATGCGGTGCTCTTGCTTCAGAATGCGGGCGGAGAGCGACTCTTCGGTATCGTCGGGGTAGGCCGGCACGACCGCCTGGATGATAATCGGGCCCTGGTCGCATTCTTCGTTGACGAAGTGGACCGTGCAGCCCGCGAAGCGGACGCCGTACTCCGCCGCCTGCTTCTGTCCGTGCAGGCCGGGAAAGGCCGGCAGCAATGACGGGTGAATATTCATGATTCGATTCGAATACACTTTCAGCAAGACGGGCGAGAGCAGGCGCATGAATCCGGCCATGACGATGAGCTCGACGCCGCGCTGCCGGAGCATTGCAACGATGGCCTCGTCATAAGCTTCGCGGCGAGAAAATTTCTTGTGGTCCAGCACCTCGGTCGGAATATTATGATTCTTCGCCCGGGTCAGGCCGAAGGCATCTTTCCGGTTGCTGATGACGACGCGAACCGCCGCGTCGAGGCGCTTCGCCTCGATCGCGTCGATAATCGCCTGCAGATTCGTGCCGCTCCCGGAGATCAGCACGCCCAATGGAACTTGCCGCGGCATAATTTTCCAGTGAGAAGTGAGGAGTGAGCAGTGAGCAGACGGCCTCCGCACCGCTCACTCCTCATTTTCTCACTCCTCACTAGATAAAGCGAACCCCCCGCTCTCCTTTTCTGATTTCTCCGATGACGGCGTAGCGCTCGCCGAGTTTTGTGAGCGTGCGCTCGACGCCGCGCACGTCGTTTTTTCCCACCACGAGAATCATACCGATGCCGTTGTTGAACGTCCGGTCCATCTCCGCGCGCGAGATCGAGCCGAATCTCTGAATCAAATCAAAGATCGGCGGAACCGCCCAACTCCGCCGCCGGACCCACGCGCGCCTACCCGCGGGCAAAACTCGCGGCAGGTTTCCCGGAATTCCCCCGCCGGTGATGTGCGCGATGCCCTTGATCCGGTGGCCTGGATGATTGCGCAGCAACGCGCGGACAGTTTTTACATAAATCCGCGTCGGCTCCAGCAGCTCCTCTGCCAAAGTGCGGCCCAATTCCGAGATGCGATCGCCGAGCCGCAGGCCTTTCAATTCCAACAAAACCTTGCGCGCCAAAGAGTAGCCGTTGCTGTGCAGGCCGGTGGAAAGCAGTCCGATCAGCGCGTCTCCCGGCACGATCGACTTCGGATCGGGAATCTGTTTTTTCTCCGCGACGCCGACGGCGAAGCCGGCCAGGTCGTACTCACCCGGGGCGAAGTCGCCGGGATGCTCCGCGGTCTCGCCGCCGATCAAGACGCAGCCCGCCTGCCGGCAACCCTCGGCGATGCCGCGGATGGTCGCGGCGGCCACATTCACGTCGAGCTTGCCGCAGACGAAATAGTCGAGAAAAAAAAGCGGCTCGGCCGCCTGGGTCAGAATGTCGTTGACGCTCATCGCGACCAGGTCAATTCCCACGCTGTCGTGAATGCCGGTCATGAAGGCGATTTTCAGCTTCGTGCCGACGCCGTCGGTCGAGGAGACGAGAATCGGCCGGCGGTATTTCAATTTTTTTAGATCGAACAGACCGCCGAAGCCGCCGATCCCGGCGACGAACCCCGGCCGCGCGGTCTTCTGCGCGACTCCCTGGATGCGCCGGACCAGACGATCGCCCGCGGCGATGTCGACTCCGGAAGATTTGTACGTGATCTTTCTTTTTCTCGCCATGCCAAATCTCACGTCGTCGAGCCGGGCGCCGTCGAGCCGCCGGCCGAGGCCAGCCTGCCTCTGATTTCCAGCGTGGTGCGTCCGAAGTCCGCTCCGCTCATCATCTCGATGGTCCGCGGCCGCGGCAGCTCGACGGCGATTTTTTGAATCACTTTCCCCGGCCGTGGCGACATCACGACGACGCAGTCCGACAGGAAGACCGCTTCCTGGATGTTGTGGGTCACGAACAACACGGTCATTTTCTTCTCGCCCCATATGCGGAGCAATTCCAGGTCGAGCTCGTCGCGCGTCATCGCGTCGAGCGCGCCGAACGGCTCATCCATGAGCAGCATGCGCGGGTCGGTGACCAGCGCGCGGCAGAGCGAGACCCGTTGCTGCATGCCGCCGGAAAGTTGATACGGCGGCGTCTCCTCGAAGCCCTGCAAGCCCACGAGGCGAATCAGCGCGCGGGACTTCTCCCGATAGTCCGCCCGATCGAGCTTGGCGAATTCGACCGGCAGCATGATGTTCCCCGCCACCGATCTCCATTTGAGCAGCACCGGCGCCTGGAAAACCATCCCGATATTTTCCATCGGTCCGTCGACCGGCGCCCCATTCACCGCAACCTTTCCCGAGCTGGGCGGAATGAGACCGGCGATTATTTTCAGCAAGGTACTCTTGCCGCAGCCGCTCGGTCCCACGAGGGAGACGAAGCTGCGCTCGTGAATTTCGAACGACACGCCGTCCAGCGCGGTGACGGTTTTCGCGCCGCTGCGAAAGATTTTCCGCACGTCTTCGACGGCGATCAGCGGCGCCACGCGACGATCCTATTCTGTCATTCCGAGCCGTAGGCGAAAAATCTAGCGATTGATCTGAGATCCTTCGCGTCGCTCAGGATGACGCCGGGCGTCATTTCTTGACGAACTGGTTGGTGTAGACCTCCTCGACGCCGACTTTTCTGCCCACGTCGAAGAACTCGTTGGTGATCGCGACCGTCTTCTCCATGACGTCGGGCTTCATGTAGCCGAAGCCGGACTGGATCGATTCCGGCGGAATGAAGACTTCCCCGACGGCGTTCTTGAGTTGAATGCGGGTGAGCTCGCGGTCGAGCTCCGGCTTTTGCTTGAGCAAAATCTCCAGCGCTTCATCGAGATGATCGCGGCAATACTTGAGCCCTTCCATCGTCGCTTCGACGTAGGCGCGGATCATCTCGGGCCGCTTTTTGACGTCGTCGTCCTTGACGATGAGCGAGCTGCCGTAAACGTTGAGGCCGTTGTCCTTCATGTAGATGCGCTTGATCTTGATCCCCTGCTTGGCCGCGGCGGCCTCGGCCACTTCGTCATTGGAGGCGCGAAACGTCACGATCAGATCCGCCTTCTTCGCCACCAGCGCCGCGGTCTGGAGCGCCGGCGCCGTCTCCTGAATCTTGATCGATTTGAAGTCGAAGTTGTTCAGCCGGGCAAGCGCGGGCATCAGAAACCATTGCGCCTGTCCCGGGCTGATCGCCAGCGATTTTCCTTCGAGATCCTTGAGGCTCTTGATCGGCGTCTCTTCGCGCCAGAGGATCGTGGCCGGAACGTAGCCGAGCTGCGCCACGGACAGGATCTGGCTGCCGCGGGAGCGCGCCACGATCGCCGTGCTCAAATCGGCGAAGCCGACGTCGGCGAGCCCGCCGGCGATGGCGCGAACCGTGTCGGCCGAGCCGGTGCCGCCCTGAACCGTGGCTGCCAACCCGCGCTTGGAATAGAAACCCTTCTCCGCCGCGACGAACCACGGCGCATGCTTGCCGCCGAGAATAAAATCGAGGCGGACGATCACGGGCTTCTCAGCCGCGGCCGCCGACCGCGCATGAGCCGCGGCCAACATCACAGTGGCGAGGAAAAGTACGAGCATCGAATGGACGACTTCCCGGGTCGGCATCATTGTCCCACCTCCTGAATCAGAAAGAGCCTTCGATCTGCCGCACCTCGGCGCTCCACGGAACCATCTTTCGCTGGACGATTTCCAGCGCCGTGATGAGAGCGAGAGAGAGCAGCGCCAGAATCAACAGGATGACCAGAGCGAAAGCCGTGTCCAGGCTGTAGTTGGCCTGCAGCACGAGGTAGCCGAGCCCTTCGTTGGCGGCGACGAATTCGGCGACGATCGCGCCCGTAACGGAGAGCACCAACGCGACCTTGACGCCGGCGAACATATAAGGAAGAGAATTCGGCAGGCGAATTTTCTTGAACACGTCCCACTGGGAAGCGCGACCAATGCGCGCCAGCTCGAGCAGCTCCGGCTCGACTTCTTTCAAGCCAACGACCGTGTTGACGACGATCGGAAAAAACGCGACCAGAAAAGCGATCGCCATCTTGGACACCAGGCCGTAGCCGATCCAGATGACCATCAAAGGCGCGAATGCGCTCTTCGGCATGGCGTAAAGAATGACGATGAGAGGATAGATGGTATTTTGCAGGTGGCGCGAGTAAACGACGCTCACGGCGAAGCCGACTCCGAGCAGAAACGAAAGCGTGAATCCGCCCACCGCTTCGAGAAACGTGATCAGCGCGTGGTGCCCGAGAATGAAAAATTTAGAGATAAAAGCCGCGTAGAGATCTCTGGGCGGCGGCAGGATAAAAGCCGGGACGTGGACGACCTTGACGAGGATTTCCCAAAGCGCCAGCAGCGCAAGGAAAAAAATCACCGGCTCGGCGATGTCCTTGAGCGAAAATTTCAAGATTTTCTCCTCGGCGGCGAATGTCAAAGGAACTTAAAGGAAAGCCCGACGAGTGTCAAGGAAACCCTCAACACGGTTGCGCAAAGTCGCGACCGTAACAAGTAGAGGCTCGCCGCCCGCATGTGGCCCATCAACCGACATTTTGAATTTTGGATCGCCGATTTTAGATTGAATCGAAAATCCAAAATCTAAAATCGAAAATTCATTTTTGTTTGAGCTGGCTGTTTTCCAGCAACGCAGAGCGTTTGCGCAAGATCATCTCGCGCTCCTGCGCCAGGTGCCGCTCGATCGCCCGGCCGAACTTCGGATCGACGATGTAGTGCATGCTCGTGGTCGATTGCGGCTCGAGGCCGCGCAGTTGCTTGAAGCTGCCGCCGGCGCCGGCTTCGAAGCGTGACAAGCCTTTCGCGATGCAATGCTCGATCGCCGCGTAGTAGCAGACGTTGAAGTGGAGAAAGCGCTCGTCCTCGAAGGCGCCCCAGTAGCGGCCGTACAGCGCTGAATCGCTCCGCACGTTGAACGTTCCGGCGATCACGCGCGATTCCCGCTCGGCGAAGATCAGGCAGACGTGCGGCGCAAAGCGTTCCGCCAGCTCGTCGAAAAATTCTTGCGTGAGATACTGCCGGCCGTAGTAAAGGCTGTCGACGTGCGTCTTGTAAAGACGGAACATGGTGCGCAGATGATCCCGGGTCAACTGCGGCCCTTCGACGACGCGAATCCCGACGCCGCGCTCGGCTAGCGCGCGCCGCTCGCGCTTGATCTTGTTGCGGCGGTCGCTGCGAAACGAGCCGAGGTAGTCTTCGAACGAACGGTAGCCGCGGTTCTCCCAGTGGAACTGCAACCCGATCCGCCGGGTGAATCCCACCGCGCTCAACGCCTCCACTTCCTCCTCCAGACAGAAGTTCACGTGCACGGAGGAGATTTTATTGTCCTTCGCGATCTGCGCCAGCGCCGCTCCCATGAGCTGAAGCAAGCCGCGTCGGTCGGTTCCCGCCGCCGTGAGAAACCGCGCCCCCGTGACCGGCGTGAAAGGCACGCCGACCAGGATCTTCGGGTAATAGTTGATGCCGAGACGGTGCGCGAGCTCGGCCCATTCGTAGTCGAAGACGAACTCACCCATGCTATGGCCCTTGAGATACATCGGGCAGGCGCCGACGATCTCGCCGCCGCGCTCGACGACCAGGTGATGCGGCAGCCAGCCCGCCTCTTCCCCAATGCATCCGGTTCGCTCCAGCGCAGCCAGCCAGTCCCAATTCATGAACGGCGAGTCGTGATCCAGCAAGCGATCCCAGGAATCGCGCGGCACCTCACTCATCGCACGGGCGATCCTAACCGTCGTCTCACCGCTCATGATTCAGCGATTGTAACACCTGGCCCGGCGTTGCAAAACTGCGGAGTTGACAAAGACGGCCAACAAATCTTAAATATATAATCATGGTGGTTTACGACCTGATCTGCGAGCGGGAGCACAAGTTTGAAGGCTGGTTTCCCAGCTTCGAAGGCTATCAGGCGCAGGCGGCGCAAGGCCTGATTTCCTGCCCGAATTGCGGCAGTACGGTCGTCGAGAAGCTGCCGCACGCTTGCGCGGTGCATGTGAAAAAGGATGCACCGGCGGCGCCGGCCCCCAAAGAGAACCCCGCCCCCACCGCCCTCACGCCGGCGGATGTGAACGAGCTGCTGGTGCGGCTCAACCAGTACGTGCGGGAAAATTTCGAAAACGTCGGCCCCCGCTTTGCCGAAGAGGCGCGCGCGATATTTCACGGCGAGTCCGAAAACAGGCCCATCCACGGCTCGACGACCCCACAAGAGCGCGAAGGACTCGACGACGACGGCGTTCCATACTCGATCCTGCCCAAACCAAAATTAGATAGCTAGCCAGACAACATCACCGCAGAGACACAGAGCGCGCAGAGTTAATATAACTCTCTTTCCTCCGTGTCAGCCTGAGGCTGATCAGCCTCTCTTTTTGGCCGATCCTCCGCGCCCTGGCGGTGAAATATTCCGGTCACCGCACTTTCTGCGCGAGCAGTCCGGCGCGGTAAGCTTCTTTCCCGCCCTCGGTCATCTTTCCCTCCCGATAATAGAGCGCGCGAAAGTCGCGGAAGAGATCCAGCAGCTCGTTGTGGCCGAGGAGGTAGGCCGGGTTACGCGGATGGCCCAAGACCTTTTGATCCACGAGGAAGGTTTCGAAGACGATGTGGCCGCCGATTTTAAGAGCGGCTTTCATTTTTGGGATCAGCGCGCGCTCCAGAAAATTAAAATTGATGATCAAATCGTAAGCCGCCCCGGGAAGATCGGCGCGATCGAGATCGGCTTCGATGAAGTTGACGTCGAGGCCCTTCTGCGCCGCGATCTTCCTCGCGCTCTCCAAAGCGACGGCGGCTATATCCATCGCATCCACGGAAAAGCCCCGCTCGGCTAAGAACAGCGCGTTGCGCCCCTTCCCGGTCGCGATGTCGAGCGCCCGGCCGGGCTGAAGGCTCCACCACCGACTATCGAGAATTTCTTGGAGAAGCGGTGATGGCGAATTTTCATCGTGCGCATGCTCGCCGGCATGCTTCTCGTTCCAGTGCTTTTGATCCTCAGTTGCCATCACTTTTTGCTCTTCAACCCTCACCCTCGCCCGCTCCCAAAGGGAGATGGAATTCAGAAGAAGAAATTTACTTCTGATTCCCTCGCCCGCTTTGCGGGAGAGGGTTGGGGTGAGGGTCTCCTAAACGGTTCGCGCCAGTGTCAACACATAAACTTCCCGCACGCCCGCGCGCACGAGAGCCCGGCTACATTCGTTCACCGTCGCGCCCGAGGTGTACACGTCGTCGATCAGCAGCGCCGCTTTCCCGTCGATAGATTTTGCCGGATTCACCGAAAACGCGCGCCTCATGTTTTTTCGCCGCTCATCCTCGTGGAGCTGCGTCTGCGGCGGCGTCTCGCGCGAGCGCACGAGCACGCACGGATCGACGGGAAGCTTCCAATGGCGGCCAATCTCCCGGGCGAGGATAACGGACTGGTTGAAGCCGCGCCAGCGCAGCCGTTTCGCATGCAGCGGCACCGGGATGATCACGTCGAGATCATAGTCGTGAAACAAGTCGCGGCAGCCGATCGCCATGAGCCTGCCGAGCGGTTTGCCCAAGGAGACTTTGCGTCCGTATTTGAAGCGCTGCACGACCTCGCGCAGCGGATGATCGTCGCCGCCGTCGGTCGGATAGCAGGCCCACGCGCGCGCGCGGACAAAGTGGGGCCGGCGCGCGATGCAATTGCCGCACAGGTGATCGTCGCCGCTCGTATCGAGAAACGGCCGCCCGCACGCGGTGCAGAAAGGATGGCCGATGACGCGTATCCGCTCCCGGCACCCCCGGCAGAAACAGTCATTGCGGCCGAAGAGAGAGTCGCCACAAAATCGGCAGCGCGGCGGATATAACCAATCGAGCCAACGGCCGAAATTGAAGGATGAGGGCTGAGGGATGAAGGATGAATTTTCCGCCCTCATCCCTCCGCCCTCATCCCTTATAAAGCGGGCGGCCCGTCATTTGCGGCGGCTGTGGGATACCGAACATCTTTAAAATCGTCGGCGCCACATCGCTCGCTTTTCCGGAGCTGAGGCGTGCGGACTTGAGCAGCTCGTCGATCACGATGACGGGAACCGGGTTGGAGGTGTGCGCGGTGTGAATCTGGCCGGTGTCGTAGTCGATCATCTGCTCCGCGTTGCCGTGATCCGCGGTGATGATCACGCGCCCTTTGTGGCGCAAGGTCGCTTGAACGACTTTGCCGATGCACTCATCGATGACTTCGCAGGCGCGCACGGTCGCGCCGTAGTTGCCCGTGTGGCCCACCATGTCGGCGTTCGCGTAGTTCAAGATGACCAGCCCGTAGCGCTCGGCCTTGATCTGCTCGACAAGCGACCCGGTGATTTCGCGCGCGCTCATCTCCGGCTTGCGGTCGTAGGTGGGAACGTCCTTGGCCGACGGGATCATGATCCGGTCTTCGAGGGGAAATTTTTTCTCCTCCCCCCCGTTGAAGAAATAAGTGACGTGGGCGTATTTCTCCGTTTCGGCGATGCGCAGTTGCTGAATATGGTTTCGGCTCGCGACCTCGCCCAGGATATTTTTGAGGTCGCGCGGCGGAAAGGCCGCCGGAAGGCCGAAGCTCCGGTCGTATTCCGTCATGGTGACGAACGCGGAGAACGAGATCAGCCGGTCGCGCTGGAATTCGGTGAAATCCTTCTGCGTCAACGCGCGCGTCAACTGGCGCGCCCGGTCGGCCCGGAAGTTGAAGAAGATCACCGCGTCGCCGTCGCGAATCATGCCCTCGGGCATGACCGGTTCGATCACGGTCGGGAGAACGAACTCGTCCGTAACTCCTTGGTCGTAACTTTTCCGAATCGCCTCCTCCGGAGAGCGCGCGCGGACTCCAACCCCCTCGGCGAGCGCGCGATAGGCCTTCTCGGTTCTTTCCCAACGCTTGTCGCGGTCCATCGCGTAATAGCGGCCGCTCACGGTCGCGATCTTGACCTTGGGATAGGATTTCAGCTTTTCCAGAAGCTCGCGCAAAAAACCGTCGGCGCTTTTCGGCGGCGTATCCCGGCCGTCGAGAAATAGATGCAGGTAAGTCGCGCCGACTTTTTCCCTGCTCGCCAGCTCGATCAACGCTTCGAGATGGCGCTGGTGGCTGTGAACGCCGCCGTCGCCCAAAAGCCCCATGAGATGAAGTCCGCCGGATTTTTTTACCGCGTCCATGGCGCCGCGCAGGACCGGGTTGGAAAAAAAGCTGCCGTCTTCGATCGCGCGGTGAATCAAGGTGAGATCCTGGTAGACGACGCGGCCGGCGCCGAGGTGCATGTGGCCGACTTCGGAGTTGCCCATCTGGCCGTCGGGCAACCCGACGTCCAATCCGGAAATCGAGATCCGGGTCGACGGGTACGCGCGCGCCAGCGCATCCATATTGGGCGTGGCCGCCTCGGCAATCGCATTCCCTTCGCGGCGAGGATTGATGCCCCAGCCGTCCAGCACAATCAAAATCAGAGGACGTTGATCGCCCACGCGCTCCATTCCTTTCTAGAATTTGGTGAGGCGCCCAGCCGCGGCGTCAAGCATGCTGCTCGCCCCGGATGCGAAATTGATTCACCAGGGTGGCATAAGGCTCGGGCAACTCCACGCGCGGAGCATCGGCCCAAAGCCCTTCGAGATCATAGAATTCGCGCACCGGCTCGTAGAAGATATGGACAATGACGTCGGAAAAATCCATCAAGACCCACTGCCCCCTGGCCACGCCCTCCACCGAATGCGGCCGAACCCCCAGCGCGCGCAGATTTTCTTCGATTCCCTGCGCGATGCTTTGCACCTGCCGGTCGGAGCGCCCCGAGCAAATGATAAAATAATCGGCGATGGAGGTCAGATCGCAAACCTCCATTAAGACCAGATCGTAGGCCTTCTTCTCCAGCGCCAAGCGGCTGACTTGTAGCGCCTTATCCCAGGAGTCAATTTCCGCCAAACTGGTTCTCGCCCCTCTAAGCCTTTCGATACAGGCCTCTGCGCCTAATATAACTCTCGACCGCCGGCGGGACTAGATAGCGGATGGATTTTCTTGCCTTCACGCGGCGACGAATCTCGGACGCGGAAATCGCTAGATCGGTCAACTTGAGAAAATGCAGGCGCGTGCCGCCCTTATGCCGATAGACGTTTATCTTTGAATCATAACAAAACGACTTTCGGGCGGCAACGGGAATATCGCCGAGCTCGAGCAAATCGGCGGATCCCGGCCGCGAGGTGATGATGAAATGAGCCAGCGGAAAAATCGCGGCGAAATTTTTCCATGCGCCGATGTCGCGGAACGCGTCGATGCCGAGAATAAAATAGAGCGCGTCGGTGCGCCGCCGCTTGCCGGCGAAATAACGCAAGGTGTCGATGGAATACGATTTCCCAGGGCGGCGCAGTTCGATGTCGGAGACGGCAAAGGCGGGATGACCGGCGACGGCGGCGCGCACCATGTTGAGCCGGTCGCGCGCCGGAGCTGTGCCGGCCTTGCGCTTGAGCGGCGGAAAGGCAGCCGGAATGAAAACAATCCGGTCCAGGCCGAACGCCTCGCGCACTTCTTCCGCGCTGCGCAGATGGCCCCAGTGAATCGGGTCGAACGTGCCGCCAAAAAGGCCGATCTTCATAGCGCGAGGGTTCGAGTCGCGGGGCGATCCATTTTGCCTTTTTCAGCCTGAGGCTGATCCGCCAATCTTTGTGGCGGATACTTTTGCCTTTTACAGCAGCACCAAATCGTCCCGGTGGATGATCTCGTCGTAGATCTTGTAGCCTAAAACTTTTTCGATCTTGCTCGTATGCAGCCCTTTGATCTGTTCCAGCTCTTGCGCGCTGTAGTTGACCAGGCCGCGGGCGAATTCGCGCCCGTGCAAGTCGAGGCAGCGCACGCACTCGCCGACGCCAAACGAGCCGTGAATATTTTTGAGCCCCGAGGGGAGCAGGCTTCGGCCCTTGTGCACCAGCGCCTCGAACGCCCCTTCGTCCACCACGATCTCGCCCGCGGGCTTGAGATTGTAGGCGATCCAGTGCTTGCGGCTCGCCAGCCGATTCTCCTCGGGAACGACCCAGGTGCCGTTTTCCTCCTCCGGATCGAAAACCTTGCGCAGAATTCCCGCTTCGAGCCCGTTCGCGATCAAGGTCGGAATTCCGGCCGCCGCCGCCTTCTCCGCTGCGTCGACCTTGGTCGCGATGCCGCCCGTGCCGTAGTGACTCTGGCTCTTGCCGGCGAATTTCGTCTTGGCGGTCTTGATATTCTCGATGACAGGGATCAGCTCGGCGCCGTCGTGAAGCCGCGGGTCGCGATCGTAGATTCCGGCGACGTCGCTCAGAATCACCAGCAGATCGGCTTCGAGCAAGGTCGCCACCAGCGCGGAGAGATGATCGTTGTCGCCGAACTTCATTTCCTCGACCGCCACCGTGTCGTTTTCGTTGACGACCGGAATGATCGACAGATCGAGGAGAGTCTGGAGCGTGTGCTTGGCGTTGATGTAGCGCCGGCGGTTGGCGAGGTCTTCGTGCGTCAACAGCACCTGGGCCACGTTCTTGTCGAACCGCGAGAAATATCTTTCGTAGAGCGCCATCAGCTTGATCTGTCCGACGGCGGCGAGCGCCTGTTTTTGCGGAATGGTCTTCGGCTTGTCTTTGAGTCCGAGCCGCGTCATGCCGGACGCGACCGCCCCGGAGCTTACCACGATCAGCTCTTTCCCTTGCTCGTGCAGCTCGGCCAGCTCGCGCACCAGCCCCTTGATTCTCCCCTCTTCGATCCCTTCCGGCGACGAGAGAACCTGGCTGCCGATCTTCACTACGACACGCCGGCAGCGCCGCAAGATCCGTTTCTTAAATTCCTGCTGCGACACGCTCCGCGTTTCCCTTCCTCTCTTCCAACTTTCTTGCGATCGAGACTATGAGCTCGCGCAGACCTTCGTGCGTCGCCGCGGAGATCGCGAGAAAAGGAATCGACAACGCCGTAAATTTCTCTTGCAACGACGCCGCCGCCTCTCTCGCCTCCGGCACGTCGATCTTGTTGGCCACAACGATTTGCGGCTTCGCCGCCAGCGCCGGATCGAAAAGCTCGAGCTCGCGATTGATCGCGCGCCAGTCCGCCAGCGGATCGTCCTCGCGCAAGCGCGTGGCGTCCAGGAGATGGATCAGCACACCGGTCCGGCTCACGTGCTTGAGGAACTTGTGGCCGAGCCCTTCGCCGCGATGGGCGCCTTCAATGAGCCCGGGAATATCGGCGACCACGAAGCTCTTCCCCTCTCCGTAGCTCACGACGCCCAAATTGGGCACCAAGGTGGTGAACGGATAATCGGCGATCTTCGGGCGCGCCGCGGAAATAACGGAAATCAGCGTGGACTTGCCTACATTGGGCAAGCCGATGATTCCCACATCGGCCAAAAGCCTGAGCTCGGCGTCGAGTTCGCGCTCTTCTCCTGGGAGACCGGGTTGCACTTTGCGCGGGCTTCGGTTGGTCGAGGAGACGTAGTGCGCGTTTCCTTTACCGCCCCTGCCGCCGCGCGCGATCACAACGCGCTGTCCCGGCTCGCTCAGATCCGCCAGCAGTTCACCGGTCTCAGCGTCGCGGAACGTCGTCCCGACGGGAACCGGAATGATTTTGTCCTCGCCCCTTTTTCCGTGCTGATCTTTTCCCCGGCCGTGCTCGCCTCGGACGGCGCGATAAAGTTTCTGATAGCGCAGGTCCAACAGCGTGGCGAGTTGCGCGTCCGCCACCGCTACGACGTCACCACCGTCGCCGCCGTCGCCGCCGTTCGGCCCGCCGCGCGGGACAAATTTCTCCCGGCGAAAGCTCATGCAGCCCCGCCCGCCATGCCCGGCTTGGACCTCGATTTTTACTTCATCGATAAATTTCATAGGGCATCGAGCTTTCTCACGCAGCTTTCCATTGTTCGCTACAGACTAACACAAACCGATCTGTCATTGTCACATGCCGTGTCGCGCCGCCCGGGAGTCTCTTGGAGGGCCGATGCGTGGGACGAGCAGCGTCAAGCGTACTCCACCAATTCCCGTTGAAATTCTCGTGCAGCGTACCGCAGCCGTATCGCATCGGCCCGGAGAGAGGCTCGCGGGCGGGCGGATGGCCTAGGAACATTGTGAGTTGCGTACAGGCAAAAAAAAAGCCCCGGCAGCGGGGCTCTTGTCTAGTCAGGGTGGGGTTACGCCGCCGGCACCACGCTCACTCTCTTCCGTTCCTTATCCATGCGGTCATACAGGACCACGCCATCGATTTTCGCGAAAATCGTGAAGTCCCGGCCCATGCCGACGTTTCTCCCCGGGTGGATGCGGGTGCCGAGCTGGCGTACCAAAATATTTCCCGCGCGCACCTTTTCGCCGCCAAAAACTTTCACCCCGCGCCGCTGGCCCTGGCTGTCTCTGCCGTTGCGCGAACTGCCTCCGGCTTTCTTATGCGCCATAACTCGATTCCTCCGCTAACCTATTTCGACGATTTTGAGAGTCGTCTGCCTCTGGCGATGGCCCCGCTGGCGGCTATAGCTCTTGCGGCGCTTTTTCTTGAAGACCATGATCTTCTTCGCCAGACCCTGACCGACGATCTCGGCGGTAACTTTTACGTCCGCCAAGGTCGGCGTGCCGATTTTCACCTCGCCGTTGCCGCCGACGAACAGCACCTCGCCCAGCGTAATTTTATCCCCCACTTCGCCGTCCAGCCGTTCCACGCGGACGATATCCCCGGGGGCAACACGGTATTGCTTGCCGCCCGTCCTGACCACTACGTAAGCCATAAATTTGAATTTTCCTTAAGCAAATTTGTAGACGAATTCCCCTGCAAAGTCAACGCAACCGATCTCAGGACAGCCGCTCGATGAATCATTGCCCGAGTCCCCTTGACAAAAGAACGATTTTTCGGCTAGTTTACTCGTAGGACGATTGTATCGTATCACGATGGATAAACCCAGAAATCACCCCAGAATCAGCCAGAATCAACCAGAGGCCGCGCCGGACTACCGGGCGATGGCAGAATTGCGCTATGAGGTGCGCCGTTTTTTGCGCTTTAGCGAGAATGCCGCGCGCGCAGCGGGGCTCGAACCTCAGCAGCACCAATTGCTGCTCGCGCTGAAGGGCTTGCCGGCGGGAATGAAACCCACCATCACCGTTCTGGCCGAGCGGCTGCAGATTCAGCATCACAGCGCGGTGGAGCTGACCGACAGATTGATGAATCGGCGCTTGGTGCGGCGTTATCGCAGCCGGACCGATAGGAGGCAAGTCTACGTCCGGCTCACACAGAGCGGCGAAGAGCTCTTGAAAAAACTGTCCCTGCATCACTTGAACCAGCTCAAGTCGGTCGGACCCGGCTTGGCCCAAGTCCTCAATGCTGTAATCGCAACGGCAAATAAATCCGACACGCCGGACAAAATTTCAAGCGGCCACCTCCTTGAGGCCGACAAAGTCGGACAGCCTGCAGGTCGGAAAAGCGCCAAAAGTTAATTTTCCTTGGAGGTTGCTCTCATGGCTCAAGCTCAAGAAGAAGTCCTACTGGATGTCAGCGTCGCCGAGGCTTCCTGGCTCTACAAATTCTATCTCAACAACGAAAAGAAAATTTTAGGAATCACGTCGGTCACCTTTTTCCTCCTTTTGTGGGAATTCATGGGCGGCCCGATCAGCGTCTATAACCCTATCCCCGTCCTGCGCGTCAATCCGATGTTCATGAGCGCGCCGTCGCTTATCTGGAAGGCGGCCGTGGATCTTTTCGCGTCTGGAGACATCTGGAACGATCTTCGCGTCAGCAGTCTCGAATTCCTGGGCGGCTATTTGCTTTCCGTTGTGGTGGCGATTCCCTTCGGCATCATGGTCGGCTGGAACAAAAAATTCAGCGCGATCTTCGATCCGTTCATCAACGCGATGAACGCGACGCCGCGCGTTGCGCTGTTGCCGCTGGTCATCATCTGGCTCGGCATCGGCATGCTTTCTAAGGTCGGCATCATCTTTCTCGGCGCCGTTTTACCCATCCTCGTCAACGCCCGCGACGGCGTCAAAACCACGCCGCTGATCCTGCTCAATGCCGCGCGGAGCTTCGGCGCTTCGGAGTGGATGGTATTCAAGAGCGTCGTTCTTCCCGCGACCCTTCCCTTCATCCTTACCGGGTTGAGAGTCGCGCTCGGCCGCGCCCTCGTCGGCGTCATGGTCGGCGAGCTTTACGCCGCCACTGCGGGAATCGGCTTCATGATCACGGTCGCCGGCGCGACGTTCCAGACCGACAAGGTCTTCGTCGGCGTCTTGATCTTCGCGTTAAGCGGCATGCTCGGCATGGAAATCCTGAGCCGCATAGAAAAGCACTTCGACAAATGGCGGCCGAGAGTTGGCGCCGGGGCTTAGTCGCCTCCGACTTCCACATTTTCCGCCTAATTTATCCACGACCGCGCTCGCGACTGAGAACGCGTGTCGCCACCCAACTTGACTTCACTTCTCCCCTCTGCAATACAGATGCTCAATATGAGACGCCTATTCGCCACAATTAGCATAGCAACATTGCTAGTTCTCTCCGGCTGCGGGTACAATAAGCTCCAAGGGATGGATGAAGACGTCAAAGCCGCCTGGGCCGAGGTCCAAAATCAATATCAGCGGCGCGCGGACCTGGTGCCGAATTTGGTCGAAACGGTGAAGGGCGCGGCCAAGTTCGAGCAGGATACATTAACGCAGGTCATCCAGGCGCGCAGCCAGGCCGTGGGCGTCAAGCTCGAGGCCAAAGACCTCAGCGACCCTCAAGCGCTGCAGCGGTTTGAGCAGGCCCAACGGAATCTTTCCGGGGCGCTGTCCCGCTTGCTGGTCACCGTGGAGCGCTATCCCGAGCTGAAGGCGAACGCTAACTATCGCGATCTCCAGGCGCAGCTCGAAGGCACCGAAAACCGCATCGCCGTCGCGCGCAAGCGCTACATCGAGAGCGTGGCCGAATACAACAAGGCGGTGCGCTACTTCCCAACTAATTTGACCGCGCGTTTTCTCCTGGGGTTGTCCCCGCGCGCGACGTTCACTGCCGATGAAAAAGCGGCCACGCCTCCGGCGGTCAAGTTCTAGGAACCGTGCTCGTGGTTCGTGATCGTGCGTGCACTGGTAAATCGCCGATTTCCTAGTCCTTACGCGTCGCTTTTTCTCGCTCTGTTCTCCACTTTCATTCTCTGGAGTCTTGCCCGCGCCCTTCCCGTGCCGCCGTTGCGCGGCCGCGTCAACGACTACGCTGAAATGATCGGCTACGAGGGTTCTCTGGAGCGACAGCTCGAGGAATTCGAGAACGAGACCGGCCACCAGATCGCGGTGCTCACTATTCCCAGCCTGGAAGGCGAAGACATCGAGGGCTTCGGCATCCGTGCGGCGGAAAACTGGAAGCTCGGCAAAAAGAAATTCGACAACGGCGTCATACTGATTATCTCGCGCGACGACCACAGAGTCCGCATCGAAGTCGGTTACGGCCTCGAAGGTGTTCTGCCCGACGCAATCGCCAGCCGAATCATCCGTGAGATCATCGTGCCGCGCTTCCGAGAGAACGATTTCGCCGGCGGCATTGAGGCTGGAGTCGAAGCGATCATAAAAGTTACCAGCGGCGAGCATTTACCACGGGAACCCGGATCAACGGCGAAGACGCAACGCGCGAATCCGTTATTAGCGTTAGGCTTATTGTTCCCCGCAGCCCTCTTGGCCTTTATTATAGGCCTCGGTCAACCCTCGTTGTTTCATGGCGCATTCATCGGCGCATGCGGCGGCGCGGTGTTCGCGATCCTTGCTCTGGGGGCCGGAATACCAGTGGGCGTTGCAATCCTGCTGATAAGTTTGGCGGCAGGAGCCTATGGAACCTTCTACTCGCGCTCCAGGTGGGGAGGATCATGGACGGACCGTGGTTCGCGCCGATCAGAGCCTTGGGTAGGTAATACATTTGTGGGTGGGTACGGGGATGGCGGCTCCGGTAGTGGTGGTTCGAGCGGCAACGGCGGAGGAGGCGGTTTCAGCGGTGGAGGCGGCGGCTTCGGCGGCGGCGGCGCGTCCGGAGGTTGGTAGATGAACCAGGCGAGCCTTTTGCATTGCGAAAAGCAACGCGGCATCGGCATAATTTCGCCCTCGATTGTTTACTTCTTTCTTTTCACAGTCGCTGTCTCTTTCGCGCTAGAAGTCCCGCCTCTGCGCGGGCGTGTAAACGATTACGCTAACCTCATGCCACCGGCTCGCGGCCAGGCGTTGGAGCAGCGGCTCGAGGAATTTGAAAACCAGACCGGTCATCAGCTCGCGGTGCTCACGATCCCCAGCCTGCAAGGAGAGGATATCGAGGGCTTCGGCATCCGTGTCGCGGAAAATTGGAAGATCGGCAAGAAGAAATTCGACAACGGCGCCATACTGATTATCTCGAAGGACGACCGCAAGCTCCGCATCGAAGTCGGCTACGGCCTCGAAGGCGTCCTGCCCGACGCGATAGCCAACCGGATTATTCAAGATATTATCGTGCCGCGTTTCCGCAACGGCGATTTTCCCGGCGGCATCGAAGCGGGCGTCGACGCTATGATGAAGGGGACCAGCGGCGAGCCGCTGCCCGAAACGGCGCGAAAAAGGAAGTCCGCTGCCGGTTCTTACGTTCCTCTCATTATTCCGCTGCTGTTTTTCGGGATTTTAATCCTGTCGATGATGGGCCGGGGGCAACAGATGAACGGCTGGAGCTCGCGCGGACGGCGGCGCTATTATGGTCCCGGCGGTTTTTTTCCAGGCGGGTTCGGCGGCGGCGGTTTTGGCGGAAGCGGAGGCGGCGGTTTCAGCGGCGGGGGCGGAGGATTCGGCGGCGGCGGAGCTTCAGGAAGCTGGTGACGGTATGAACGCGGACAAATATTTCACGCTCGAGGAACAGGAAAAAATTCAGCAGGCCGTCGTCGCCGCGGAACAGCGGACTTCCGGAGAAATCGTGCCGATGATCGTCAGCGCGAGCAGCCGCTATGCGGAGATCGATCTTACCTGTCTCATCGTTGGTTTGCTCGCCGGAACCGCCGCGGCCCTGCTCTGGGGAAATCCCTGGGGACTCACACAAACCGAACTCGCGTTGCCCGTCATCGGCTCCGCGCTCGGCCTGCTGCTATGTCGGTTGCCTCCGCTCAAGCGACTGCTCATTCCCGGCTCGCGCGTCGCCGAGGCCGTCCACCTGCGCGGCCTCGCCGCGTTTACCGCGCACGGGCTCCATTACACCAAAGCGCACACGGGCATTTTGATTTTTGTCTCGCTGTTCGAGCGGCGCGTCGTGGTGCTGGCGGACAAGGGCATCAATGAGAAAGTTCCGCCCGGCACGTGGGATGAGATCGTGCGCATCATCGCAAGCGGGCTGAAGTCGGGTCAGGGTTGCGCGGCATTCTCGGCCGCGATAGAAGAATGCGGCAAGATCCTGGCCGAGCACTTTCCGCGCGCGCCGGACGATCAGGACGAATTGAAGAACAAGCTGGTCACGGAAAACTAATTCGGACGGAGGCACCATGCGGCATCTTGTGTGCATGCTCGTCGCCATGTTTCTTCTCGCTGCGGGCTTAAAAGAATCCGCCGCGCAGGAGCGGCTCAATTTGGCCTACATCTCCCCCAACGCCACCTCGTCCTCGGTCCTGTGGGTCGCTAAAGAGGCGGGAATCTACAAGAAGCACGGGCTCGACGTCAACGTCATCTACATCGAGGGCACGCCCAAAGCGCTGATGGCGCTTTTCGCCGGCGAGCTGCAGCTCGTCGCGGGCACCGGCCCGGCGGTCGTCAATGCCAAGCTCCGCGGCGCGGACGCCACCATGGTCATGGGCTTCGAAGTCTTCCTCCCCTATTATCTCGTCGCCGTGCCGGCAATCAA
>DASXRG010000006.1:0-13795 GCA_036506735.1 Binatia bacterium | reverse complement strand
TCTTCGGAAAACTCTTCCGGATTGCCGGTGTGGACTTCGCGAGTATACGACTTCAATCGGCCGTCGGCGCCATATTCGAGCGCGAAGCCGATCCAGTCTTCTCCGTTGATATCCTGGTTGTGCTCGATGCGGCGTATCTTGCCGAATCTATCTTTGTAGAGCCACGTCGTCGGCTCGTTGTACTCGTCGATCGTCGACGCGTGTTTCCCGAACGCAATCGTTACTTTTGTCCCGCCGTCTCCGTACGTGCCATCCGGCTGCTCGGTGACGACGTCGACAATGTCGCCTTTGGCGTTCTCGGTAATTTTCTTGGCGCCCCCGTTGCCGTAGGGTTCCGTGGTTGTCGTGGTGCCGTCGGTATTTTTTTGCGTGTGCTTGGCGCCGGGGTCCGCCGGCTCCTGTGCGAACGCCGGCGGCGTGAAGAACGTTAGGCCTGCGCACAATAGAAACGTGGGGAGGGGCTTGCGTATCATCGCTAGCCGAGGCTTCTCTCGATCCATCCGCCGCCCAGCACCCGATCGCCGTCGTAAAACACCGCCGCCTGCCCAGGCGTAACGGAGGGAAAGGATTCTTCGAAGTGCGCTTCGCAGGTTCCATCGCCGTGGACGCGCACGCGGCACGGGATGGAAGGCGAACGGTAGCGCACCTGGACCTCGGCCGAGATCTCGCCGTTTTCCGGCGGCTCGATCCAGTTGAGGGAGTGTGCGACGAGTCCCCGGCAACGCAGCTCTTCTTTGCCGCCGACGATCACCTGCTTCGTCGCATTGTCGATCTCCAGAACGTACAGCGGCTGCGCGGACGAAACTCCCAGGCCCTTTCGCTGCCCGATGGTCATCCGGTGGACTCCGTCATGGCGGCCCAAGATCTTTCCGGAACGATCGACGATCTCGCCGCCGCAAAGATCCGCCGGATCGGCCAAAGATTCCACGAACGCCTTATAATCGCCGAAGCAGACATCCTGGCTCTCGGGCCGCTCCGCGACCGGCAAGCGAAGGCGGCGCGCCACCGCGCGAACTTCGGTCTTCTCCAGGTCGCCGAGCGGAAAGAGCGTGCGCGCCAGCTGCTCCTGCGAAAGCGCGAAGAGAAAGTAAGACTGGTCTTTGTTGCGGTCCGCGCCGCGCGCGAGCGAAGCGCGTCCGCTGGCCGGATCGCGCCGCAGGCGCGCGTAATGGCCCGTCGCGACGTAGTCGGCGCCGCGCGCCCGCGCCCATTCGAGCAGAACACCCAGCTTGAAGTCGCGGTTGCAGGCGACGCACGGATTGGGCGTGCGGCCTTCGACATAGTCCGTGACGAACGACCGCACGACCGTCTGCGCGAAGCTTGAGCGCGCGTCGATCAAGGTGTGCAGAATTCCGAGCTGCGCCGCGATGTCGGCGGCGCCGCGGTGGTCCGAGCAGTTGCGCGGCTCCGCGCGGCCCCCTTCCCATAAGCGCAGCGACACCCCTTCGACGTCGTAGCCGCTCGCCAGCAGAATTCCCGCCGTGACCGAGCTGTCCACGCCGCCGCTCATTGCCACCACCACCTTCGCTTTCCGATGTCCAAAACTCATAAGCCGATTAGTCGTAAGGAGTGAGAGGTAAGGGGTGAGGGGTAAGGGGTGAAGCGATCCCCTGACCCCTTACGCCTGACGCCTCACCTCTTTTGCTATCGATTTATTTCCTGGATTTTCAGCAGCTCTTTGACCTTGCGCAGAACTTCGTTGTCTTCCGCCTGCCGCTCTTCGATTCCGCCCTGGCGCGCGCTCAGCTCGTTGACCTTCTTCTCGAGCTTCTGGACGTAGTCGACCAAGGTGCCGATCGCCTTGGCGACCGGGTCGGGCAGGCGGTGATGTTCCAGATCGAGCATTTGATCGTGGTGCACGCCCTCGCTCTTGACCACTCTGCCGGGAATTCCCACCACGGTCGAATCGGCCGGCACGTCGATGAGCACCACCGAACCGGCGCCGACCCTGCTGTTGCGCCCGATCGTCACCGGTCCGAGGATCGTCGCGTCGACGCCGATGACCACCCAATCCTCGACCGTGGGATGGCGCTTTTCCTTGCTGCGGCTCGTGCCGCCGAGCGTGACGCCCTGATAGATCGTCACATCGTCGCCGATCTCGGTCGTCTCGCCGATGACGACGCCCATGCCGTGATCGATGAAAAAGCGCCGGCCGATTTTTGCGCCCGGATGGATCTCGATCCCGGTGTAAGAGCGGCCGATGTTGCTGACCAGGCGGCCCAGGCCCTTCAGCCCTTTCGTCCATAGCGCATGCGACATGCGGTAGAAAAACAGCGCATGAAATCCCGGATAGGTGAAAATCACCTCCAGGAAATTCCGCGCCGCCGGATCGCGCTGAAAAACGACCTGGATGTCTTCCTTAAGAGTGTGCCACATAAAATCAGTGAGTCAGTGAGAAGTGAGTAGTGAGACAGTGAAGGAAAGCGGGGCTGAGGGTCAGGTCTACTCACTCCTCACGTCTCACTCCTCACCTTTTTGAATCCTTGTACAGCTTATAATCGATGCTATCCACGACCGCCTGCCAGCTCGCCTCGATCACGTCGTGGGACACGCCGACGGTGCCCCAGCGGTCTTTTTTATCGCCCGACTCGATCAACACCCGCACCGAAGCGCCGGCGCCCTCGCCCGAGGAGAGCACGCGAACTTTATAGTCGAGCAGCTCGACTTCGCGCAGCGCCGGATAGAATTTGGTCAGCGCTTTGCGCAGCGCGCCGTCGAGCGCGTTCACCGGGCCGTTGCCCATCGCCGCCGCATGCTCGACGACGCCGTCGACCTCCAGCATGATCGTCGCCTCGGAGATCGGCGCCTCGCCTTCTTTTCTTTTTTCATCGATTACGCGGAATCCGATCAGACGGAAATTTTTCCGTTTCCGGTCGAGCGCCTCTTGGATCAAAAGCTCGAAGGACGCCTCCGCCGCTTCGAACTCGTAGCCCTGGCTTTCGAGATCTTTGATCCGGTTGAGGATCTCGCGCACGGCGTGGTCTTGATGGTCGAGATCGACGCCGTACTCCTTGGCCTTGTAGACGATATTGCTCCGCCCCGCGAGATCCGAGACCAGCACGCGCTGGCGGTTGCCGACCAGCTCGGGATCGATGTGCTCGTAGGTCTCGCGGTTTTTGAGAATCCCCGCCACGTGCATGCCGCCCTTGTGGGCGAACGCGCTGGCGCCGACGTAGGGCTGGTGCTTGTTCGGGCTGATATTCGCCAGCTCGTATAAAAAGTGCGAAACCTCGCGCAGCCTCTTGAGCTGGGCGGGCTCGATGCACTGCTTGTCCATCTTGAGCTGCAGGTCGGGGATCACCGAGCAGAGGTTCAGGTTGCCGCAGCGCTCGCCGATGCCGTTGATCGTGCCCTGGACTTGGCGCACGCCCATCTCGACCGCGGTCAAAGTATTGGCGACCGCCAGCTCGCCGTCGTTGTGGCAATGAATTCCAAGCGGCGTCGAGATCGTTCCTGCAAGCGCGGCGATCGCGGCGCGAATCTCACCCGGCAGCCGGCCGCCGTTGGTATCGCAGAGAACGATCCAGTCCGCGCCGCCTTCCTGGGCCGCCTTGAGGCATTCGACGGCATGCTCCGAGTTGGAACGGAAGCCGTCGAAGAAATGCTCCGCGTCGAAGATCACCTCGTCCACGCGCTCTTTCATGTAGGCGATCGAGTCGGCGATCATCTCCAGGTTCGCCTTCATGCTGATCCGCAAATCGTCGCGCACGTGAAGGTCCCAGGTTTTTCCGACCAACGTGACGACCGGCGTATTCGCGTCGAGCAGCGTCTTCAGGCTCAAGTCCTGAGAAGGTTTGGAGGAGGACTTGCGGGTCATCCCGAAAGCGGCGATCCGGACGTGCTTGAGCTTCAGCCGCTTGACCGCCTTGAAGAATTCCTCGTCGCGCGGATTCGAGCCCGGGAAGCCGCCTTCGACGTAATCGACGCCGATTTCCTCCAGTTTCCCGGTGATGCGCAGCTTGTCTTCCAAGGTGAACGAGATGTCCTCCGCCTGGCAGCCGTCCCGGAGTGTCGTGTCGTAGATCAGAACGTCCTTCATGATCTTGATGCCTTCACAATACCGGCTGGTTCTCGATAAATTCCTTGTGCAGCGAGTTGACCGCGCGCTCGATGTTTTTTTCGTCGATCACAACCGACACCTTGATTTCCGAGGTCGAGATCATCTCGATGTTGATGCCTTCGCTTGACAGCACCTTGAACATTCGCGCCGCCACGCCGGCGTGCGTGCGCATGCCGACGCCGATGATCGAGACCTTGGCGATATTGGGATCGACGGTGACTCCTTTCGCCCGGATCGAGTCCGCCATTTCCTCGACCACCGCGATCGCCTTTTTATAATCCGCCTTGGGCACCGTAAAAGTCAAATCGGTCGTCCCGTCCGCGCTGGCGTTCTGGATGATCATGTCAACAACGATGTTGGCGTCGGCGATCGGGCCGAAAATTTGCGCCGCGAGTCCGGGACGGTCCGGCACGCCGAGCAGCGTCACTTTGGCCTCGTCCTTGTCGTAAGTCACGCCCGAGACGAGAACTGCGTCCATAGTTTCGTCCTCCTCGATCACCCATGTCCCCTCGACTTCCGTGAAGGTCGAGCGGACATGGATCGGCACTTTAAATTTCATCCCAAGCTCGACGGAGCGGATCTGCAGCACCTTGGCGCCCATGCTCGCCATCTCGATCATCTCCTCGTAGGAGATCCGGTCGAGCTTGCGGGCCGTCGGGCAGATATTCGGGTCGGTGGTGAAGACACCCTCGACGTCGGTGTAGATCTCGCACATCCCGGCGCCGAGCGCCGCGGCGATCGCCACCGCACTGGTATCCGACCCGCCGCGCCCTAGCGTCGTGATGTTGTCGTCTGGATCGACTCCCTGGAAGCCGGCAACCACCACGATCTCGCCGTCCTTGATCGACTGAAACGCGCGCGCCGAGTCGATGCTCTTGATCCGCGCCTTGCCGTAAGCCTTGTCGGTTTGTATGCGCATCTGATGCGCCAGAAACGAGCGCGCCTTGTAACCCAGGCTTTTGATCGCCAGCGCGAGCAGCGCCGTGGAAACCTGCTCTCCCGAGGCCAGCAGGACGTCGCGCTCGCGCTCGTCCGGCGCGTCGCAAATCTGCTGCGCCAGCCCGACCAGCCGGTTGGTCTCGCCGGCCATCGCCGACACCACGACGATCACGTCGTGCCCGGCATCTTTGGCCCCGATGACTTTTTTCGCGACGTTTTTGATCCGCTCGACGTTTCCGACCGAGGTGCCGCCGAATTTTTGCACGACCAAAGCCATCGCTCCGTTGTTCCCTTTTCTTCTGCCTGTTGTTGCCGGCTACGCGATTAAAACGTTGAATGCTTAATTTTGAATTTTGAATTTTCGGATCGTTTTCGGTAATTCAAAACCCAACATTCAAAATTCATAACTCACTATCGCCGCACGCCTAACGCCTCGACGATCTTCTCATATTGCCTGCCATGGGCGGCGAAGGTCAAGCGCCGGTGATTGCCACCCGCGTGGGCAAAGCCGACCTCAAGCCACTCGTCCACCGCGCGCGACGGCAGGTGCTCGAACCATTCGATGGCGCTGACTGCGCCGGAAAACAGGTATTCGCGGAGATTCAACTCGTCCAACTCCTGCGCGCCGCCGATGCGGTAAAGATCGATGTGATACAGCGGCAGCCGGCCCTCATACTCGTTGATCAACGTGAAGGTCGGGCTGCGAATCCACGCCTCTTTCCCGACGTCCAATCCTTCGGCGACACCGCGCACGAAGCAGGTCTTGCCGCTTCCCAGCTCTCCGGTGAGGCCGATAATCTCGCCGCCGCTGATCAACTTACCCAACCGCTTGCCCCAGTTCCGAGTTTGAACGGCGGAGCGGGTGACAACGGCAAGGCGTGAGGCGTGGGGCGCGAGGCGCGAGTCTTTAAGATTTGGATCCGACATCTTTCTCGCGCCTGTTGCCTATCGCCTCGCGCCTTCTTTAAGCTTTTTTAAAGTTTCCGGCAGCGCTTCGATCACGTCCGACGCGATGAGCCCGATCTGTCCTTTGACCGCCGCGACTCGATCGCCGGCAAAACCGTGGACGAATACGCCGAGCTTGAGCGCGTCGTCGATCGCAAAACCCTGCGCCAGGAGCCCAGCCAAAATTCCCGCGAGCACGTCGCCCATGCCGCCGCTCGCCATGCCCGGATTTCCCGTCGGATTGATAAAGATCCGCCCCGCGGGATCGGCGATGATCGTGCGCGCTCCTTTGAGCACGACGTAACAGCCATGTCGCTCGGCGAACAAGCGCGCGACGCCGACGCGGTCGTTATTGACGGTGGCGGTGTCCGCGCCGATCAGCCGCGCCATCTCGCCCGGATGCGGCGTAAGAACCGGCGGATGTTTGACCGTGCCGAGCCGCTCGACGTCGCCGGCCAGAAGATTGAGTCCGTCGGCGTCGAGCACCAGCGGGACTGCCAGATTTCGCAGCAGCCACCACAGCGCGCTGCGGGTGGAGTCGTTGACTCCGACGCCGGGGCCGAAAACCACTGCGCTCTTTTTTTCCAGGATGCGGCGCCATTCATGATCGCCCAGGGGCGCCACCTCCTCATCGGCATTGTCTCTCAGCGGCTCGGTCATGACTTCCACCAACGCGCCGGCGAAAATGTCGTTGAGCGAACGCGCCGACGCGAGCGTCACGAGGCCGGCGCCGATGCGCATGCCCGCTCTGGAGGCGAGGATCGCCGCGCCGGTCTTGCCGCGCGAGCCGGCGACGACCAGCAAATGGCCGTAGGTTCCTTTGTGGCTGTCCGGCTCGCGCGCGGGAACGAGCGCGCCGATCTCCTTGTCTTCGAGCAGCGCGGCGCGCGGCCGCACTTCTTCGACGGCTTCGGGACGGATGCCGATGTCGGCGACGACCAGCTCGCCGGCGTAGGAAACGCCGGGGTAGATGACTTCGCCGAGCTTGGGATAGCCGAGCGCGACGGTCATTTTCGCCTTGACCGCAGTGCCCAGCGGTTTGCCGCTGTCGCCGTCCAGACCCGAGGGGATATCCACGGCGACCGCCGGCAGAGCGCAGTTGTTGATCGCGGCGATGGCATCGGCGTAGAGGCCGCGAACCTCTTCCTTCAGCCCCGTGCCGAGGATCGCATCGACGATCAGCTTCTTGCCCTTGAGCCGCTCGCCGAGCCGAGCCGACGCGCCCGCGGCGGCTTCGACCACATTCCCTTTGACTTTGAGATAAGCGTGGAAATTTTCCGCTGCGTCGGGCGCAAGCTCTTCCTTGCGCGCGAGCAGGACGACGTCACACGGTATGCTTTTTTTTTTGAGATGGCGCGCCACGACCAGCCCGTCGCCGCCGTTGTTGCCCTTGCCGCAAACGACGAGGACTCCTCCCTTGGCCGGCTTGCCGAAGCGATCGAGCAGCGCCTCGGCCACGGCCGCGCCGGCGTGTTCCATGAGGATCAGGCTCGGCACGCGATATTTCTCGATCGTCAGACGATCCAGCTCGCGCATCTCTTTCGAAGTCACAACCAGCATGAGTTCAAACCGTTCAAGTTGTTCAAGCTGTTCAAGCCGTTCCGTTGAACGATTTGAACCCTTTGAACGTCTTGAACCTCTACCCTCTCGCGCTTCGAAGTAAGTCTTTCATTTCCCACACCGCCTGCTCCATGCCGACCATGATCGCACGCGCCACGATGCTGTGGCCGATGTTGAGCTCGACGATCTCCGGAATGCGTGCGATCGGTGTCACATTCTCGTAGTTCAAGCCGTGACCGGCGTGGACCTCCAGCCCCGCGCGGCGCGCGAACGCGACCGCCGCCGCGACCTCGCCAAGCTCTCTCGACCGGTCTCCCGCCGCGTTGGCGTAGCGGCCGGTGTGAATCTCCACGGCGTGCGCGCCGGTTTCCCGGCTCGCCTCGATCTGGCTCTCGTCCGGATCGACGAACAGGCTGACGCGGATGCCGCGCGAGCGAAGCCGTTCGACTGCGTCGCGAATCCGAAATTTCTGCGCCGACACGTCGAGGCCGCCTTCCGTCGTGAGCTCCTGGCGCCGCTCGGGAACGAAACAGGCGTCGTCGGGGCGGAGCTGCTCGGCGAGCCGCACCATTTCCGGCGCCACCGCCATTTCCAGGTTGAGCTTGGTCTTCAGTTGTGCGCGCAGCAGCTCGACGTCGCGCTGTTGGATGTGGCGCCGATCCTCGCGTAAGTGCACGGTGATGCCGTCCGCCCCGCCTTTCTCGGCCAGCAGCGCCGCCGCCACCGGATCGGGGACATCGATGCCGCGAGCCTGTCTGACGGTGGCCACATGGTCAACGTTGACTCCTAATCGGATCATTACAAAACTCCGTGAGGGGTGAAACGTGAGGGGTAAGGCGGCCCCCTCACGCCTTACGCCTAACGTTATTTAATCCCGATCTCGTTGCGTATTTCTTCACCGATTTCCTCCGCCATTGCGCGAATCCGCTCTTCGTTTTCTCCTTCGAGCATCACGCGCGCCAGAAGCTCGGTCCCCGAGTAGCGGACCAGAAGCCGGCCGCGCGCGCCGAGCTCTTTCTCCACGGCGGCGATTTTCGCGCGCACCCGCGGCAGCAGCGCCATGTCCTTCTTTTCTTTGACCTTCACGTTGAGCAACACCTGCGGCAGGCAGGTCATGATTTTCTTGAGTTCGCTCAGCCTCCGGCCGCTTTCGATCATGACCGCCAGGAGCTGCAGCGCCGTAACGCAGCCGTCCCCCGTGGTATTGTGATCGAGAAAAAGCAGATGGCCCGACTGCTCGCCGCCCAGGTTGAAACCGCCGCGCACCATTTCTTCGACCACGTAGCGGTCGCCCACCTGGGTGCGCACGAGCTTCAGGCCCATTCCCTGGAGCGCCAGCTCCAAACCGAGGTTGCTCATGACCGTCGCCACGACGGTCCCGCCCTTGAGAATTTTTTTGTCGCGCATATCTTTCGCGCAGATCGCCATCGCCTGATCCCCGTCCACCGCCTCACCCGCTTCGTCGATGAAGACCGCGCGGTCCGCGTCGCCGTCCATGGAAATCGCCAGGTCCGCCCCATGCTCGCGCAGGGCCTGGCGCGCCGCCTCGGGATAGAGCGATCCGCATTCGCGGTTGATATTTTCTCCGTCCGGCTGAACGCCGATGGGAATCACGTCGGCGCCCAGTTCGCTCAGCACCTCCGGGGCGACGCGGTACGCCGCGCCGTGGCCGCAGTCGATCACGATTTTCATCCCTTCCAAGGTGAGGTGCCGGGGAAATGCGCCCTTGAGGCAGACGACGTATCTGCCGACCGCATCGGGGATCCGAAAGGCCTTGCCGATTTCGCCCGCGGTCGGCCGGTTGCGCTCGGTCTCGCCGCTGAAGATCATCTCCTCCATCCGCGCTTCGGTTTCATCCGGGAGTTTGAAGCCGTCGTAAGAAAAGAATTTTATGCCGTTGTCCTGGAACGGGTTGTGCGACGCGGAAATCACCACGCCGGCGTCGGCCCGCATGCTGCGCGTCAAATACGCCACGCCCGGCGTCGGCAAAGGGCCGACTTGCAGGACGTCCACTCCCATCGAGCAGATTCCCGAAGCCAGCGCGGTCTCGAGCATATAGCCCGAGAGACGCGTGTCCTTGCCGATCAGGATTTTGTAGCGATGGCGTCCGTGTACGCCGCGCAGCTTCGATGGCGACGGGGTTTTGCGTCCGGCCGGCGCTCCCGAAGTATCCACCCGCGGGTCGTGCACCACCGTAGCCAGGGCGCGGCCGAGCTTGAGCGCCATCTCCGAGGTCATCGGCTCGAGATTTGCCACGCCGCGCACCCCGTCGGTGCCGAAGAGTTCCCGCTTGCGGCTCATCTTCTTGATCTTTTCGGAAGACATTTTTTCTCACCTCGTATTGTTTTAGTACTTACTGGCGTCGTCACGCGTCGCGGCCGGAAATCGTCACCCGGAAGCGATCCGGCTTCTGCTCCACCACTTTGACTTCGCGCGGCAGATTGAAGCTCAGCGGGCGCGAATGGTTGCCCGGCCCCAATCCTTTCAGGTCGAGATAAACCTGGTCCGGCCCCAACTGCAGCTCGCCGAGAATTCGCTTGGGGCCCGACAGCTTCACCTGCGCCTGGCGCGGGCTCACGCTGTACTTGCCGGAAAAATTTTTTGCCCTGACGTCGATGCGGCTGAACTCCCGCGTGATCGTCTCTTCTTCGAGCGCCACCGCCACGTTGACTCGATCGGGCGAGAACGACAGCGCCTCATCGGTCGAGCCCAGACGAAGCTCGCGCGAAAATTGCCCTTTGGTCCCGTCGAGATCGAGCGGCACGGTCTCGACGGAAGTCATTCGATTCACCACGTTCGCCGGGCCGCGGACTTTGACCGTCTCCGGCGTGGACTCCATGCGGGCGATCTTGTAACCGGGCGGCGGCTTCGTGCCGAGACGCACGGTGACGGGCAGCGCGCGCTCCGCTTTCGTTTCCAGCCTGAGATTGACCACCGCCGGGCTGATCCGCGTGATTCTGACCCCGCGCGGCGGATTGAAAAAATCCGCGCTCAATCGATACGTCGACGTCCCCGGACGCGCGCCGTCCAGATCCAACACGACCTTAAAGTAATCCGGATCGAGAGTCGAAAGCAGGGCCGGCGGGCCGGCCACCCGCACCTCGACCTGCCCGGGCCCGGTATTGAGCGCCATGAGATCCGCCGGAAGGTTGCGAAACTCGACGGGCACAATCAACGATTTCTCCGTCGGCTTCTGGCCGGCGTTGACGAACAGCCAAAGACCCAGAGCGAAGAGCAGCGAGAAGAGCTTGAGGCCCATGTCGCCGCTCGCCCAGGCGACGAATTGTTTCCAAGACCGTTTCATGTCGCGAGAAGCCGCTGGAGCTCGCCGCGCAGCCGCGGGCCGTCGAGATCCTGAGTCACTTTGCCGTCCACGACGAGAGAAATTTTCCCCTGCTCCTCCGAGACCACGACGGCCGCCGCGTCGGTCTCTTCGGTAAGACCGACCGCCGCCCGATGGCGCGTGCCCAGGTCCCGGCTGAGATTCGCGTCCACGCTCAGCGGCAGAAAACAACGCGCCGCGGCCATTCTCCCTTTGCGGATCACGAGCGCGCCGTCGTGAATCGGCGAGCGCGGCACGAACACGCTCTCCACCAGCTCGCCGCTCACGCGGGCGTCGAGCGGCGTGCCGACTTCGATGTAGTCGTTGAGCCCGACTTCCCGCTCGAACACGATCAGCGCCCCCACGTGCTTGCCGGCCATCGACACCACGGCCTTGGTGATCTCTTCCAGAGCCTGGCCGCGCTCGAACCGGTCCGGCCCGCTGAACAGCGGCGCGGTGCCGACCTGGGTCAAGGCGCGGCGGATGTCGCTTTGAAAGATGACGATGACGACCAGGATGATCGAGCCGAGAAAATTATCCAACACCCAATTGAGAGTGAAAAGCCCCGCCATCTGCGACGCGACGTAAACCAGAAGGACCACCACCAGGCCGATTACCATCTGCATCGCGCGGGTGCCGCGCATCATGTGAATCAGGCGGTAAACGATGAACGCGATGATGGCGATGTCGAGGAGGTCCTGCCAGCGAAGCTGGGTGAAGATCTCAATCATGCGTCACTCTGACGGGGCGCGCCGAAACGAATCGCATCCGTGACGCGCACGGCGCGCGCCGCCTCTTTCACGTCGTGCACCCGAATGATGTTCGCGCCCGCGAGCACCGCGGCCACCGCCGCGGCCAGGCTGCCTTCGAGACGCTCCTCGGGGCCGGCGTCCAAAAGCTTGCCGATGAACGTCTTGCGCGAAGTGCCGACGAGAATCGGCCGGCCCAGCGCGGCGAGGTCGGCCAGGCCGCGCAGCAGCGCCAGGTTGTGATCCAAATTCTTGCCGAAGCCGATGCCGGGATCGATGATGGTTTTGTCCGCCGCGACGCCGGCGTCGATCGCGAATTGAATCCGCCGGCGCAGAAAAGTTTTGACCTCGCCGACCACGTCCGCGTACGACGGATCGCGCTGCATGGTCTGCGGCGTGCCCTGCATGTGCATGAGCACGACGGGCACCTTCTCGGCCGCCACCAGCGGCGCCATCGCCGGATCGAAGCCGAGCGCGCTGATATCGTTGACCACGTCCGCCCCTTCGCCCAGCGCCGCGCGCGCGACCTCGCTCTTCATGGTATCGATCGAGATCGGAAGGGAAACTTTTCGGCGTAGCTCGCGGATGACCGGCAGTACGCGGTCCATTTCCTCGGCGGCCGAAACGCTCCGCGCGCCCGGCCGGGTCGATTCTCCGCCGACGTCGATCACGTCCGCGCCGTCGCGCGCCATTTCCTCGCCGTGGGCGGCCGCCCGCGCCGGATCGAAATACTTTCCGCCGTCGGAAAAAGAGTCGGGGGTCACGTTGACGATTCCCATCACGACGGTGCGCCGGCTCATGTCGATCGTGCCGTGACGGGTCGACAATCTGAATCCGCCAGCGCTGGGAAATGCGTCCGATCGGATGATGGAAGACTCTGGCGGGCTCTTCTCCATGGCTGGTCCGACACTATCGCCTCATGCCTGACGCCTCTCGCCTCAAGGCTGCGATCACTGCTGGGGTTGAGGTATGGGATTTCGGCGAAACGGCAACGTCTCAAAAGATGGTTCAGGCGTGCGCGGCGGCCACCGACACGGGAGAGATCGGACTCCCGCCGTTCCCGCCTCCGAACTCCTGCATCAAGGCGTCGATCTCCGAGCCGTCCAACGATTCCTTCTCGAGCAGTCTCTCGGCGACCTTGTGCAGCAAGTGGAGATTGGTGTGCAGCAACTCCTTGGCTCGTTGATAGCTCGCCTGAATGATGCGCCGGACCTCGGCGTCGATTTCGACCGCCGTGCTCTCGGAATAGTCCTGCTGCTGGGTGAAATCGCGTCCGAGGAAAATCTGCTCTTCTTTTTTGCCGAACGTCATCGGTCCGAGCTTCTCGCTCATCCCCCACTCGCAAACCATCCGGCGCGCCAGCTCGGTCGCGCGCTCGATGTCGTTGCCGGCGCCGGTCGTCATGTGATTGAGCACCAGCTCCTCGGCGACGCGGCCGCCGAAAAGGATCGCCAGGTTATTGAGTAAATACTCCTTCGGATAAGTATGCTTCTCGTCGATCGGGAGCTGCTGCGTGAGACCCAGCGCCATCCCGCGCGGAATGATCGTGACCTTGTGCACCGGATCCGTGCCCGGAATGAGTTTCGCGACCAGCGTGTGGCCGGCCTCGTGATACGCGGTGTTGCGCTTCTCTTCCTCGCTGATGATCATGCTCCGGCGCTCCGAGCCCATCATGACTTTGTCCTTGGCCAGCTCGAAGTCGAGCATATCGACTTTTTCTTTGTTGTTGCGCGCCGCCTGGAGCGCCGCCTCGTTGACGAGGTTCTCCAAATCCGCCCCGGCGAAGCCTGGAGTTCCGCGGGCGAGCACGCTGATATCCACATCAGGCGCCAGCGGTACCTTGCGCGTATGCACCGCGAGAATTCCTTCCCGCCCTTTGACATCGGGCCGCGGCACGACGACGCGGCGGTCGAATCTTCCCGGACGGAGCAGCGCCGGGTCGAGCACGTCGGGACGGTTGGTCGCGGCGATCAGGATCACGCCTTCGTTCGCTTCAAAGCCGTCCATTTCGACCAAAAGCTGGTTCAGCGTCTGCTCGCGCTCGTCGTGGCCGCCGCCGAGTCCGGCGCCGCGGTGGCGTCCGACCGCGTCGATCTCGTCGATAAAGATGATGCACGGCGCGTTTTTCTTCCCCTGGACGAACAGGTCGCGCACGCGCGAGGCGCCGACGCCGACGAACATCTCGACGAAGTCCGAGCCGCTGATGCTGAAGAACGGCAC
>DASXRG010000005.1:0-3566 GCA_036506735.1 Binatia bacterium | reverse complement strand
AGAAAAAACGGCCCGCCGAAAAAAGCCGTGATGATTCCCACCGGCAGCTCCGCGGGCGCCAGCAGCACGCGCGCGAGCGTGTCCGCCCAGCCGAGGAAAATACCGCCGGCTAAAAAGGACGCCGGCAGCAACAGCCGGTGATCGCTGCCGACGATCAGGCGCATCACGTGCGGGATCATCAGACCGACGAAGCCGATCATGCCGCTCACCGAGACCATGGCGCCGATCATCAACGACGAGGCGATGAAGATCTGCCGCTGCACCGCGGCCGTCTCGACGCCGAGCTGCAGCGCCGTCTCTTCGCCGAAAGTGATGAGGTTGAGCGGCAACCCTTTCGCCCAGAGCCAGAGAAAACCCACGGCGACGTAGGCCCATATGAAAGCAACCGTGAGGTAGGCGCGCGTCGAGAGGCTCCCCATGAGCCAGAACAGAAGCCCCTGGGCCTGGTAAAAATCGACGATCGAATTGAGGAACATGATGAGCGCCGCGACGAACGAGTTGAAGATCACCCCGGTGAGCAGGAGATGATACGGATGCAGGCGGCCGTGAAAAAGCGAGAAGCGGTAAACCAACGCCATGCTTAACAAAGCGCCGAGAAAAGCGACGAGCGGGACCCAGGAGATTTCGCCGACCAGTCCTCCCGCGGGCAAAAGCCAGTTGGGGAAAAAGATCAAGCCGAGAATCCCGCCTAAGGAAGCGCCGCCGGACACGCCCAGCATCTGCGGACAGGCGAGCGGATTGCGCAGCAGCGCCTGCAGCACGACGCCGCAGGCGGCCATGCCGCCGCCGATGGCGATTCCCAGGAGGACGCGGGGCAAGCGCGTGCGGAAAAGAATCTCGGCGTTGGGATCAGGCGAAAAAATATTTGCGAAAGCGCGCTTGACGTCGATCGGCACCGGGCCGACGAGCGCGCAGCCGACGATCGAGAGGATCAATAGCAGGAGGAGGATGCCGTTGACCTGAATCATCTTCCTGCGGTTTAAGACCTTCAACAGCGGCTCCTGTCGCCGTTCGCGAAGCACTCCGGATGAATGAGGCGCGCCAGCTCGGCCAACGCCTCACCGAAGCGCGGGCCGGGCCGCAAAATTTTGTCGGAAGGATACGAATAGACACGGCCTTCGCGCACCGCCGGAACCGATTTGAGATCGCCCCAACGTTTGCCTTTTTCCCGTTCCGAGCCCATGCCCGCTTCGATGATGACTTGCGGGGCCTTGGCGACGACCACCTCGTCGGGCAGGTTGAGCCAGGGCTGCGCGGCGCCGCCGGCGATATTTTCGCCGCCGGCCAGAGTGATCAGCTCATCGATGAAATTCTTCCCGCCTACGGCGACCAGAGGTTGAACCCCGACCACCAACAGCACCGACCGGCGCGGCGCCGGCCGAACCCGCTTTTTCACGTCATCGACCTGAACGCTGATTTTCCCCGCCAGGTTTTTCCCGGCGTTGTCGTCTCCCAACAGCGAACCGATGGCCCGGGTCGAGGCGAGGATGTCGTTTAGATTCGAGACCGAGAGCAAAACGACCTTGAGACCCAAGCGCTCCATTTCTCTCGCCTTCACCGGGTCGGTCGCGCCCGTGACGCCGATGACGAGATCGGGTTTTTTGGCGACGATCGCTTCGAGACTGGGATTCATGAAGTCGCCGATCTTCGGCAGCCTCTGCGCTTCAATTGGATAATTGCAGTAAGTGGTGACGCCGATCAGCCGCTCGCCGAGGCCGAGCGCAAAAACGGCCTCGGTGATGCTGGGCGCGAGCGAAACGATTTTTCTCGGCGCTGCTGCGCCGGCGCGAGCCGGCCGCCCGGCGAATCCGAGCGACAACCACAGCGCGAGAGAAACCGTCCAGATAACGTTCAACCGAATCATCGTTGCGCCAAAGCCAAAAAAAACAGCGCCGAAGTTTCGCTCAACTCGCCGACGGCACCGCAGACGTCCCCGGTCACCCCGCCGAGACGGCGGTGAAAGTAGCGCTTGCATCCGATCGTAAAGATACCGATCGCGACCATGATCGCAACGCCGATGACTTGCAAGAAGCCCGCGACCAGCGCCAGAGTGAAAATCATGGCGAGAAAAACATTTCTCCCGTGGATATTACCGATGAAGATCGAACCCAAGCCCGGCTTAGCCGGATTCGAGCGATAAGCCAGCAGCACCATCGCCCAACGCCCAAGTAACGGTGCCAGCAGCAGCGCGCGCCAGCGCTCCGTATCCATAAGCTCGATCGCGCGCGTCTTCAAGAGAAGCACCAGAACGACGGCGACAACGCCGAAGACGCCGGTATGGCTGTCGTCCATGATCCTGAGCACGCGCTCGCGCGCGCCGCCCGCGCCCAAGCCGTCGAAAGTATCCGCGAGACCATCCAAATGAAAGCCGCGGCTCAGTACGGCTAAAACGGCCACCAGCATCACGCTCAACAGTCCGGCGGCGACAAAGGGCTCCAACAATAGGTTCGCCCCCACCAGGATCGAGCCCAAGAAAAAACCGATCAGCGGAAAGAACGCCACGGCCGCGCCGATCTCATCGGCCGAGCGATCGGGGCGACGCGGCCATGAAAAGATCGTCAGAAATTGCAGCGCCGAGAAAAAAGACTTCACGAGATCTTTCCCGCAACGCCGGCCGAATCGAATGTCGCCATCTCGCGCATGAGTTTCACTCCAGCTTCGATCAAACCCATCGCTATACATGCTCCCGTCCCCTCGCCGAGACGCATGTGCAGGTCGAAGAGCGGAGCGAGCTGAAGCTCCTCGAGCATGAAGCGATGACCGTTTTCCGCCGACAGATGGGAAGCGAAGAGAAAGTCCTTGATATCGGCATTCAGACGACAAGCCAAAAGCGCCGCGGCGGAACTTATGTAACCGTCCAGCACCATCGGAATACGGCGCGCCGCCGCGCCCAAAATCAAACCCGCGATCGCGCCGATCTCGAAACCGCCCACTTTCGCGAGCACGTCGAGTGGATCTTTCGGATCGGGACGGTTCACCGCAAGACCGGCTTCGATGGCGGCGATTTTTCTTTCCCAGCCGGCGGCGTCGATCCCCGCGCCTCTTCCCGCCGCCGCACGCGCCGAAGCTCCCGTCAAAGCGCAGAGTATCGCCGCGGCGCTGCTGGTGTTGCCGATACCCATCTCTCCGGCGCCGAGGAGAAAAACTTTTTCCGGCGCCGCTTCCTCCGCCAATCGAATCCCCGTCTCGACGGATTGCCGCGCTTCCGCGCGCGTCATCGCCGGCTCGCGCGCAAAGTTGCCGGTCCCGCGCTTGATCTTGCACGACCGCAGCCCGTCTAAGAGCGGAAAATCGTGGTCTACTCCCATATCGACGACTTTAACATCGACGCCGCAGTGGCGCGCCAGAACGTTGATCGCGGCGCCGCCGTTAAGAAAGTTGTATACCATTTGAGCCGTCACGTCCTTTGGGTAAGCGCTCACTCCTTCCTGAGTGATTCCGTGGTCGGCGCTGAAGACAACCAGAAGTTTCCGCCCGGACTCCGGAATAATTTTTCCCTGGATAGAAGCGATCCGTCCCGCCAACTCCTCCAATCGCCCCAGGCTCCCGAGCGGCTTGGTGAGTGA
>DASXRG010000004.1:0-11304 GCA_036506735.1 Binatia bacterium | reverse complement strand
CGCCCCGGCCTGCGCTAAAGTCGCGACTTGACCCGCCGATGCAGCTTCGCAATCCCCCCGCGGGATCCAACGAGCACCCAAGTGATCGCGCCAAAGAAAGCGTTGTTCATCGCCGAGGGGGTTACGCTCGCGCACGTCGGCCGCTCGATTCGTCTGGCATCGATTCTGCAACGCGATGGGATCGACGTCGAGCTCGCATGCGATCGCCGCTACGCCAAGTTCCTCACCGGCCTCGATTTCCCCGTCCGCTCCATCCGCTCGATCCCCAGCGATACCTTTCTTGACGCGCTGGCCCGGGGACGCCCCGTTTTCTCGACCGAGACGCTGCGGTCTTACGTCAGCGACGACCTCGCTCTGTTCGGGTCGGTCAAACCCGACGTCGTCATCGGAGATTTCCGGCTCTCGCTGTCCATCAGCGCGCGCGTCGCCGGCATTCCCTATGTGAACGTGACGAACGCGTACTGGAGCCCTTATGCAAGACCTCACTTCGAGGTCCCGAGCCTGGCGTTGACGCGGCGGGTCGGCCTGCCACTTGCGAGGGCGCTCTTCGCGATCGCGCGGCCGTTCGCGTTCGCGCTTCACACGATACCGATGAATCGCGTGCGCCGCGCGTACCGGCTCCCGCCGTTGGGATGGGACCTGCGGCGAGTCTATTGCGACGGCGATCTCACGTTGTATGCCGACATCCCCGAGCTCATTCCAATCTCCGGAAGTCCGCCGACTCACCGGTACATCGGTCCGGTGTTATGGTCGCCCCCGATAGAGCCGCCGGCGTGGTGGGACGAAGCCATCAGCGGGGAGCCTCCGATCTATGTCTCGCTCGGAAGCTCGGGGCAGGCGCAACTCTTGCCGATGGTCATCGAAGCGCTTCTGCCGCTGGGGCGCCCGATCGTCGTGGCAACGGCGGGACGCGGAGGAGACCTGCCGCGGTCGCTAGGGCTTTGGGCTGCGGATTTTCTTCCCGGCGAGGCGATTGCCGGGAAAGCGTGTGCAGTCGTGTGCAACGGCGGGAGTCCGACCTGTCAGCAAGCGCTGGTACATGGAGTCCCGGTCGTCGGCATTGCGACTAATCTCGATCAATATCTCAACATGCATTACATCGAGCGATTCGGTGCCGGCAAGCTGATGCGCAGCGATCGGGCCTCCGTCACGACAATAAGGGAATCCACCCAGCGTGCCATCGACGACCCCCAGCAACGGGAACGTGCGCGCGCGGCGGCGGCGTTGGCCAAGACGACGCGCACCGAGGTCGAGTTTCCGTCCGCGATTCGTGTTCTGCTCGACGCTTCGCCACAGAGATTGGCGAGCGCCAAAGCCTGGCAAGGGCGCGCGCGGTAGAGCTCTGTAGGCTGCAGGAAGCCCGCACATCTATGACTCTGGTACGGAGACGGTAGAATCCGGGTGCGATCAAACCGATTTCATGGACACGGAAGAAAGCGCCTGATGCTCAGCTCCAAAGCTTTTTTGGGCGGCCTGCTCATCCTTGCTTCGTTGGCGATCGGCGCCTGCGATCAGACGAAGCGTTATACGGAGCAGGAGTACGTGCAGCGCGCCAGGGACTTCCAGGCTCAGGGCAAGCTCGAGTCGGCCGTAATCGAGCTCAGGAACGCGCTACAGCAGAATCCGAAAAATGCGGAAGCGAGGTTGCGGCTCGGTGAAATCTACGTCGACGTGGGCTTGGGAGAACAAGCCGAACTGGAGCTCAACAAGGCGAAGGAACTTGGAAGCAACGCCGACGTGCTCAAAGTTCCGATGGGTCGGGCGCTTCTTCTCCGGGGCCTTTATCAACGCGTGGTGTCGGAAATTCAGCCCGGCCCAAAGTCACCGCCAGGAGATATTCCCAGGATCCTCGAGCTGCAGGGCCGCGCGCAGCTCGGTCTGCGTCATTTCGACGAGGGATGCAAACTTTTTGTCGAGTCGGCCGAAAAAGATCCTCAATACGTCCCCAGCTATTGGGGAATGGCGCGCTGCGCGGCGGTGCGCGGCAAGCTGGACGAAGCCCGAGCGAACCTCGAGAAGGCGCTGAAGCTCGATGAGAAGAACAGCTCGACCTGGGCGTTGGTGGGCGACCTGGAGCGGGCGCTGCAGAAGCTGCCGGAGGCCGAGGCGGCTTACAGCAACGCGGTGAAATACAACGGCAGTAACATCGATGCGCTGCTGGGCAGGGCCTCGGCCAGAATCGATGCCAACAAGCTGGAAGAGGCCAATCAGGACGTTGATGCAGCCGCCAGGATTGCCGGCGATCATCCCATCGTGAATCAGATGCGCGGCGTCGTTCAATACAAGCAGGGAAAATACGCAGCCGCTGAAACGTCCTTTCAAAAGGTGCTCAAGGCCGATCCGAATTACCTTGCGGCGGTTCTATGGCTGGGGCTTGCGAACTTCGCGCAAGGAAATTTCGAGCAGGCCAGCAAGCAATTCTCCCAGTTCACTCGGACGGTCCGCAGTGTTCGCGTCCAGGCGCTGCTCGCCCTGGCGCAGGTGAAGCTCGGCCGCGGCGGAGACGCGGAAGAATCGCTGAAAGTGCTGCGCAATGTGGATATCAAGGATCCGCAAAGCCTGGCGCTCGTGGCGACAACCTACATGTCGCTCGGAGATACCGACCTCGCCGCCGCTTATATGGCGAAAGCGGTCGAGCAGAAACCCGAAGCAGCCGATCTCCGTGTCGGGCTCGCCAGGACGTTGGCAAAGAAAGGGGAGCGCTCGCAGGCGATCGAGGAGCTGCAAAGCGCAATTCAACTGGACCCTGGAATGGTCAATGCCCAGGCAATGCTCATTCAGAACCTGCTTCGGACGGGGCAGCTCGACCGGGCGCTCGCCGCGGTCGAAGCGCTGGAAAAGAAACAACCCCAGAACCCGATAACCTTCAACCTCAAGGGCGCTGTCTATCTCACCAGGAACGATATCGCCGCCGCGCGCAGGAATTTCGAGCAGGCGTTGGCGCTGAAGCCGGACTACATTGAGGCGGCGATGAACCTGGCTCAGCTTGACCTGCTGGAAAAGAATCCCGACGCGGCCCGCCGGCGCCTTCAAGGCGTTCTCGACAAGGACAAGAACAACGTGCAAGCCATGATCGCGCTCGCAGGGGTTGCCGCCGCGGCCCGACAGGACGCCGAATATGTTTCCTGGCTGGAGAGGGCCGCGAAAGCGGACCCTTCCGCGGTCAGGCCTCGGCTGTTGCTGACCAACTATTACTTGAAGAAGAACGATCTCCGCAAGGCGCTGGAGATGGCCGCGGCGGCGCAAAGCGCCGACCCCAAGAATCCCCAGGCGCTGGACCTGCTGGGAACCGTGCAGCTCGCGAGCGGCGAAAAGGAGAATGCCGTATCGACCTTCGGCAGGCTTGTCAGAGTCGCCACGAGGAGCCCGGTCGCGCACTACAAGCTCGCCACCGCGCAGGCCGCGGCTGAAAGCACGAGCGCCGCGCGGTCGTCGCTCAACAGAGCGCTGGCGCTTAGACCCGATTATTGGGATGCCGAGATGTTGCTGGTGTCCCTCGAGCTGAACGCGGGTCGTCACGCCGAAGCGTTGAAGATCGCACGGCAAATGCAAAAACAGCGGCCGGATTCCGCGTCCGGCTTCATGCTGCAAGGCGACGCTCTGATGGCCCAGAAACAATACGGGCCGGCGCTCGATGCGTATCAGAAGGCGTTGGCGATCAACCGCACGGGGTTGCTCGCGGTGAAAGTGCACCAGGCGCTGAGCGCCAGCGGGCGCGCGCAGGAAGCGGACCGGAGGCTCATTGCATGGCTCAAGGACCAGCCGGCCGATGTAGGCGTCCGCACGTATCTTGCACAAACCTACATCAAAGGAGGTCACAACAAGCAGGCAATCGAGCAGTACGAGCTCGTCCTGCAAATGGACCCGAAGAACGCTCGCGCCCTCAACGATCTCGCCTGGCTGTACCAGCAGGAAAAGGATCCGCGCTCGCTCGCCACCGCTGAACAGGCGTATCAGCTCTCGCCGGAAAACGCGGAAATCATGGATACTTTAGGCTGGATCCTGGTGGAACGGGGCGAAACGAGCCGAGCTGCGGAGCTGCTGAAAAAGGCGGTCGAGAAAGCTCCCGCCTCGACATCGATCCGCTACCACTGGGCGGCGGCGCTGGCAAAATCGGGCGACGTCACCCGGGCGCGACAGGAGCTGGGAGATCTGTTGACCAAGAACAAGAAATTTCCGCAGCGCCAGGAAGCTCAGGCATTGCTTCGACAGCTCTGAGCGGGTCCTCCGACAGCCAGGCGTAGCGGCGATCCGTCCGTTTCCGGATCGGAGCTCAATCGCGGTCGGCGCCGCAGCATCGGCGCGCCGCGGTAGATCGCCTCATTCGATTGGTCCTTCCATGGGGGCTCTAGCATGAAGACGAGCGCGGTGGACTTTCTGATTTCCGGTCTGTGTATCGCCTTGATCGCGGCGGCCGCGCTGATCGTCACCGTCAGCGCGGTCGCGCCGTTCTCGCGACAAGCGTTTGGCGCCTACCATGTCATCGTCGACGGATTCTTCTTCCTGCTGAGCTACGGCTTGCTCTCCGCCATCTTCCTGCGCTTGCTGCTCTGGATGCGTCCGCTTCGGCCCGGCGAATATTCGATGGATCATCCGCATTTCGCCTACTGGAAGCTGTTCACGGCGGTGTACGAATTCGGCCGCTTCGCGCTGGTTCCCTTCACGACCGTGTTTGCAAAGCCACTCGTCGCCGCGCTGTTCGGCGCAAAGGTCGGCCGGAATACAGCGTTCGCGGGACACATGAACGAGCCGCCGCTGATCTCCATGGGGGACGGAGCGATCCTGGGCCAGTATTGCGTCGTCACCGCGCACGCGATCACCAGCGGACGGATCATCTTGCGCGAGATCAGGATCGGGCAGCGCGCGACCGTCGGCGTCAGCGCGGTCATCATGCCGGGTGTGGAGATCGGCGACGGCTCGGTGGTGGCCGCGTGCTCCGTCGTGGCGATGGGGACGAGAATCGCCCCCGGTGAGCTTTGGGGCGGCGTCCCGGCCCGAAAGATCAAGGACCTCTCTCAGGACGACATTCGCGGCTAGGACTCGACGTCCCGATCGAACGCCAATCCCGTCAATCCGGCGGCCGAAATCTTTTCGCCACCTCGCGGATGACGATGCGCGGTGGAAACAGACCCGCGAAGAACCGTTGCGCGAGCGTGCCCCTCGCGCTCAGCGCGACCGGGTCCTCCGCGCTCAATCGCGCCAAGGAATCGCGTACGACCTGCGCCGCCGGGACCCGCTTGATAACCACGGTCGGGTAGGCGCCCGCCACGACATCGAATTCCGTCTCGGTCGGGCCCGGAACGAGTGTCTGGACGAGCACGCCGTAATCCTTCCACTCTCCGTATAACGCCTGGCTGAAGCTCGCTACGAACGCCTTCGTCGCGGCATATACGGCCATGTAGGGCACGGGTTGATACGCCGCGGCAGACGCGACGTTGATGATGACGCTCGACGGGAACGTCCGCAGATCCGGCAGGAAAGTATGACAGGTCGCGACCAGCGCGGTGATATTCACCTGGACCATGTCCTGATAGACCGCAGCGGACGTGTTCTCGAACCGGCCCCACCGTCCAAATGCGGCGTTGTTGCACAGCAGCCGGATGCGACGACCCTCCGATGAGAGAAGCGCCTTGATATCCGCGGGCGCGCCGGCGCGCGCCAGATCTGCGACCACGACCCGCGACTCGACGCCGTGCCGGCCGGTCAGCTCGGCCGCAATCTCGTCGAGTCTGTCTTTGCGGCGCGCAACCAGAACCAGATTCATTCCCGCGGCGGCCAAAGCCAACGCGAACTCGCGACCGATCCCCGACGAGGCGCCCGTCACCAGCGCCCAATCGCCTCTATACGTCGACAGTTGCATCGGCTCCTCCTGTTGCTGCGCCGGTTATCCGAGCCGTCCTGGCCGGCCGGTGAATCGAATTGCTCGTCAACGCCCGGCGCCGTTCCGGTTTATCAGATGCTCCGCGACTCGCAACGCATTGGCTGCGATCGTCAGAGCCGGATTGGTTCCTCCGCTTGACGGGAAAAATGAAGCGTCGACGACGTACAGGTTGTCGATCCCGTGCGCCTTGTTGTCGCGGTCGAGGACGCTATCCCGCGGATCGAGCCCGAACCGGCACGTGCCGCAAACGTGGGCGAGACGGCGGTTGTTCTCGCCTTGTTTCAGCAGCAGATGCCGATAAGGCTTCAGGATGCGCCGCATGCGGCGACGGAAATCCGACAGCCGGCGCCGGTCGTAGTCGCTGATCGCGTACTCGATCGCAAGCGTCGGGGGCTTGCCCGGCCGATCGTAGTCGATGATCCGATTCTCGCGATACGGCAAGTCTTCCATGATGGTCGCAAGGACGAGCGCACGCGAGAACAATCTGTCGAAAACGCTGCGCAGCAATGGTTTCGCGAGACCGTACGCGGCAGCCGTCGGAGCGACCGATCGGGCACGCAGCTCTTCCTCGATGCCGTCGACGAGGAGCTGCGCGTGCGGCATCCGGCCGAAAGATTGGACTGAGCCCAGCTTGGATTCTTGCTCGGCGTACAGATCATTGAGGCCTATTTCCTTGAGGCTGCCGCCCGTATCGGGCCGCTCTTTCGTGAATACCGCATACAGGTCGACGCAGTGTCGCATCAGGTTCCTGCCCACCAGCCCCGATGCATTGGCCAGGCCTGTCGGGCAGTCCGCCGTGGCGGACCGCAAGAGCAGCGCGGGCGTCGCCAGCGCGCCCGCGGCGAGCGCGACGACCTTCCCCTTGAGCCGGTAATCGCGTCCACGCCATCTTGCGATCACGCCGGTGACGGTGTGCGCGGTCGATTCGACCTTGAGGATCTCGCAAGCATCGAGGAGCGACGCGTCGTGATCGGTCAACGCGGGAGCGAGACAGGCCTCACCGCTGTCGTTCTTGCACCGCTTGTCGCACAAGTAGCCCTGGCAGCCCGTGCACCCCGGCACGTGATTGCATGCGAGCGGCAGCGGATAAGGATGCAATCCCCGCTTGCGCAGAAAGCTCACCAGCTCCTGGGCGGCAGGCGAATACCGAGGCGGATCGCCGATGTATCCGAAGGTCGTGTCTTTGCGCAGGGGATCGAGACTCCCTCGCACGCCATACAGGTGTTCCGCCTTCGTGTAATAGGCAGCCAATTCGTCGTAGGAAATCGGCCAACGCTCCGGCAGACTCGAATCGATCGCTGCGGGATGGTATCGACGCGGCTCGAGATCCGCTGGAAACATGCGCTCCAGCGCCATGCCGTAAAGCGCGCTCGATCCCCCTGTACCGGCACCGATGAACGGGACGAACGAATGCCGCTTGGCGGCGGAAAGATCGCAAAGCTCCTCCGTCCAGCGACCGGCGCTCGACAGGCGCGCGCTCAACTCGCTCGCGCGATCGCCGTCTCGAGCGAACCGCACTTCGGGATATTCTCCGCGCAGGCCTTTCCCGCCGAGCGTGGATGGTCCTCGCTCGCAAAACAGCACGCTCCGACCAGCCCGAGCCAGGGCGTACCCCAGCGTGGCGCCTCCCATTCCGGTGCCTACCACGATAACGTCCCAGGTGCGCGCGATGAGTTGCTCGATCGACTCTATCTTCGCTCTCCGTCCATTGCCCGGGTTTCGCGGGCGTTCCAAAGCTCGGACAGCTTACTGCGTCGGCATGGAATGGCCGCGATCGCGAAGAATACGGCGGAAAACGAGAGGCCCCAAAAAATCGGGGGGCCGAAGCCCCCCGCGTACCCCTGAGGCGGATGATCTAATTCAGCCGCTCAGCACGCCGGCGTCTCAAGCCCGCGCCGAGGGCTGCCAATCCCAGGCCAAGGAGCGCCAGGCTACCGGGTTCGGGAACCCTCTGCGCCGCCGTAAGCGACGAGTTGAAGTCGGTCTGGAAGACGAAGTCCGGACCCGACGTGAAGAGGCCGTTGATGAAGCCGACCACCGGGAGATAACCGCCATTCGGATCGGGCGGTTGAAACATATAGAGCGTGTCGAAATGAATGAGCGCACACGGTTGAGCGCCGACGGTCGAAGTGGTAACGACCCCCGGTGTCGGTATCGTGAAGCAATCGCTCGGCTGCACACTGGTAAAAGGTATCGACTGCGAGATGTTCGCAAAGGTGATGCCGAAGGTCGCCAACTGCGTCAGGAAGAAGGAAAAGTCCTGCGTCAGAGTGTCGACCGCAAACGGCTGTTGGCTACCGGTGCCTGATGTCGAGCACTGACTCGTGCCCAGAGCGGGGCACGTGCCGTCGCCATAGTCGTCGGTGCCGGGCCCAGGCACCCCACCCGGAAACTGGTCGAATTGCACGGGCGTGGCGTCAATCACCGTGAAGGTTCCTATTTTGCCGGATTGATCCGAGGTCCCCTGCAGAATCAACCTGCCGTCGTTGAAGCCGTGTCCGGTGAGGTCGTCCGAGTTGACCACGGAGAAGTAAATCTGCAGGAGGCCTGTCCCCGTGGTTGAGAAAAATGCTTCCCCTGTGCCCGGGCCAAAAAGGCCGGGAAGAACGTTCGTGACCGTTTCCTGAAAGGCCGCGATCATCGTGATTTCGTAAGACGTGTTCAGCCCGCTCGGCGTATTGGGCGTGCCGGTCTGACTGGTTGTAGCCACGAGCCGCGCCTGCGTGAGAACGGTGAACGTGCACGAGCCGGCTGGGCACGTGCCGCCAGAGGCGAGGAAGGCAGCGATCGCGGTGTTGCCACCCACTGCCACAGCGCTCGTCGCGCTCCAGTCCAGTTGCCCGACGTCGATCGGTCCGGTCGCTGAGCCCGAGCCGTCCGCGTCGAACAGGACCCCTGCCTGCGCTCCCATTGACAGGCCGAGGGCCAGCCCCAGCGTTGCTACCAATTTGGTCATGTGCATCGAATGCTCCTTTGAGGCATGGGTCGACCGCCGGCGATGCCGTGCTGCTCTCCGCGGAGCAGGGACCATGCCACTTATAAAAGGCACTTTGCGAACAGGGAGTTGTATTTTCCGGGGGCTCGTCAAAGACTAGGACTGTAAAGATATTTGACAAACGCATAGGACAAAAGCATAGCGAAGCTCAGTCCGCCAGCTACGATTTGCGCCGGGTGACCCTCCTGCTGAGCGATCCTTACGCTTGCGGCGGTGCCAAGGCGCAGTGCCGGTCGCCGCCAGCGGTGTCCGGGCATAGCGGGATCTGCGGATTGAAACTCGGGATATCTCGTTCCAGGTTCGGGCTCAAATTTCGACCCCGAGGTTCGGAGCGCCTCGGCGGCGACTTCCTGGGATGCACGCCGGGCGATTCAAGAAAATCGGGATATCGCTGTAAGCAAACGCGACAGCGTGGAGATTGTCGCTTACAACAGCCGGTTAAGGGAGATATGCGTCCACGAGGCGGCACGGGAGAGCGCGTCTGGCACCGGCTAACGACGTACAATGCGACGCCAATACAAACGCCAACTCGGGCCAAAGCCTGCGGGTGCAAAGGGAAGAGCGCGCTGACCGTACCCACAGCCAAGTATGCTACACGCAAGCGACGCGCCGCCGGTCCGATCGCCGCGCCGGGCCCATGTGTGAAAAGCCGCGCGTCTTGAGTCTGAGCGAGATTCTCGGCCATATTCGAGGGCCCTGCGCGTGGAAATCCGCAGCATGACGATCGCGGCCGGACGCATCGTGTCCCGGTCCCAGCTCAAGCTTGCTTCGCGCAACATAAGCCGGCACCGGACGCGAACACTTATTTCCCTCTCGGCGATCGCATTCGGCGTCGTTGCGCTGCTGCTGGCTGGCGGCTTTATCGAATGGATCTACTGGGCCATACGCGAAGCTGCGATCCAGACCGGTCTGGGGCATATTCAAATTTCGCGCCCAGGCTTTCGCGCTGCGGGATTTGCCGACCCGAGCGCCTATCTTCTAGCGTCGGACGCGGCCGAGCTCAAGACCGTGCGCTCCGCCCCAGGGGCAGAGGTGCTCGACCAACGCTTCGTCTTGAACGGACTTGCGAGCAGCGGTGAAATCACGGTCGCCTTTACCGGAGAAGCGGTGGATCCGGAAGCAGACAAGTTGATCAGCAAGGTGCTTGGCGTCACCGGAGAGAACCTCTCCGGCGCCGACCCTTCCGGGGTGCTTCTCGGCAGCGGTCTTGCCAATTCGCTTGGCATCAAGCGCGGCGATCGCGTCAGCTTCATCGTCAGCCGCCCGGGCGGGGGCATCAACGCCGTCGAGGGCAGTGTCCGCGGGACCTTTGAGACCGGAGTCAAGGGACACGACGACAGCGCGGTCCGCATGCCCCTTGCGCTGGGTTCGCAGTTGCTCAAACTGCGGGGAGCGCACGTCTGGGTCGTGGGCCTCGACGCGACCGAGCATACCGACGAGACGATGGCGTATCTCCGCGCTCGACTTCCGACCGATCGCTTCGAGCTTGCCTCCTGGCGCGACCTGTCGGATTTCTACAGGAAGACCGTCGTCCTGCTGTCGCGGCAGATCTATGTCGTGGCAGTGCTGATCGGTGTCATCATTATTCTCGGCATCTCGAACACGCTTACCATGAACGTGCTGGAGCGCACCGGGGAGATCGGTACTCTCATGGCCATGGGTACGCCGCGCGTCGCCATCCTGCGGCTGTTCATGCTCGAGGGGGTGCTGCTAGGCGTGATCGGAGGCCTGGCTGGATTGGGAATCGGATTCGGGCTTGCCGAGTTGCTGTCCTATGTCGGCATCCCGATGCCGCCTCCCCCCGGACGTCGCGGCGGATACTCGGCGCAGATCATAATCACCTCCCCTCTCGCCCTCGCGGCATGCGGCATCGCCATAGTGTCGACGACTTTGGCGAGTGTTTATCCGGCGTGGAAGGCAGCCAGCCTGCCGATCGTCGACGCGCTCCGGCACAACCGCTGACCGAGACCCCGCACCCGTGTTCAAGCTTGCCCGCCGCAACATTCTGCGCCAGCGAACGCGGTCGGGTTTGACGCTCGCCGCGATCGCCCTCGGGGTGGCCAGCCTCGTCTTGAGCGGAGGCTTCATCGATGACATCTTGCTGCAGCTTCGCGAAGCCACGATCCGCTCGCAGCTCGGGCACCTGCAAATCTACAAGAGCGGACAGTTCGCCAGTGGCGGTCACCATCCGTACGACTTTCTCATTGAAAGCCCTGATGTAATCGAGCGTGTGGTCGATGCCGTTCCGGGAGTTGTGGCGCGCGCGGCGCGCGTGAGCTTTTCCGGCTTGATCAGCAACGGCCGCGGCGAGCTGCCGATCCTTGGCGAGGGCATCGAACCCGAGCCCGAGGCACGCATCGGCTCGGCCATTTCCATGCTTGCGGGACGCAAACTCACCGCCGGCGATAACTTCGGCGTCATGGTGGGA
>DASXRG010000003.1:0-26512 GCA_036506735.1 Binatia bacterium | reverse complement strand
AAGCCGGGAGCCAAGCCCGCGCCGAAGCCGGGATATTGAGCACGTCGGCGAAAATTATTTTCGATTTCTGATCGACGAAAAGCCCGGCCTGGAGTATTCCAGCCGGGCTTTTTTTGCGCGGCTGACACGTAAGAACATCTCACGATAGTTATATCGACGCGAACCTCTATTACGTCACGGACTCCGCCGCTTCTTTCAATCGCCGCTTGCGCACCGCGTCGGCCAAAACCTCCAGCACCTTCCGGCTGTCGTCCCAGCCGATGCAGGCGTCGGTGATGCTCTGCCCGTAGACGAGTTCCTTGCCGGGGAGTAAATCCTGGCGGCCGGCTTTCAAGTGGCTCTCGACCATCACGCCGAAGATGCGGCCGTCGCCGCCGGCGAGCTCGGCCGCCACTTCGCGCCCGACATCGATCTGTTTCTGAGCGTCTTTGGCGCTGTTGCCGTGGCTGAAGTCGATCATGATGCGCGCCGGGATGCCGGCCTCGGCGAGGATTTTCGCCGCCGCGTCCACGCTGGCCGCGTCATGATTCGGTTGTTGGCCGCCGCGCAGGATGACGTGACAATCCTCGTTCCCGGTGGTGGAGACGATCGCCGAGCGTCCGGCCTTGGTCACCGACAAAAAGTGATGCGGCGCATGCGCGGCGCGAATCGCGTCGAGCGCGATTCGGATATTGCCGTCGGTGCCGTTTTTGAATCCCACCGGACACGACAAGCCGGACGCCAGCTCGCGGTGCACCTGGCTCTCGGTCGTGCGGGCGCCGATCGCGCCCCACGAGACCAGGTCGGCGATGTACTGGGGCGTGATCATGTCGAGGAACTCGCTCGCCGCCGGCATGCCCATTTCGTTGAGATCGAGCAGCAGCCGGCGCGCGTTCCTGAGCCCGTCGTTGATGCGGAAGCTGCCGTCGAGATCGGGATCGTTGATCAGTCCCTTCCATCCGACGGTGGTGCGCGGCTTCTCGAAATAAACGCGCATCACGACCACGAGGTCTCCGGCCAGACGATCTTTGGCCTCTTTCAATTTGCCGGCGTACTCATGGGCGGCCTTGACGTCGTGAATCGAGCACGGCCCCATGATGACCAGCAAACGGTCGTCGGCGCCGTGTAGAATGCGATGGATCGCCTGGCGCGACTCGTATACCGTCTGCGCGGCTTTCACCGTGATGGCGACTTCGCCGAGCAATTTCGCCGGCGTCAAGAGCTCTTTGATCTCCTTGATCCGTAGATCGTCGGTTCTGAATTCCATAAGCTGGCTCCATATTAAACCAAATGGATGCGAAGCGAAAACGGTTTACACCTGCCGGGTAGATTACGCCGTGTCCTTTGCCAACGCCATCGGCGTGGTTAAATTTCACTGCAAGGAGGGCGTCCTATGCTGAACTTCAACACCAAATTCGGCCGGCACGTAAAGCGCCGTCTGCAAGAAGAGAAAGTCATCTGGCTCACCACCGTCGATGAAAAAAACGCGCCGCAGCCGAGGCCGGTCTGGTTTCATTGGGACGGCGAAACGTTTTTGCACTTCAGCCAAAAAGACAAAGCCAAGTTACGGCACATCCCGCGCAATCCGCGAGTCTCGCTCAACTTCAACACCGACGAGGACGGCGGCGACGTCGCGGTGTTTTTGGGCGAAGCGCGAATTCTGGACGCGCCGCCCAGCCCGGCGCGGGTCGAGGAGTATCTGAAAAAATATCGGCCGGGGATAAAAGATCTCGGCATGACGGTGGTCGATTTTACCAAGGCGTACAGTGTGCCGATTCTCGTCACACCGCGCGCGATGCGTGGTTTCGTCGAGTGACGGCCGGGAATCCGGTTGAAAATCGGCAGTCCTGATATCAATTGGAGAGCGCCCGCTACTTCGAGGCCAGCGACGCGGTGACGAATGCTTCGATAAAAGCTGCGAGCAGCAGCAAAGGCATGATGACGACGACATAAAATCTAAGACCGCGTCGAAAATCTTCGCCGATCGTGGTTCCTCCGTTTCCGAATAACCGCTTGATCGCGCGCACTCCCAGCATGAGGCCGATGCTGCTGCCCAATAATATCGCCGGCAGCTCGAACAAGCCGTGCGGGGTGATGGAGAGAAAGAACGTGGGGAGTCCTTTAGAGGCTAGGGAAGCGTAAAAGACGATGCCGAGGGCGAAGCCGTTCCCCAGCAAGAAAACGAGCGGCAAGATGCCGCCGAGCACGCCGGCGACGATGACCGCCAAAGTCTTGAGGCTGTTGTTGAGAAAGATTGCCAGCGCCAGATACGGCCGCGGCAGGCCGAGAAATCCTTTGGCGAATTCTCTGAGAGACTCCCCGAACGGCCCTGAAAAGGCCGGTATATGTATGGAGCTTGCGACGCCGCAAGCCGCTCCCGCCAGGATCAAGAGCACACTCGCGATAAAGTAAGGTTTGAGTTCGCGCAGATAGCGGGCTTGTTCCTGCGTCGTCCATCCGCCGGGACTTTCCATATGCGGTCGGATGATAGCATGGATCGGAGCGATATGCGCGCGCCGGACCGACGCGCCGACTTCGCTTCAATGGAAAGCAAGGCGGGTGGAGAAACCGACGGTAGACGGACCTCTGGCGGGTTAGAGTGGCGGACGGTCGATCACGCTCCGGATGACCTTGAGCATTTCAACCGGGGGAAAGGGCTTCGACACGACCGCTTTCACGCCGTCTTGCAGCATCCTTTCTTTCAGATCGGGATCGATGTAGCCGCTGGTCGCTATGGCTTTTAGATCAGGGTTTATTTCTTTGAGCCTTTGAAATACCTCCCAACCGCTCATCTTCGGCAACCCCATATCCAGCACGACTAGCGCGATTTCATCTTTGTGCTCGCGGTAGGTTGCGATGGCCTGTAGACCATCTCTCGCTTCCAGGACGTGGTAGCCTCTTTTTTCGAGAGCGCGCTTGATCACCCGCAACAGCAAACCTTCGTCTTCCGCGAAAAGGACCGATTCGTTGCCGCCGACAATTCCAGCCTCTTCCTCGAACTTGCCGCTCGCGCTCGGCCGAACCGCTTCCCGCTGTTTCGGAAAATATAAGGAGAACGTCGTGCCCTTGCCCAATTCGCTATCGACACAGATGAATCCCTTGTGCAGCTTCACGATCCCATACACCATGGCGAGGCCGAGACCGCTGGACACCTGCGGGTCCTTGGTCGTGAAGTAGGGCTCGAAGATGCGGCCGCGCGTCGCGTCGTCCATACCGATGCCCGTGTCTTTCACCCGAACCCAAACGTATTCGAGCTCTGGAGCTTCCGGAAACCTTTCGTGGATTTCATGCCCGAACGTCCCCGTATCGAACCTGAGCGCGCCGCCCGCCGGCATGGCATCCCGCGCATTGATGCAGAGATTGAGCAGCGCTTGATCGAGCAGGTTATCGTCGCCCGCGATAAAGTGATCCGTCCGGTCCGAACTGAATGAAATGTCCAGGTTTTTGGGAAAAGCTTCTCGGACCATCTGCAGCAATTCTGCAACGACTTGATCGATGTCGAGCGTGGCAAACTTTACTTCCGCTTTGCGCGCGAAGGTGAGCAATTGCCGCACGACGCCGGTGGCCCGGCACAAAGCTTTTTGCGCCTGATCGAGGGATTCGGCGCGCACCGCAGGATTATCTCCTTCCTCTTGAAGAACGGAGAGTTGGCCCTGAAGGATGCCCAGAATGTTGTTGAAGTCATGCGCAATCCCGCCCACCAGCGCGCCCAACGTCTCCATCTTTTGTATTTGACGCAGGTTGCCGGTCAACTCTTGCTTTATCTCCAACAGAGTCTCCGGTTCGATTCCGGTGCCCTGGCTCAGCGGCTCGTGGACATGAGGCATTGCGTTTAGCCCAGCTTTGTTGCCGGAGGACGATGCGGAAGTTATGGCAACAGCCGATGGGAAAATCGAATGACGCACCTAAATAATACCGAAATAAATTCTTTGTCAATGAGGAATTGTCCCCTACGGCATTACCGCGCGATCGCCGAGGAGCGCAAGCCGAAGCTAAGACCGATTTCGGCTTTGTCAACGTTCCATCGCTTGTGAACGTCTAAAGAATCTTCAGGTCCCACGCAAAGAGATCACCGGATTTCCGAGAGCCCGTCAAAAAATTGACGGGAACGCATGGTTCTGAACGCTCGGTCGAAGCGGGATAGCTTAAATCGCACCGCGCGAAAGTTCGTAACTAGCGGTTAGGCCGCAAGGTTTTCGCATAAAAGAAAAAAGCATTCAGGTGGTCATGTTTTTGCTTCACTGTGCCAATAGAAAATTTCCACTCGGGGGATTAGGTGGCGAAAACGATTCTTATTGTCGATGACGACGGGAACTCCCGGCGCATCGTTGCGGGTCTTAATAAGAGGCTCGGTTACGAAATTCTCGAAGCCGAAGGCAGTGAGGAGGCGGCCGCCGCTGCGCTTTCCGAAGGGCCGGACCTGATCGTGGCCTGTGTTGAGCTTCCACGGATGAACGGCATCGAGCTTACGATCAGACTCAAACAGAACCCAAAAACATCGTTCATCCCCGTTATCCTCTATTCGGGCCGATCCGATTTGACGACCGCGGCCGTAAAAGCCGGCGCTACGGCTTTTCTGTCAAAGCCGATAACTTTCAAATTGCTGAAGAAAGCCATCGACGGCGCTTTGAAAACCGAATCCTGAAGCCGAATTCGCGAAAAAATCGTTTCTTACTTTTGACGACGTCCGGATCTACGAGCCCGAGACTAGGCGCGGGTGTTCCTTGTTGCGGCTGGCGGCGCGGTCGGCCGGCCGGGTCAGCAGGGAAGGCGCCAGTCGCGAGCGGCTTTCCCAGCCGCGCTTCAGGACATCGCCGGCGGCGCCGCGTGCGCCCGGCAGCGCGCGGTCGACGAGGCTCAAGCTCTCGGCGATGAGGCCCGGAAAGACGCTGTTCATCAGATGCAGCACGGCGGCTTGCGGCGTGATGAAGATCTCCGCTTTGCCGTAGCGGCAGGCTTCGATGACGCGCCGCGCGGCGCGCTCTGAACTCGTCGAGAGCAGCGGCGAGGCGTTGGCGATGCTGAAAATCGCGAACTCCTTCTCATGATCGCCCTTGAACAGGGCATTCAGATGCGATCCCGTCCGCATCAATCCCGGGCAGACGGTCGTCACGTAGATGCCGTCCTTGACCAGTTCGGTCCGCAGCCCTTCGGAAAGTCCCACGAGCGCGAACTTGCTGGCGACGTAGGGGAGCATGTGGGGAATGGCGACCTTGCCCGCGATCGACGCAATATTCACGATTCGCCCTTCGCCGCGGCGCTTCATCTGCGGCACGATTTCCAGCATCAGATACAGCGGGCCCCAGAAGTGAACTTCCATCGCATCGATAAAGTCCTCCAGCTTCATGTGCTCGACCGGACCGACCTGGATGATCCCGGCGTTGTTGATGAGAACGTCGACATTGCCGAATTGTTCATAGACGGCCGCGACGGTCTTGCGCACCTCGTCCTGCTTGCGCACGTCGCACTCGAGAACCGAGACGCTGTCGCCGTAGAGCGCGAACTCGTTGGCGACGTTTCTGAGCTGCTCGCGCTCGCGCGCCAGCAGCACCACTTTGGCGCCTTCTCTGACAAAGCCGCGCGCCAGCTCGAGGCCAAGGCCGCGCGACGCGCCCGCGATCAGCACCGTTTTTCCGCTGAAATTGATGCGCCGGCGCTCGCGCAGAAAGAAATTCGCGGCCCACGCCGCCGCGCCGAGCGCGGCGAACGGAAACAGAGGAAACGTCAAGCGACGATTGGTCATCATGATTCACTCTTTCCTGGGAATTTTATTCTTCCCGATTGTACTCGCGGCTTTCAATGCAAAGTGACGCCGACCGGCTGTCCCGCGATCGTGGGTTTCTCGCCGGCTTCGACGATCGCCTTGAACGAGCGCAGGTCTTCCTGGAGTTGGTGTTCCGTTACGGAGGAAAGCAATTTCGCCAATGCCGCGCCGGCAACTCCACCGGGCGGTTTATACGACACGGACACTCGCACTTCGGTCGCATTCTTGCCCGGCACCGGGCGGAAATAGACCGCACCCCTGTGCTCGATGTCGGAGTTCGGCAGCGAGCGCCAGGAGATGACTTCGTTGGGCCGCTCTTCGGTAATCTCGGCGTCCCATTCCAGGCACAGCGGTCCGGGAGTCCTGGCGACCCAGTGGGACCGCTTGGGGTCGATCGCAATCACCGATTCCAGGTGCGACATGAAGCGCGGCAAATTCTCCACGTTGCGCCAGAGGTGATAAATCTCTTCCACCGGGCGATAAACGGTGATGCTCTTTTCGATCTCGACGCCGGCGCCCGCGCCGGATTTGAGCGCTTCGTAGATCGGACAAAAACCGGTCGCGCCCCGGTAGAACAAGGCGCCTGCTCCCAGAATCCGCGACAGACTCCGGCGGCGCGCGCCCGAAACCAGCAGAAATGTCGCGGCCGCGAGCGAAAGCCACCGTTCCACCGGCCCGACGTTGATGAAGTCGAATTTTTCTTCCGCGAAATCGCGGGCGGTCGCGCTCATGGCCTCAGAACTACTTTGATGCATCCGTCCTCCTTGTTGTTGAAAATCTCGTAAGCGTGCGGCGCCTCTTCCAGAGGCATTCTGTGCGTCACGACAAAAGAGGGATCGATGTGGCCCGCTTCGATCCGCTCCAGCAGCGGGCGGAGATATTTCTGAACATGCGTCTGGCCCATTTTTAGCGTCAGCCCTTTGCCAAAGGCGGCGCCGATGGGGAATTTGTCGATGAATCCGCCGTAGACTCCGGGAATCGAGACCGTTCCGCCCTTGCGGCACGCGTTGATCGCCTGACGCAGCGCGGTCGGCCGGTCCGTCTGCAGCATAAGTTTTTGTTTGGTCGCGTCGTACAGTCCTGCGAGCCCGTGGCCGTGCGCTTCCATTCCGACGGCGTCGATGCAGGCGTCCGGACCGCGCCCGCCGGTCAATTCGCGCAGCGCGTCGGGAACGTAAACCTCTTCCTCGTTGACGATCTCGGTCCCTTGCTGGCGCCGCGCCATCTCCAGACGCTCCGGCACCGAGTCGATCGCGATCACCCGGTCGGCGCCGAGAAGAAAGGCGCTGCGAATGGCGAATTGACCGACCGGGCCGCAGCCCCAAACGGCGACCACATCGCCCGGCTGAAGATCGCAGTTCTCAGCCGCCTGGTATCCGGTGGGAAAGATATCGGTTAGAAAAAGCGCTTGCTCGGCGCTCAATTCCGCGGGAACTTTGACCGGTCCGACGTCCGCGTAGGGGACCCGAACGTACTCGGCCTGGCCGCCGGCATAACCGCCCAGCATATGCGAGTAGCCGAACAGGCCCGCCGGCGAATAGCCGTAAATTTTTTCCGCCATCCAGGCGTTCGGGTTGGAATTGTCGCAGAACGAATAGGCCTCGCGGCTGCAGTAGAAGCAACGGCCGCACGCGATCGGAAACGGAACCGCGACGCGGTCGCCGGGCCGCAAGTTCTGCACTTCCGGTCCGACTTCCATCACGCGGCCGAGAAATTCGTGGCCGAGAATGTCGCCGGATTCCATGGTTGGAATATTGCCGTTGTAGAGATGGAGATCGGAGCCGCAAATCGCGGTGAGCTCGGTCTCGACGATCGCGTCGCGGGGGTTGAGGATGCGGGGATCGGTGACGGTTTCGACGCGAATGTCTTTCTTGCCGTTCCAACAAACTGCTCGCATGGGGGGCCTCGCTTCGAGGTAAGAATGGCGCGACGTGAAAAAATTGCGCCGCGTACAATTCTCATCCTAGTGGGCGGCTTCCATTTTTCAATGAGGTAATTCCCGTAGTCAGGCAAACTATTTTACGCTCGCCGCGACGTTTCGCTTGCGGCGGCGGCGGCAGCCGGAGTATGGTCGGCAGAAAACGAAAGGATCGTTTCACCCATGGAATCCGACGAAAAATCGCATCGAGACGCCGCGCCTTCCCGCGCCGCAACGCTGACGCGAAACGAGAAGCGGCTTCTGGCGGCGCTCGCCGAAAGAATTTTTCCGGCCACGGACACTCCGGGCGCCGTGGACGCGGGCGCGGTCGATTATATCGAGCGCGCGCTCGCCGGGCCCTGTGCGGAATTGTTGTCGAGCTATCGGAAAGGGCTGCGCGCCGTCGACCGCTGCGCGCGCCGCAAGTTCGGCGGAAAATTCGCGCGACTGAACGACGCGGATAAGGATGCCGTCCTGGCGGATTTCGCAGCGGGGCAAACGCCGGAGGCAAAAAAAGCCGCGGAGTTTTTCGAAACGGTGCGTTGCCACGTCTTGGAGGGAATTTTCGGCGAGCCCGAGTACGGCGGCAATCGAGGTTTGATCGGCTGGCGCCTGGTGGGATTTCCGGGACAACAATTCGGCTATCCCGACGCGTACATCGATCAGCAGGTGGATCTTTCTCCCGTTGCCGCTGATCGGCCGCAACAGGAGGAGGAATGACGCGCGGCGGGTCGATTGCAGACGTCTGCCTCGTGGGGGTCGGCGCCGTCGGCGGTATTCTCGCCAAGGAGCTCGCTTCCGCGGGACTGAGGGTGGTGGGCTTCGAGCGCGGGCCGGCGCCGCGGCCGGAGGACTACGCGCCGCGCGACTCGATCAAGTTCATCGCGCGCGCCGATCAGCTCGACTGGGTGCGGCATGAGCCGACGACGAGCCGGACGCGCGCGGGCGCGCCCGCGGAGCTGCGCTACCGCACCAGCCCGCTGAATGTCCTCGGCGGCGCGCTGCTTCATTGGACCGGCCAAGCCTCGCGCTACATGCCCGGCGATTTCAAAGTCTATACGAATGAAGTTCTCAGCGGCGGCGCCGAGCGCGCCGGCGCGGACCTCGGCGGCTACGACGTCGTCGATTGGCCGCTCGGCTATGACGATCTGGAACCGTACTATGAAAAGTTCGAGTGGGAGTTCGGCGTCTCGGGCCGGGCCGGCGCGAATCCTTTCGCCGGAGCGCGCAAGCGCGGCTATCCGCTGCCGCCGCTGCGCGAGAGCGCCAGGATGAAATTATTCGCCGCGGCGTGCAAAAAACTCGGCTATCATCCTTACGACACGCCGGCCGGCATTCTCTCCGAGCCGTATCGTCCCGCTGCGCCGTTCGATGCGAGAATCGCCGAGCGGCCGGCCTGCGTTTATTGCGGCCACTGCAACTTTTACGGCTGCCACGTGCACGCCAAAGCGGCGACGCTTTACACCACGATTCCCGTCGCGGTCGAGACCGGGAACTTCGATCTCAGGACCCACTGCAAAGTTGTTCGCGTCAACGTGGACGGCGCCGGCAAGGCGACCGGCGTTTCTTATTTCGATCCCGACGGGAACCTCCGGGGGCAGCGCGCTCGAATCGTTATTTTGGCGGCGTTCGTATTTGAAAATGTCCGGCTGCTGCTTTTATCGAAAACGGAGGAGCCGCGGTTTGCGCGCGGGCTCGCGAACTCCAGCGGTCTCGTCGGCAAATACATCCTGGCGCACGGCGACGTGCGCGCCTACGGGCTGTTCGACCATTTTATCATCAACGGATTTATCGGGCCCGGCTCCGCCGCGATGCGGATCGACGACTTCAACGGCGACAACTTCGATCACACCGGACTGGGCTTTATTCGCGGCGGCACGATCGGAACGAGCGGCGAAGGCACGCCGGTCTCGCGCATGGACGTGGTCCCGCCGGACATCCGGCGCTGGGGAAAAGAGTACAAGGACTATTTCACCCGTTACTACACGCGGACTTTCGACCTCAACATGCAGCCGGAGACCTTGCCGCACAAGGCGAACCGGGTCGATCTCGATCCGCGCGCGCGCGACCGCTGGGGGGTGCCGCTGCCGCGCGTCACGTTCGATTTTCACCAGAACGAGCACCGGCTGCACCGGTTCATGGCCGAGATCGGCGAGAAGATCATGCGCGCGACCGGCGCGAGCAAAGTCTGGACGGGAGGGAAGGAGCGGCCCAACCGCTGGGCCGGCGGCACGCGCATGGGAGACAACCCGCGCCGCTCGGTCGTCAACGAATACTGCCAGAGCCACGACGTGCCGAATCTGTTCGTCGTCGGCTCGTCGGTTTTCCCGACGCTCGCCGGTTATCCGCCGACGGCGACGATCGCGGCGCTGAGTTACCGGACGGCGGAATATATTCTGCGACAAAGAGAGTGGTAACTCTGAGAACCTAGGTTCTTCCTTCGTCTCCTTCGTGGTTGAAATCTTCTCACCACGAAGAGCACGAAGGCCACGAAGGTTCGGATCGCGTTATCTTTTTAGCGTCTCGCGGCCGAACACGGCGAGCAAAACCGCCGACAACACGAGCAGCGGCGCGTAAACCAGAAACGGCACGCCGGGGTTGAACGCGTCGGCGAGAAAACCGCCGACGAGCGGCGCGCCGACCGCGCCGGTCTCGGCCACGGTCCGGCGGAACGCTTGCAGCCTGCCGCGGGCGCGGGCCGGCACCACGTCGTACGTCGAAGTCGCGAGCGAGCCGAGCGAGAGGCCGTTGGCTACGCCCATGAACGACAAGAGCACGGCAAGCTCGAAGAAGCTCCGTGAGAACGGCAGGAAAATAAAAACCAGCGCCGGAATGCCGGTGCTGGGAACGGTCGCCCACTTCCTGCCGACTTTGTCGATAATAAAGCCCGCCGGCAGGATCATGGCGAAAACAAAGATGCCCATGATGCTGAACAAAAGACCGATTTCGCTGGGCGTAAAGCCGAGCTCGGCGCCCGCGTACAGCGGCAGAATGCTCTGCAACGTGGTCCGGTGCATGAAGCTTGTCAAGGTTGCCAGAACGATGACGACGTAAGTTGCGCGCCAGCCCGGCTGGATCTGTTTGAAGAGGTCGCTCAAGCGCTGTAACCGCTGGAGCAACGAGATGCGCCCGCGCGCGCCCGCGGGGATCGGTTCTACGCCGCGTGGGGGCGGCGCTTCGTGGCCGCTGAATCCCAGCGGCACGGCGACCGCGGCGCATGCGCCAAAGGCGATGAAGACGGCTCGGAACCCTATCGCTTCGGCGAGCAGGCCGCCGAGCAGCGGTCCCACGGTCAGCCCGATGTTGTGCACGCCGTGGAATCCGCTGAGAACCCGCCCGCGCTGATCTTGGCGCGCGAGATCGATGCCGGCCATCTCGCGTCCGAAAGTCCAGAGACTGTCGCCGACGCCCATCGCCACCGAAAGTATCAAAATCGCGCCGAACCACGGGCTGAACGCCGCCACGAAAGCGGCGACTGCGGATATCATCGGCCCGCTCACAAGCGCGGCGCGCGTGCCGAGGCGATCCAGCACCACTCCGCTGATCGGCAGGCCGACGAATCGGCCGACCGCGAATGCGGTGACGATCTGTGCGGCGGTTCCCGGAGAGATGCCGAAATATTCGCCCAGCAGCGGAATGGCGGGAAGCACCATGGCCCAGGTTCCGGCGAACAGAGCGCTGGTATAAAGTACGACCAGACCACGAGCCGTGGGATTGGATATCAGGGATATCGGCATGCGGATGGAAACGGTGGATCGCGGTCTCAAATTGGTGGCCGTTGCTCGTACCATTTCGCGTGCTGCTGATAGGCATAAGCGGCGCGCAAAACCGTGGACTCGTCGAACGGTTTGCCCACGACCTGCAAGGCGACCGGAAGCTGATCGCGCGAGAAGCCGCACGGAACGGAGAGCGCCGGCAATCCGGCGAGGTCGAAAGGCGCCTGGTATTCCGGGGCGACGTGTTTATATATGGTGTCGAGCGGACCGGTCTCTTCGAACGTGGGGGCGGTTCTCAACTGGCAGGGCAGGGCGAGGAGATCGACTTGGGCAAAAACCTCGGCGCATTCGCGCCGCACGCGACTGCGGACGCGCTGCGCCTGGATGTAGTCGGCGGCGCTCGTGAGCAAGCCTAGGTAGACGCGCGCGCGCGCCGAAGTCGCGGCGTTCTTTATAGTGTCTTTCGCTTCCTTCCTGCGCGCGGCAAAGTGCTCATTGTAATAGATCACGGCGGTCGCAATCGTCGCGACTTTGAAGGTCGGCAGCTTGACCTCCTGCACGCGCGCGCCCAGCGATTCCAGGTCGCGGATCGCCTTGTCCACCAGGGTAAGGACTTCCCCGTCGGTGCGCACGCGGCATTCCTCTATAAAGTCGCGCGGCACGCCGATCGCCATGCCTTTGATGTCCGTCTTGAGGCCTGCGGTGTAATCGGGAACCGGAATATCGATCGAAGTGGGATCTCTGGGATCATAACCGGCGACGGCCTGAAGCATGTGCGCCGTATCTTCGACGACCCAGGTCATCGGACCGCAATGATCGAGCGACCAGGAAAGCGGCGCGAGGCCGGCGCGGCTGACGCGGCCGTAGGTCGCTTTCAATCCGACGATGCCGCAGAGAGAAGCCGGATTTCGTATCGAGCCGGCGGTGTCTTCGCCCAGCGCGCCCATGCATAGGCCCGCGGCGACGGCGGCGCCGCCGCCGGTGCTCGAGCCGCCGGTGATGCGGCCGGTGTTCCATGGATTGCACGGCTGTGGAATTTCGATCGGCAGGCTCGACATCGCGAGCTTGCCCAGCAGGACGGCGCCGGCCTGCCGCAACTTTTCGACCGCGGCGGCGTCCGCGCAGGCTTCAGCCTTGCCGCCTCGAATGAGGGCGGGCGCGCCTCTCACGTCCAACTGATCCTTTACCGCGACGGGGATGCCGTGAAGCGGACCCTTGTATTTACCCTGGAGAATTTCCTTCTCGGCCACGCGCGCCTCGTCCAGAGCCTCTTCCGCCATGAGATCCAAATAAGCGTGCAGTTTTCCGTCGACGGCGTCGATCCGTTGGAGAATCGCGCGCGTCAACTCGACCGGCGAGAGCTCGCGGTCGCGAATCAGCTTCTGTGCTTCGTGGATGGTTAAATGATGCAGCGGCTTTTTTTGAGTAGCCATGGCGCACTCCTTACTTTTTGGAAGATTCCGGGTGAAACGTGGGCGCGATCTCCTCGTCGGCAAGATCGACGGCGTGCATCGCCCGGAGGCTTGCCAGGTACGTCTCTATGGCGTCACCGAAGCGCTCCAGGTCGCCTTCCTTGGGCTCGAGGCCGTGTTGAGCCAACAACGCCTTCAATGTCTGTTCGGTTAGCTTTTCCATCATCTCCTCCGTCTCGGTCATTTCTCCGCGCCGTTCCAATGACTCGTGTCGCCCCAAGTTTGCAACATCCACGAACCGTCCCCGTAAGTGAACACGTTAAGACTGCTGTTCGGAAACTCGAAGCGACGCGGCCCATCGAGTCCAATAGAGAGAACGTGCCTGAACAGAGCGCTGAGAACTCCGCCATGGGTAACGACGACGATCGATTCGTCGGCGTGTTTCACCGCCAATTCCTCCAGACAAGAGATATTTCGGTTTACCTGTTGGCGCAAGCTCTCGCCGCCGGGAACCACGTAATCCGGATCGCGCTTGCGGTGCAGCTCATAGGCGTCGGGATAGGCGGCTTTGATCTCTTCGCTCGTCAATCCCTGGAACACGCCGAAATGCCTTTCTCGCAGTCTGGGATCGGGAACGATCGTGTGGCCGGTTGCGGCCGAGATGATCCGAGCGGTCGCGGTCGCCCGGCCCAAATCGCTGGTGTACAGGGCGCTGAAGCGCTGCTGCGCCAGCCGTCGCGCGAGCCCTTGCGCCTGACCGATGCCATCTGAAGTGAGGCGGCTGTCCAGTTGCCCTTGAAATCTTCCTTCGGCGTTCCAAGCCGTTTGTCCGTGGCGCACGACGATAAGACAAGCTCGGTTCACCTGCGCCTCACAAATATCCTTTTTCCCTGTAATAGCGCTCCGCGCCGGGGTGGAGCGGGATGTCGAGCGGCCCTTCCTCGGTGCTGCGGCAGAACGAGGACATCGGTGGAATCCCGACCGAGTCGTAGGGAATTTCTTCTCGAATATTTTCCAGCGCCGCGACGAACTGGTACGCCAGCTCCTCGGGAAAGCGCGCGTGCGCGACGATCGGCCAGCCGCTGTAATCTATGACTTCAGTGGATGGATCGAAATTTCCCGTGAGCCTGCCGCCCCCGAGCGGCGCGCGGGTAAAACCGTAGCGCGCCAATTTGACCAGCGCTTTTTTCGAGAATGGCAAAAATATAAATCCGTGTTGCGCCGCCACGTCGCCCCATGAGTCGAGTCCTTCGTCGATGACCATGTTGATTTCGCCGGAGACGATCCCGTCGCGCCGGCGCGGATTGCTCGGCCGCTCGACGAGCTCTACTTTGCCGCCCCACCGCTTGAATGAATCGAGCTTCAAATCGTGCGCCTTAAGCATCGCCGCGATGGCGAAATCGACGCAGTCGTTGGTCGCCACCGAAGCGCGCAGCACCGGACGGTTTTTTATCAGCTCGTCCATCGAGCGGATGCCGAGCTTCGGTGCGACGGCCACTACTAAGCGGTCCCAAGAGGGGAAGACCGCCAGCGCTCGGAGCGGGTACGCGCGGCGGAACGGTCCTTTGCCGCGATACGCCATCGTGGTGATGACCGACGGATTGATCCAGGCGACGTCGAGTTTTCGCGTTCCGACGAGCCGCGCGCCTTCGAGTCCGCTGCACCACGCCGGGCTCACCGCGAACGTAAAAGGATGAGGCGGTCCGGAGCGCCGCGAATTTCCCGGCAGCTCTACGCTCAAGCGCACGGCGCTGGTCAACAAGGTGGGCGCGTTCTCGTACATTCCCGCGAGCACGCGCGTGGCGATTCTCGCGCGCATCAGGCTCGCGCTCATCGGCTTCACGCTGCGGTCGTCGTAGGCCATGAGAATGCTTCGTTCGAACGAGATAGACGTATTGTGAAAGGGGTTCCATGTCAACCGGTAGTTACTGGGTTATTGGTTACCAGGAGGACTCGGTAACGTCGAGCGCTGCCAATCAACCAGTAACCCGTATACGAATAACCATTTCCCTTGACTCGCGCAGCTTCCTTCCGTACTTTGATGCACGGCGCAAGTGGAGGATCGCGTGGAAATACAGCAGGAGCAAGCAGGGAGCGCGATCCGGCCATGGGCGTCGCTTCTGATCCGAGATTTCAGACTGATCTGGAGCGCGAGCGTCCTCGCCGCCGTCGCTTCGCAGATACGAAACGTTGCCAGTCTTTACCAGGTCTACCAACTATCCGGCTCGTCCTTTCAACTCGGTCTGACGGGATTCTTTCAAGCGCTGCCTCACGTCGTCTTCGGACTGTTTGCCGGGGCGCTCGCGGACGCGTTCGACCGAAAAAAACTTCTCGCCGTGACCTACAGCTTGCATCTCGCGCCGACGTTGGCCTTGGCTTTTCTGACGCTGACCGGCGCGATTCAGGTATGGCACGTGTATGTCTTCGGCCTGGTTTCGTCTTTTATCGAGGTATTTAGCTGGCCCGCGCGCTCCGCGATTATTCCGCGGCTGGTTCCGCTGTCCTATCTGATGAACGCGATCACGCTCAACTCGATGGTCTTGCAGAGCAGTTTTCTGGTGGGACCCGCGCTGGCGGGCATCGTCATCGACTATTTCAGCCTTCCGTTGACGTACTTCTTGAGCGCCGCTCTGCTCATTCCGGCCATCTTGGCGGTTTTTGCCGTGCGCAGCTCCGGCGCGCCGGAGGGCGAGCGCCGCCGCGTGAGTCTCAGGAGCATGATCGAAGGCGTGGAATTCATTTGGATGCAGCGCATCATCCTGTCGCTTTTTCTGCTCGACTTCGGCGTCACCCTGGTCGGTTTCTATCGTCCGATTTTGCCGATCTTCGCCGGGACCGTGTTCAAAATGGGCGCGACGGGTCTGGGAATTCTTTACGCCGCGCCGGCGGTCGGCTCTCTCCTCGGCTCGACCTCGTTGCTCATCGCCGGCGATATCAAGCGAAAAGGCGCCGCCGCGGTGATCGCGGCGGTCTTCTTTGCCGCCAGCCTCGCTTTTTTGGGAGTTGCCCAATGGTTTTGGATGGCCGTGGCGGCGGTGGCGATTCTCGGGTACGCCGATTCGATCAGCGTGGCGATTCGCAGAACCGTAGTCCAGTTTCTCGCTCCGGACACGATGCGCGGACGAGCGGCAAGCTTGATTACCGTCTTTGCTCAAAGCACGAACGCCCTCGGCGCGCTGCTCGCCGGAACCGCTTCGGAATTCATCGGCGCGCCGAACGCGCTCGTGCTGGGGAGCGCGTTTTGTTTGCTGATGATCTTCGGCATCACCCGCGCGATTCCCCAGCTCTGGCGCTACCGATCTTAGGGCCGTGATCGTGCTCGTGTCTCGTGCTCGTGGGTAGGGGAAGTGACACACGAGGGCCGCTTGACGCTGACCGCTTCACTCGCTACGGTTGCCGCAATGAACCAGCCCGCGCCCATCCTGCAAGTCGAGGGACTCTCGAAAAGGTACCGCCAGGCGGGCGGGGAATCGACCCTCGCCATCGAAGATATTTCGTTCACGGTCGAGCAGGGGGAGTTCGTTTCACTGGTCGGCCCGTCCGGCTGCGGCAAAACGACCTTGCTCATGTGCGTCGCGGGCTTGATCGCGCCGAGCGCGGGGCGCGTAGCGGTGAAAGGCGCCGAGGTCGACGGCCCGCCCGGCAACCTGGTTCTGGTATTCCAGGAATATAACAAGTCGCTGTTCGCCTGGCGCACGGTGCTCGGAAACGTGCTATTCGGCGTCGCGGCTAAGGACGGGCGCGCGGGCGACGCGGAAGCAAAGGCCAGGAGGCTGATCGGTCTCGTCGGCCTCGAAGGCTTCGAGCGCCATTATCCCTGGGAGCTTTCCGGCGGGATGCAGCAGCGCGTCGCGATCGCGCGCGCGCTCGCCTACGAGCCGGAAGTCTTGTTGATGGACGAGCCTTTCGGCTCGGTCGACGCGATGACGCGGCTCGAGCTGGAGGATGGCCTCCTCCAGCTTTGGAAAGAGCTGAGGACGACGATTCTGTTTGTGACGCACGATATCGAGGAGGCGATTTATCTCTCGGACCGCGTCTACGTTCTCGGCCGGCGGCCTTCGCGCGTGGTCGAGCAGGTGACGGTGCGGTTGGCGCGGCCGAGAAATCAAATGACCACACGCGCCGACGCGGATTTCATGAAGCTGAGGAACGAGATTTACCGGCGCGCCGCCGACCAGAGCGCGAAATGAATTCTCGACCGATCAACGTCGCCGGCCTCGCGGTCTTTGCCGCGCTGCTGCTCTTGTGGGAACTCTCCTCGCGTTCGAGCCCGAATCTCGGCGCCTACTTGCCTCCGCCCAGCGATGCTCTCCGGTCGCTCTTTCGCTTCGCGGTCGCGCGCGAGCTTTTCAGCCATCTCGTCGATACTCTGGGGCGGTTTCTCCTTGGTTATGTCATCGCCGCGGCGCTCGCCGTCGGTCTGGGCATCGTTCTCGGTTACTTCAGATTCGCGCACAGCCTGTGCGACGTCTTGATCGAGCTGCTCCGTCCGATGCCGTCGGTCGCGATCATTCCGGTCGCGATACTCCTCCTCGGCATAGGGAACACCATGATGGTCGCCGTGACGGTCTATGCCTGCGCCTGGCCGATCCTGCTCAATACCATCGACGGCGTGAGAAACATCGACCGGACGCTTATCGACACGGGCAGGACGTTCGGTCTCGGCCGTTGGAAGATTTTGCGCACGATCGCGTTGCCCGCGGCGGCGCCTTACGTCGCGACCGGACTGCGCATCAGCTTGCCGATCGCGCTGATCCTGGTGACGACGTCCGAGATGGTGGTCGGCGGCAGCGGCCTGGGATACTTCATCCTCGACCAGGAGCGGTCGTTCCGGATCACCGAAATGTACGCGGGGATCGTCGTGGTCGCGCTGCTCGGCTACGTGCTCAACCGCATCTTCGTGGCGCTGGAAGAACGGATGACGGTTTGGCATCGCGGCTCGACGCTGAGAGGAAGACCGTGACCTGGAACAGAGAATCGAAGCTGAACGGATTCCTGGTCCTGCTCGGCGTCATGGCGGCGTGGGAGCTGGCCGCGCGCGCGGCGCTGTTCAACCCGCTCTTGTTTCCCCCGATGAGCAAGATCGTCGGATCATTTTTCGCTCTGCTTTTTTCCGGCGAGATCCCGGCTCAAATGCTCAGCAGCATGAGACGGGCGGCTACCGGATATTTTCTCGCGGCGATCGTTTTTATCCCGTTGGGAATCCTGATGGGCCTGTTCAACGGCGTCTATCGCGCTCTGGAGATCGTCATCGAGAGCGCGCGGCCGATTCCGCCGCCGGTCATCGTTCCGCTCGCCATGCTGTTTTTCGGTCTGGGAGACGGGATGAAGGTCTTCACGATTTTTTTCTCCTGCGCCTGGCCTATCCTCCTCAATACGATCGACGGGGTGAGAAACATCGACCGCGTGCTGCTTCATACGGCGCGCACCTTCGGCCTTTCCCAGGGGAAGACGATCGCGAGCGTTATCGTGCCGGCGGCCTCGCCGCAGGTCATGACCGGTCTCAGGATCTCTCTCGCGATAACGCTGATTTTGGTCGTGATCTCGGAAATGGTGGGAAGCAGCGACGGGATCGGCTATTTTATCCTCGATGCGCAGCGAAGATTGAAGGTCGATCGAATGTACGCCGGCATGCTCTCGCTGGCACTGCTCGGTTATCTGCTGAATCAGCTCTTCGTGCTTTTCTCCAGCCGGTTTCTCTCCTGGCACCGGGGCATGCGCGCGGCGCGATAGAAAGGCTGATCTGGCTAGGGGCGGTTGCGAACCGCCCCTACAACTACACCCTGCTCATCCCTCCGCCGGCCGGCGGCACGGGCTGGTTTTTGCCCGGCATCCACTCGGCGTCCTTGCGCGGGCCGTGGCCCTTGACGAAAAATTTGGCCCGGCCCATTTTTTCTATTTCGATCTCCAGCGTGTCGCCGTCGTTGATCGGCCCGAGGCCTTCGTGGTAAGTGCCGGTGGCGATCACGTCGCCGGGCTGGAGCTGGATGAATTTCGTCAGCCAGGCGATCTGCTCCGGAATCTTGTGCGCCATGTATTTGGTGTTGTAGTTCTGGCGCGGCTGTCCGTTGACCCATGACTTCACGGTAAGGTTATGGGGGTCGGGGATTTCGTCCTTGGTGGTGATCCAAGGCCCGCACGGTCCGTGCGTGTCCTGCCCCTTGGGGATGAACTGCGTGCGCCGCGTCAGCCCGCGCGCCGACACGTCGAAAAAGGGAACGTAGCCGAAAACGTAGTCCAGCGCTTTTTTTTCGGGCACGTTTTTGGCGGTCTTGCCGATGACGAACGCCAGCTCCGCTTCGGGCTGATAGACTACGACCGGCGGAATATCGAGCAGCTCGATGGTTCCCTCCGGCCCGACCAGCTCCGGCGCTTTGTAAAAATATTCGTTGGGTAAAGACTCCGGGCTGCGATCCGGGCGATCGACGTAGTTGACGAAGGCGGCGAGACACTTGGCCGGCCGGGGAATCGGCGCGAGCAGTTTGACGCTGCTGAGCGGGACGCCGCTCTGCTCGGCCATGATGTTCTCGAACCGCTTCCGGTATTTGCGGAAATGCTCGATGATGTCCTCGACCACCCGCGCCGGTCCCTTGGCCTTCAGCGAGCTGATTGCGCCGCTCACGTCCACCACGGTGTTTTCGTCTTTCAGCACGCCGATTAGATCGTCATTGAAGCGAAGAATTTTCACCTGGCCACCTCCGTTATTTTGGAAACGGGCCCATCATTGCTTCAACGGCAGCCAAAGTCAAACCCGGCGCCCGCAGGTTGCCTTTTTACCGCGTGCCGTCTAAGGTCTCTTAGACCAAGGGTAAAATTTCCCGGCAGGTTAGACAACCATGCTGCTAATCAACAACCACGAAGTCGAGCGGCTCTTCGACATGAAAAGCTGTCTCGAGGCGCTCGAGGCCGGCTACGACGATTTGCTCAAAGGCGACGCGGTCTACCGGCCGCGGCTGGACGTGTGGGTGCCGTGCGAGCGGCCGGACGGCTATTATCGCTGGGGAACCATGGAAGGGGCGAGCCGGAAGATCGGTGTGTTCGCGATTCGGATGAAATCCGACGTTGTTCACTGGCCGGACGGCGTCACCGAAGAAAAATACTGCGTTCAGCCGGGAACGTTCTGCGGTCTCGTGATGGTTTTCAGCGTGCGCAACGGCGAACCGCTCGCGCTCATCAACGACGGCGTCTTGCAACACATGCGCGTCGGCGGTTGCGCCGGGCTCGGCGCAAAATATCTTTCCCGTCCGGATGCGAAGGTCGTCGGCGTCTTCGGCTCCGGCGGAATGGCGCGAAGCTACCTTTTGGCGTTCAATGAAGTACGTCAAATAAGTAAAGTAAAGGTTTACAGTCCGACGAAGCGCCATCGGGAAACTTATGCAGAGGAGATGAGCGCGCAGTTGGGGATCGCGGTCGAAGCCGTCAACGACCCGGAATCGGTCGTGCGCGGCGCTGACATCGTCGCCGCCTGCACCGATTCGACGCGCACCGTCTTCGACGAGCCCGAATGGCTCGAAGAAGGCGCGCACATTACCTGCGTGCGCGCGTGCGAGATCGGACCGCGCGTCGTCAAGCGCTGCGACCTATCGATCAAGCTCGGCAGAAACACCGTCGATACCATGGACGAAGGGATGGTCCGGCTGCACGGCAACGTCGGCTACATCGCCGGCCAGCCCGAGGAGCGCGCGCGCATCCCCAATCCTACGGTGGACAACTACCGCGGTGACTTTTTCAAGTATTTCATGGACCTGAAAGCGGGAAAAGTTCCTGGACGAACGAGCCCGAAACAAATCACTTTTTTCATCAACGCCGGCACGCAGGGGCTTCAATTCGCCGCCTGCGCCGGAAAGATTTATCAACTGGCAAAAGAAAAAGGCGTCGGGCGGGAGATTCCGACAGAATGGCTGCTGCAGGACATCCGGGACTAAAAAGAAGGCGCGAGGCGTGAGGCATTAGGCAAGAGATCAACGGATTAGCTTTTCCGACTCTCGCCTGTAGCCTCGTGCCTCATGGCTGATTCAGTATCCCAGGTCCTCGATCTCGTCGTCGTCCATGCCGAAATAATGCGCGATCTCGTGGATGACCGTCCGGTGGATCTGCCGCCGCCGCTCGTCGGGATCGGGAAAATCCTGCATCAACGGCTCGCAGAAGATCGTGATCTTGTCGGGCAGCAAAGGCGGATTGAAGTGCGAGCGATGCGACAACGGGACGCCTTCGTAGAGGCCGTAGAGGACATCGCGCTTCGGATCGAGCCCGAGCGCGCGCAGCCGGCTCGCGGCGGCTTTCTTCTCGACGACGATCGTGACATTGTGAAGTTGCCTGCGGAACATTTTCGGCAATTGCTCGACGGCGCGCGCGGCTTCTCGCGCAATTTCTTCCGTGTCCATGCGACGAAGTTTGCATGAAACTATGGCGCCAGGCAATAGGCGACGGGGATCAGCCACCGGCCGGCAAGAAACCATCGCAAGGTTCCGTTGCGCCGTCCGTCGCATTCTGGTTGTCGCGGTTGTCCTTAGCCCTATTCCTCTCGGGGCAAGCGGGCAGGTAAATAAGAGCGGTGCGCCGGTGATTCGCGACGACCTCGGCCGCGAATCGCTGCTGCAGGCGATTCGGCGCAGCCGGGAGTTTTTCGCCCGGCTCCCCGAGAATCAGCTCGTCGGCGAGCGGCCGAGAAGAGTTACGGCACGGCAGGGGCGGGAATCGCTCGCCGGCTTGATGGACGTGCTGAAGCTTTGGGGCGAGCCGGAGAAAATGGCCGCGGCGATCCGGTCTCGCTTCGATATCGTCCCATCCGCCCGGCAAGAGATTCTCCTCACCGGTTATTACCGGCCGGAGATCGAGGGCAGCCTCACCGAAACCCCCGTCTACCGATTTCCCATCTACCGCAAGCCGGACGATATCATCGAAGCGGAGCCGGCGGATAGTTCACCGCCGCGGGGAGAAAACATTCTCGGACGCGCGGCCGAAAAGCGCCTCGTGCCTTATTTCTCACGCTACGAGATCGACGCGCTCGGCAAGCTCCGGGGCAAAGGATATGAAATCGCCTGGGTGAAAGATCCCGTGGAGCTTTTCTTTTTGCACATCCAGGGCTCCGGGATCGTCCGGCTCCCGGACGGTCGAACCCTCCAGTTGAATTATGCCGCGGCGAACGGCAGGCCCTACACCAGCATCGGAAAAATTCTCATCGAAGAGGGTAAAATATCCGCGGCGGAATTGTCGGCGGCGCGGCTGCGCGATTTTCTCAAGCACCATCCGGAAGAGCGGGAAGCCCTGTTGGCGCGGAACGAGCGGTACATTTTTTTTCGCTTCGTGACAAACGGGCCGTTGGGGAGTTTGGAAGTTCCTTTGACTCCCGGCCGCTCGATCGCGGCCGATCCCGACTATTTTCCAAAAGGCGCGCCTGCGCTGCTCGTAAGCCGGCGGCCGATTCTCGATAGCTCCGGCAATCTCACCGGCTGGCGGCCGTTTTCTCGCTTCGTTCTCAGCCAGGACAGCGGCGCGGCGATTCGCGGTCCCGGCCGATTGGATCTCTACTTCGGGAGCGGCGCTGCGGCGGGAGACGCGGCGGGATTCATGAAGAGCGGCGGCGCGATCTATCTTCTCGTCGGAAAAAAAACCGCCCGTAAATGAAGCGGCGCGGGATCACAACCTGACCGAGTCCCCCTGTCTCAGGATTCTCAGGCGGAAACCCTTCAGCTTTCTCAGCTCGGCGACGATCTCGTCACGGTACTGGGGCTTCAAGTGAGTTACGAAGATGGGGACGGAAGGGTGGCCGAGCTTGGCCGCCTCGTGGGCCAAAGTTTGCGGCGTCAAGTGCTGGCTCAGGTCGGCCGTCTCCTGCAGCCGGTTGGGAAACGAGGTCTCGAGCACGACCGCGCGCAAGTTCTTTTTCTTCCGCGCCACAGTCCAGACCTTTTCCGTCGGGCCGGTGTCGCCGACGTGCAGGAGCGCGCCTTTGCGGTCTTCGATAAAGAAGGCGGTGCTGGCGACCGCGTGGCTCACACGCACCGCGGTGACGCTGAATTCGCCGACCGCCGTCGGCTTTTCCTTGGTGAGCTGATGGAAGGTCAGGATCGGGTTCGATTGGCTATCGGCCGTGATCCGGGTAAAATCGGGCCAAAGGGTGTCGTTGAAAAAGGACGCGTGAAGACCGGCGACGACGTCCGGCAGTCCCCAGACATGAATGGTGGTGTTGTCGATGCCGAAAAGATTGTCGGCCATGGTCGCGAGACTCATCACGTGATCCAGGTGCGCGTGCGTGATGAGAACGTTCTCGATCTTGCGCTGCGCTCTAAGGCTCAGCACCGCGGTGGTCGAGCCGGCGTCGATGAGCAGCGTCTCGTTGATGAGATAGGAGGAGAGGTGCTGCCCCGGAATCTCGCCGCCGGAACAGCCCAGGACGCGAAATTGCATGGGCGCCTTCTTAACATGTTTTTCGGATAATGTCATACTGCGAGCTTCATCAGACCGCGTGATTCACGGGAAGATTTTTCGTGGAACCGAGACTGTCGCTGCTACGGCAACATTGGGTGTGGGCGCTGCTGATATGCCTTCTCATCGGTGTCGGGTTGATCGCGCTCTGGCCGCGGCTGGCGGCGCGCCCGACGCAAGGAACGACCGCGGAGAAGTCGCTCGAAGAGATCGGGCTCTACGGCAAAGTGCCGCCGTTTTCTCTGGTCGATCGGAGCGGAAAAGAGATCCAGTTATCCGATCTGCTCGGCAAAGTCTGGATCGCCGACCTGATCTACACGCATTGCCCCGACACCTGCCCGGTGCAGAGCGCCGAGATGAAGACCTTGCAGGATAAATTTGCGCGCGAGGCGGATCTCCGGCTGGTGTCGATCACGGTGGACCCCAAGCGGGATACCCCGCCCGTTCTGGACGAGTACGCGGCGCGCTTCGGCGCCGATCCGGCGCGATGGTTTTTTCTCACCGGAAAAGAGGAGGCGATTCTTCGTCTCGCTAAGGAGGGATTTCGCCTGCCCGCGGCGGAAATCCCCGTGCCCAAAAGGGAGTCCGGCGGGGCAACGCACGCGCACAGCCCGCGTTTCGTGGTCGTGGATCGCAATGGGGAGATCCGCGGTTATTTTTCGGCGCTGGAAAAGGAAAGTCTCGTCCGCCTGAGGCGGACCGTAGAATTTTTGTTGCGCGGCGCGAAATAACCCGGTAGCGGGACTATAGATATGGAGCGAACCACCGATAGCCGGCGTTTGGCGCTGGCCCTGACCATTACGGCGGTTTATTTTTTCGCCGAGGTTTTAGGCGGACTCTTGACCAACAGCCTCGCCTTGCTCTCCGACGCCGGCCACATGTTCTCGGATACGGCGGCTCTCGGTTTGAGTCTCTGCGCGCTGCAAATCGCCCGACGGCCGGCCACGAGCAAAAAGACCTTCGGTTACCAGCGGCTTGAAATCCTCGCCGCATTGATCAACGGGCTGATCCTCTGGCTGGTTGTCGGGATGATCTTCACCGAGGCCTATCGCCGCTTTTTGGATCCGCCGCCCGTCCATAGTCTAGGCATGCTCGCCATCGCGGCGGTCGGCCTGGCCGTGAACCTGACGGCGGGGAGGATTCTCTACGCGTGCGACCAGGGGAGCCTCAACATTCGCGGCGCCTTTCTCCACGTCTTGGGCGACACGCTGGGATCGGTCGGCGCGGTGGTCGCGGCGCTCATCATGCTGCTCACCGGTTGGTATCTGGCGGACCCGATCATCAGCATTTTGATCGGGATTCTCATCCTCTATACTTCGTGGGACCTGATCCGGGAGTCGGTCGATATTCTCATGCAATCGGTGCCGCGCGGCATCAACGCGGAGGAAGTGCAGCGCGCGATGGAGCAGGTCTCGGGAGTCATCAAGGTCCACGACCTCCACGTTTGGTCGGTGACTTCGGGTGTTTTCACTCTCAGCGCGCACGCGGTGATCCACGAAGGCGGCGATCCGCAGGCGATTCTCGACCAGATCGAAGCGCGACTCAAAAGCGCGTTTTTGATCGAGCACACGACGATTCAATTGGAAACCGAAGACCGGGAGGAGAGGGAATTTCGCGATTTTTGATCGCAACCCGTATGGATATAAATCATTTCATCGCTCTGTTCCTTCTCATCACGTTTGTGGCACATGGCATAGCCTTTACCATTCTCGCCCTCAAGCGGCGCCGAATGTACTATTTGTTTCTCACCGGAACTTTTAGCTTTCTCACCGCGCTCTACTTCATCAAATTTGAAGGATGGCGGCCGGAGGTTCCCGGCACGCATTTTTCCGCGACCTGGCTGCTGAGAATCGGCGCGACGCTCTGCACCTTGATTTATCTTCGAGTGATTTACAACGAAGAAGGGTCGTGGCTGTGGAAGCTCAGACGCAGGCTGTAGGCGGCAGGGGAAATTCAAAATTCATCCTTCCTTATGGATTCGGCTCATCCAAAATCTTCGCACTGGTCATCGATTCCCAGCGAAAGCGGGGCAACGCGGGGACCTTGAGCGTGGTCAGCGCCGTCACGCCGACCACCAATAGACCGCCGAGCACCGTGGCTTGCCGCGCGCCCAGCCACGGCACGACGAGCCCGGTTTCCATCTGCCCGAGAGGGTGGAGGCCGCGATTGCTGAGATAGAAAATGCTCATGACTCTGCCGCGCAGTCCTTCCGGCGCCTGCACTTGCAGGATAATGTTTCGCGTCGCCGCCCAGATCGTATCGGTCGCTCCCATGAAAAAAAGCAGCATCAGAGAGACGGGAAACGAGCGCGACACGCCGAAGAGGGCGAAGCTCGCGCCGTAAAGCACCGCCGAGACCAGCAGAATTTTTCCCTGAGAGCGCGTCTGCCCCATCGAGATCAACAGGCCCGAGCCGATCACCGCGCCGAGGCCGCGCGCGGACTGCAGAAAGCCGAGACCGCTGGCGCCCACGTCGAGCACGTCGCGCGAAAAGATCGTCAGCATCGCGGGATCCAAACCGAAGACGGACGAGACCGCCTCCATGACCATGACCGCCAGGATCAGATTGTGCGCCATGACATAGGAGAGGCCTTCTTTAATCTCGTGCATGAAGTCGCCGGTCGCGGCGCCGCGCGCGGTCGGAGTTTTCATCAGCTGGAGGGCGACGACCACGGCGAGAAAGCTCGCCGCGTTGGCATAGAATGCGCCGTCGGTGCCGACGGTGCTGATCGCGATGCCGGCGAGAGACGGGCCGAGCAGCGCCGTTCCTTTCCATAGCATGGAGTTCAGCGCGATCGCGTTGGGCAGCGCCGCGGCCGGCACCAGCGACGGATAAAGTGCCTGGCGCGCCGGCGCATCGAGCGTGCCGACGATCGCGCTGAGCAAGGTGAGCCCGTAGATATGCCAGACCTGGATGAGGCCGGTCTGCGCCAGGACGGCGAGGACGAGCGAAAGCAGCATTGAAGTGATTTGCGTCGCCAGCATCAAACGCTTGCGGTCGTAGCGGTCCGCCACCGTGCCGCCGAACAGGCCGAGCGCGATCGACGGGACGGCGCGAAAAAGCCCGTTCATGCCGAGCTGCAGCGGCGAGTTGGTGAGCTCGTAGAGCAGCCAGCTCGTGGCCGTCATCTGCATCCAGGTGCCGATGTTGCCGATGAACAGGCCGAGCCAGAAAAGACGGAAGTCGCGGTAATAGAGCGACGCGAACGGACCGCCGGCCCGCCGCGCGGACTCTTCGTTGTCGGACATAAGAGCTTAAGACGAGACAATAACTGCGGCGGCGAAATTTCACAAGG
>DASXRG010000002.1:0-34741 GCA_036506735.1 Binatia bacterium | reverse complement strand
CAATCTCGCCCTACTTTGGAAATCCGGCGCAGGCGTGATAAACAATTTCCATGACGACAAAAGTTCATCTGACCTTGGCCTGCGGTGATTACGAGAGCGTGCGCGCGCTGATCGATGGCAAGGTCGAGCCCGACGGCATCGAGCTCACCGTCTTGACCGACATGCCATCGGACAAGCGCCACTGGCGCATGATCCGCGGGCGGGAATTCGACGTCGCCGAGCTTTCGATGTCAAACTATCTGGCGGCAAAGTTCCGCGGCCAGCCTTTCACCGCGATCCCGGTTTTCCTCCATCGCCGCTTTCGCCACAGCTTCATCTACCTCAACCTCAGCAAAGGAATTCGCCGGCCGGCTGATTTGATCGGCAGAAAAGTGGGCCTGCGCAACTTCTCCGCGACCGCGAACCTATGGGTGCGCGGCATCCTCGAGCATGAATTCAATGTCCCGCACAAAAAGATCCACTGGTACAAACAGGACGACGAGGAAGTGGACGTCGCCATGCCGGCGGACTTGTCGTTGCAGAAGATCGCGCCGGAAAAAGATATCGAGCGGATGCTGATCGACGGCGAGATCGACGCGCTGATCCATCCGGAGTTAATCCGGCCCATCTTGGACGGCGACCCGCGGGTCGGCCGGCTATTCCCCGACTACAAACAGCTGGAAGTCGAGTACTTCAAACGCACGGGGATTTTTCCGATCATGCACACGACCGCTATTAAACAAGACGTCGTGGAGCGCTACCCGTGGGTTCCGTCGAGTCTCTTCCGAGCGTTCGAGCAGGCCAAAGCGGCGGCTTACCAACGAATGGAAAATCCCCGGATCGTGCCGCTGGCCTGGTTTCGCCACGCGCTCGAAGAGCAGGAAGCGCTTCTCGGCAAGGATCCGTGGCCCTACGGCCTCGGCGCAGCCAACCGGAAGAATCTCGAAACTCTCATGCAGTACTCCCTGGAGCAAGGTTTTATCGAGCGCAAGATGCCGGTCGAGAATTTATTCGCCGAAATAACTCCCGAGTGAATTTATGGAGACCGCGATCGTCGCCGGCGTCGGCCCTGGATTGGGCACCGCGCTCGCCCGGGCTTTTAGCCGGGAAGGCTACGGCGTGGCTTTATTATCGCGGAAAATGGAATCCGCCGAGCCAGCCGCCGCGGAGATCCGATCGCGCGGCGGCAAAGCGCTCGCGCTCTCGGTCGATTTGACCGAGCGCCGGGCCGTCTTCGAAGCGGTGGAAAAATGTCGCGCGGAGGTGGGACCGATAACGATCGCGGCGTATAACGCCAGCGGTTTTGGCCGGGGAAGCTTTCTCGATCTCGACCCGGAACTGATCCGGCAATCCTTCGACGTCGGCGTGATGGGCGCGGTTCATCTCAGTCAAGCGGTGATTCCGGACATGCTCAAGCTCGGCCACGGCTTCATTTCCCTTACCGGCGCCACAGCGTCGCTGCGCGGCCGGGCGGGATTCGCGCCGCTGGCGATCGCCAAGTCGTCATTGCGCATGCTTGGCCAGTCTCTGGCGCGCGAATTTCATCCCAAGGGAATCCACGTGCTGCACGTCATCGTCGATGGACAGATCGATACGCCGAGGATCCGCGCGCGGGAATCCAATCGCCCCGGCGAAACCCTGATTCCTCCCGACGCGATTGCCGACGCCGTGATCCACGCGCTGAAACAGCCCAAGAACGCCTGGACGCACGAGATCGACATCCGGCCTTTCATGGAAACTTTCTAACTACCGTTTTGTTTTTGCCGCGTGGATAAACCAACCCGACCGTCACTCGCTTCTTATATTCTGCTTTTTCTGCCGCCGCTTTTCTGGAGCAGTAATTTTATCGTGGGCAAGGCGCTAGTTGGTAAAGTTCCGCCCTGGACGCTCAACACCGGACGCTTCACGGTCTCCGCGCTGATCCTGCTCCCGTTGCTGCTCTACCGGAAAGAATGGCCGCCCAGGGAGACACTGATGCCGCTCTTCTTGATGAGTCTGACCGGCGTTTTCGCCTTCAACGCGGTCCTCTACATCGGGCTCGGCTACACCAGCGCGATCAACGCGACTCTGGTGAACGCGACCACGCCGGTAACGACCGCCTGCATCGCCCGGCTGGTCATCCGCGAGCAAATCACCGGGCGCCGCCTGTTCGGCATCCTGCTGTCGTTTGCCGGCATCACCTGGATCGTAAGCCGCGGCTCCATCGATGCGCTGTTAAGCCTTAACTTCAATCTCGGCGATGTGATCGTATTTTTCGCCACCTCGCTCTGGGGATTTTACATGGTCATGGCGAAGCCGGTGATGCGCCATCTTTCCCCGCTCGCTTTGACGTCGATCACGACGATTATCGGCGCGTTCTTCCTGCTCCCGGCGGCCGCGCTCGAGCTGCATGCGCATCCGGTCGATTTGTGGCAGGCGGAAGTCGTGCTCGCTTTTCTCTACCTCGGCATCTTTCCATCGTTTCTCTCATTCCTGATCTGGAACCGTTCGATACGGACCTTCGGTCCCGGTCGGGCGAGCCTGGCTTACAACACGCTGCCTTTTTTTGCCGTGCTGCTGTCGGAGCTTTTTTTAGGTGAGACCTTGCGCGGATATCAGCTTGTGGGAGGCGCGATCATCATTGCCGGCGTCATCATCGGCACACGCGAGCAGGAAAGATAAAAGCGGAAGATGAAAGCTGAAGGCAGCCGTGGGCCGCGCCATTGCCGGCAACTTCCGCTTTACGTTTTCATCCTTCATCCTTGCTTTTATAACCGCATCGGCATGATGACATAGAGGTATCCGTCATCGTTGCCTTTCCGCAAAATGCCCGGGCTCACGTCGTCTTTCAGCGCCACCTCGACGTCGCCGCCGTCGCCGAGGACGGTTAAGACATCGATCAAATAGCGCGCGTTAAAGCCGACGGTCAGCGCCTTGCCCTGATAGTCCATCTCGATCTCTTCGACCGCCTCCCCCAGCTCCGGATTGCTCGCTGAGATCGAAGCCTTGCCTGTCTTTAGCTCCAGCTTGATTCCTTTGTAACGCTCGCTGGAAAGAATCGACACGCGCCTGAGCGCGTGCAGAAACTCGTTTTGTTCGAAGCGCACGAGCTGTGGATTGTCCTTGGGTATGACTTTGCTGTAATCCGGGAAGTCGCCCTCGATCAGCCGCATGAACAACTCTACGTTATCCTTTACCACCAATCCCATGCTTTCTTTGAAGCCGATCGATATCAAGCCGTCTTCCGCTCCTTCGAGAAGCCGCCTCAATTCCGCCAGCCCCTTGCGCGGAAGAATGACTCCTTTACCCAGGCCGAACGAGCCGATCCCCCGCTCGATCAATGCCAGCCGATGACCGTCGGTCGCCACCATGCGAACCCTGCCGTCTTTGATCTCCTCGACGAAAACGCCGTTTAAATTATAACGCGTCTCATCGCTCGAAACTGAAAAAATCGTTCTCTCGATCATTTCACGGAGCACTTTCGCTGGTAAGCTCGACAGTTTTTCGCCTTCGAATTTGGGAAATTGGGGAAACTCCCGCGCATCGAGACCGACGATTTTGAACACCGACTTGCCGCTCTTGATTTCCACCCACTCGTTCTCCAATCGCCTCACCTGCAAGCTCTCATCCGGGGCCTCGCGGACGATCTCATAGAGCTTTTTCGCGCTCACGGTCACAATCCCCTCGCTTGCAACTTCGCCCTCCAGCTTGCCTCTTATCCCGACTTCAAGGTCCGTCGCCGTCAAGTGGACCGTGCCGCTGTGCGCTTCGATCAAAACATTGGCTAGAATCGGCATCGTGTTGCGCCGCTCAACGATGCCTTGGCTCCAATAAAGTGTCGCGAGAAAGTCCCCGCGCTTGGCCCTGAATTCCATTTTATCCCCCTCGACTATTATTACTCCCCTTATAAGTTAATTTAAGGAGTAATAGTAGGGCCTGTGCGTTGTGTGTAAAAGGCGTCTAGGTTCAATGCCCGCGTGAGATTTTGCTGTGAACGGAAATCTCGCATGATTTCACTTTCTAAACCGCACCGGCAAATGAACGGGTTGAAAGAGTACGTTATGCACAGATTGCCTGCGCTGCTAACAGGTATTCCACTATCGTTTGATGTTTAAATTCTTTTCCAGCTTTTCGATCGTGCTCTGCATTTGTGGGTCGTCCTTGAGCTTCTTCTCGATCGTCTTGGTGGCGTGAATGACCGTCGAGTGGTCCCGGCCGCCGAACTTCGAGCCGATGGCGGGAAAGGAAGTGGACGTATATTTACGCGCGAGGTACATGCCGACCTGGCGCGGCACCGCAATATCCTTTGTCCGGCGTTTCGCTTTTAGATCACCCAGCTTTAGGTTGAAATAGTCGCAGACTGTCTTTTGGATGCTTTCGACGGTGACTTCGCGGGAATTTCCCTTGAGAGTATTCTGCAGCACTTCCTTTGCCAGGTCGATGCTGATGGTGACTTTCGTAAGCGAGGCAAAAGCGCCGAGGCGTGTCAGCGAACCCTCCAGCTCCCGCACGTTCGAGTCGATGTGAGTGGCGAGAAAAATCGCGACTTCGTGCGGCAAGGTGACCCCCTCCACCTCGGCCTTTTTTTGCAGGATGGCGACTCTGGTTTCCATATCCGGCGGCTGGATATCGGCGATCAGCCCCCATTCGAAGCGGTTGCGGAGCCGATCTTCCAACTCTGGGATTTCCTTCGGGAACTTGTCCGAGGTGATGATGATCTGCTTGTGCGACTCGTAGAGCGAGTTGAAGGTGTGAAAGAACTCTTCCTGCGTCCGCTCCTTGCCGGCGATGAACTGAACGTCGTCTAGGATCAAGGCGTCGATATTACGAAAGCGCGTCTTGAACTCGTCCATCTTGTCGCGCCGCAGCGAGGCGATGAGTTCGTTCATAAACGACTCGGAGCTCAGGTAAAGCACTTTCAACGCCGGCCGCTTCTCGACGATTCGGTGGCCGATCGCGTTGATCAGGTGCGTCTTGCCCAGACCGACACCGCCGTAAATGAAGAGCGGATTGTAGTGCTCGCCGGGCTGATTGGCGACCGCCAGGGAGGCGGCATGAGCGAACTGATTGCTGGCGCCGACGACGAAGTTTTCAAAATTGTACTTGGGAATCAGATTGTTCACGCGCGGGGGCCGCGGCGGCTCGCGCTCGGCTTTTTTCTCGGCTACGCCGTTGGATTGAAGCCGCTGATTAATGCTGAGCGATATCTTCATGCTGCGGCGCGCTAGCACGGCGAGGCTCTCGTGAATCGATCCGAGAAAGTGCTCGACCAGCCAGTCGCGAAAAAATTTGTTCGGCACTTCGAGACAAATCTCGTCGTTAGAGCTCTCTCGCACGCGGATCGGCTTGATCCAAGTCTCAAAATTTTGATTTCCCAGCCGCTCGCGCAGTTGCGCCAACACGCCTTGCCACAAATCATCCATACTTGACCTCGCCCAGCCTGTGGGCTAACCCATTGTTTTTTCGGGTAAAAGCGCCAAAGAGTTACAAACAAACTTATCCACAACTGTGGATAACGCCGAAAACCTAAAAGACTTTGTTGCGTTGCATGCGATGCTGCACAGCGGTGTGAACAGGTTGGAACGAAATGAAAGAGCGGCGCCGCAGGACGCTTGCAATAGAAGGCGGCAGACACACTTACTTTCGCAGTTCGTGCCGAACATCACATCGGTTCAAATTTTTCGTTCAGTAGGCGATAGGGCGACAAATTTTTTTTGTTCTTCTGTCGCGAGCAAAAAATTCATAGTCCTTTTCATTTTGCAATGCAAGAAAAAAATTATAAAAAAATTTCACCAAAGCTTCATCTAAAGCTTGACAGGAAATCCGCCTCGGTGTTAGGCCAAAATTGATGTCACGCGATCGCTCAAATCCGCTCTATGAACGCGCGCGCCGGAAAATTCCCGGCGGGGTCAACAGTCCGGTCCGCGCCTGGAAAGCGGTGGGCGGTTCGCCTCTGTTCATCGAGCACGGCAGCGGCCCGCGGATCTACGACGTCGACGGCCAAGCCTACATCGACTTCGTTTGCTCCTGGGGTCCGCTGATTCTAGGCCACGCGCACCCGAAAATCGTCGCTGCCGTGCAAACGAGTCTTAAGAACGGAACGAGCTTCGGCGCGCCGACGGCCGGTGAGGTCGACCTGGCGGAATCCGTCGCGCAGCTTTTTCCTTCCATCGAGAAGCTGCGCCTGGTCAGCTCTGGGACGGAGGCGGCGATGAGCGCTATTCGCCTCGCCCGCGCCTCCACCCGGCGCAGCCGGGTCGTCAAGTTTGACGGCTGCTACCACGGCCACGTGGACGCGCTGCTCGCCCGCGCGGGCTCGGGCGTGGCGAGCTTGTCGTTACCGGATAGCGCCGGCGTGCCGGCGGCGTTTGCCGCGGAAACAAGCGTGGTCGCGTTCAACGACAGCGCCGCGCTGGAAGAACTCTTTGCGCGCGATCCCGAGTCGATTGCGGCGGTGATCGTCGAGCCGGTCTGCGGCAACATGGGAGTGATCCTCCCGGCGCCGGGATTCCTCGCGGCGCTGCGCGCGATCACCCGAAAGCATGGCGCACTGTTGATCTTTGACGAGGTGATCACCGGGTTTCGCGTCGCGGCCGGCGGCGCGCAGGAGATTTTTAAAGTAGAGCCGGATCTGACCTGCCTGGGTAAAATCCTCGGCGGCGGACTGCCGCTCGGCGCTTTCGGCGGCAGCGCGAAAATCATGGACCTGCTGGCGCCGGAAGGACCGGTTTACCAGGCCGGGACGCTTTCCGGCAATCCGCTCGCGGTGAGCGCCGGCCTCGCCATGCTGCGCGAGCTGTCGCGTCCCGGCGTGTATGACGAACTGGAAGCGAAAGGTCGGCGGCTCCATGACGGTTTGAGCGGAGTTCTCAGCGAGCGGCAGATTCCCGGCGTCATCAACCGGCAGGGATCGATGCTGACACTGTTTTTTGGCGTGCAGCAAGTGCGTAATGCGGACGAGGCGCGCCGCTGTGATAGAGATCGCTTCGCGCGCTTTTTTCATGGCATGCTCGGTCGTGGAACGTACTGGCCGCCGTCACAGTTCGAGGCGGCCTTTGTTTCGCTTGCGCATGAAGTGGCAGATATCGACAACGCTGTGCAGGCCTTCGACGCCTGGGCGCGCGAGGAATCAAAAGGTTGAACCGCGTGTGTACGCATGATAAATCTCCTCGGGAGTGCAGCAGCCCGAGCCGGAACCGGGGAAAATCAATCTCCCCTTCGCCAAGTTTGCCAAGTATCTCGCGATCGGTCTCGAGATCCCCAGCACAATAATCGGACCGCTTATTTTAGGTTATTTGATCGACCGGCAGTTCGGCACATCGCCTTGGGTTACAGTCGTGGCTGCGTTTTTGGGCTTTATTGGAGCAGTGTTCCGCTTGCTCAAGTATTTGAAGTATTTTGCCCAAGATAAGACGGAAAAAACATGACGACCAACGCCATAGGACCCGCGGTGGTTCGCATCGAGCTGCTGCACGCGCTGCTGGTCGGCGGATTGTGGCTTGCGTTGGTGCCGGCGCGCGTCGTGCAACCGTGGGCCCTTTTTGCCGGCGCGCTTTTCATGGGGATCAACTTTTTGCTTTTGAGCTGCGGTATCCGTTGGGTCCTGACTCCGTTCGCCGGCAAAGGCAGGGTTCGGACGGGGATTTTGCTGTTGGTTCTCAAAATGGCGCTCTTTTTGGGTTTGATCTCGGCGTTGCTTTTGCGCGTGCAGTTGGATCCGCTCTCGTTTACGCTGGGATTTTCGTCGCTTCTCTTCGCCATTGTTTTGGAAAGACTCTGGGCCGTTTCGGCGCAAGGTGCATAAATGGAGCATCCCTTTACCTGGTATTCGTCGTTACATCCGTTCCTGCCGTATCCGCTGAGCTTGCTCGGCGAACCTAACTTCACCGCACTCATTGTGATGCTGGTGCTGTTGGCGCTGGCAGTGCGTTTCCGGGGTTCGTTAACGAAAGCTAAAGATCCCGTCGTCCCGGAAGAGCGCCTCAGCGTGAGAAACGCTATCGAAGTCCTGGCGGAAATCGTCGTCGGGCTGAGCGACAGCATCATCGGCAAAAAGGGCCGAAAGTACGTGCCGCTCTTCGGCAGCCTCTTTTTGTTCATATTGCTGGCCAATCTTTTCGGCTTGATTCCCGGCTTTACTCCGCCGACGAGCAGCTTTTTTAACAATCTGGGAATGGGGCTGATCGTATTCTTCGCCTATCATTATTTCGGCGTGCGCGAGCATGGGGTCCTTTATTTCAAACAGTTCATGGGACCCGTCCTGTTTCTCGCCCCGCTGTTCATTGTCATAGAGCTTTTTTCCCACGTGTTCCGCCCGGTTTCGCTTTCGATTCGTCTCTACGGCAACATGTTCGGCGACCATCTGGTGCTGGAGATCTTCAGCAACTTGACCAAGCTCGTCGTGCCGGTGTTGTTTTACGTTTTGGGCACCCTGGTTTCGGTGATCCAGGCGGCAGTTTTTACCATACTGAGCGTGATCTATGTCGCCATGGCGATCAGCCATGAGCACTAGCGGATAGCCTTGAGCGGCGAGGATGAGGACAGAGGAGAGGCAAGGCGTCGTCATCCGCTGGAAAGGAGGTAAAAAAATGCGAAGGATAATGTCGTTAGGGATCGTAGCTTCGCTCTTGATGTTCTTCTCGGGCGCTGCGCTGGCGGCGGCTGAAGCCGCGGCACCGTCGGGAGATTCGAATACCAAGGCCGCACTCGCAATCGCCGCGGGCTTGGCGATCGCGGTCGGCGCTTTCGGCGCGGCCCTGGGTCAGGGACGCATGGCGGCGGCGGCGATGGAAAGTATCGGGCGCAATCCGAACGCGGCGGACCGAATTCAACTGCCGATGATTCTCGGTTTGGCCTTCATCGAAGCGCTTGCCCTCTACGCGTTCGTTATCGCGTTTTTTCTTCAGGGCAAGATCTAGAGCGTAGGTGTAACACGAAAAAGGGGACGGAGCTTCGGCCACGCCCCTTTTTTTTATTTCGGGGCCAGCTCGACTTTTTCCAGTTGCACGTGCGTCAAGCGTAGAATTTCTTCCAGGGTGTGGAGCTTATAGGGGCTCTCGTAATAGACGTTCTTGATGCCGGTGTTGACTAGGACCTTGAGGCAGTGGATGCACGGGGTGTGCGTGATATAAATCGATCCGTCCCTGATGCTTGAGCCGTTCTTCGCCGCCTGCGCGATCGCGTTCATCTCCGCGTGAATCGTCCTGAAGCAGTTCTCTTCGATGTCGCCGTTGGGCGTCCTCGACTGATAGACGAGGCAGCCGACGTCGGTGCAGTGCGGCATCCCCGCGGGCGCGCCGTTGTAGCCGGTGGCGAGAATATTCTTGTCGCGCACGATGACGGCGCCGACCTTAGCGCGGTTACAGGTGGAGCGCTCGGCTACCTGGCGCGTGATGGTGAGAAAATATTGATGCCAGCTCAATCGCTCGTTCATCGAGCACCTCTCTTCCTTGTATTTTTTGCAACGGCTCGGGCGGCGCGGGTCGATGACGCTCCTCGAGCTCGTCCGGTTCCTGCACCGAGAAGGGCACCGGCATAAACGTCACCGCCAGGGTAGCCAGCAGGAACCAGCCGACGAATTTTCTTTTGGCGTCGAGCGGAGTGTCGGCATCCAGAGCCGGCGGATGGCCCAGGCCAAAGAACAAAAACAACAAGCCCCAGACGAACCAGCCGTACCAGCGCGTCGCTCCGAGGACAAGCAGTGTCACCGCCGTAAGACGCGATACCCATATATGTTTCTTTCCGAATAACGCATAGGCGACATGGCCGCCGTCTAACTGGCTAGCCGGCAGCAAGTTCATTGCGGTCACAAATAGACCCACCCAACCTGCGGTCGCAATCGGGTGCAGCGCGATATCGGCTCCCTCCGGGAGCGTGCCGAACGTGATCTTGCTCAAGAAACTAAACAGGAGCGACGAGCCGAGGCTGAGTCCGCTCGCTTCGGCGGCGTTGGGAATAATCGTGGAGAGCCGCAAACCTACGGCCGCGGCGGGAACCGCCAGCGCGAGACCGGCCAGGGGACCGGCGGCACCGATATCGAAGACCGAGCGGCGATCCGGCAGGGTTGACTGCATCCTGATGAAAGCGCCAAAAGTTCCAAGTATCGTAGGGCCGGGAATGAAGTACGGCAGTGTCGCGTGCACGCCATAATAGCGCGAAGTCAGATAGTGACCCATCTCATGCACGAGCAGGATCGACATCAGGGTCACGGCGAAGGGGAGTCCGGAGACGATCTGCCGCGGGTCGGACAGAAAATCCGCGCCCGATTGCAGCGCGCCTGCCGCCGTGGTCGTGAGCAGCGTGGCCAAGAACAGAACAACGTGCAGCCACAGCCTTCGCACTTCTCCCGTGCGGCCGCTCATCCTCTTTGTCCCATAATGCGCACATGAACCGGATCGCCGATGTCCGCGCCCGAGCGGAGATGAGCGTGGCCGTTAAAACAGGCGATCTCCAGCAGCCCCCAACTGTTGATCAGAGCCGCGTAACCGTTCTGCTCCGCGCCCGTGTAATTGGAAGCGAGTCCTTGGATAGTCACGTCGGCAAAAGAAACGGCGAACCTTCCTCCTTCCGGCGACTGCAAATCGCCCTGGCGCACGTTCGTGACTAGATTGCCGAAGTTGTCGATGTAAATAATTTCTCCTTGGATGCCATCTTCGCTTTTAACCACCTGCGGCCAGTCGAGACAGGCGTGGTCTTTTACTGCGGGGCCGAAATCGCCGGCCGGAATCCCCAACGACAAATAGGCGGCTACCGGAGCGAAGATGTCCCGGCCGTGAAAGGTCGCGCTCTTGGGGTGGAGATGATAACTCTCGTTCGCCAACTGGACCGTCCGGTTTATTTTTCTTCCCTGCACGGCGAAGCTCAAAATTCCATTGTCCGGTCCGACGAAAAAACCGCCTTCCGCATCGATCAGAATCGGTCGCCTTTCGGTTCCGACCCCCGGGTCCACGACGGCGACATGGATCGTCCCGGCGGGAAAAAAAGGCGCGGAGTAACCCAAAACCAGCGCCGCGCCGCGCACGTCCTGCGGCTCGATGCCGTGGCTCAAGTCGACGATGCGGGCGTCGGGGTTGATGGTGAAAATAACTCCTTTCATGATCCCGACGAACGGATCCTTATAGCCGAAGTCGGTCGTGAGCGAGATTAGCTTCGTGTCCATGGAGAAGCTTCAACTTAACGGAAATCGTCAAGGGCGTAAAGCGAAACGGGCGATTGGCAAGACGGCGAGAGAAATTATCCGGAGTGCGGCAGCGGTAAGCACGCCTGCACGATTGCAGCCGCTTCTCTGAGATGTTCCGGGTTGATGGTACCCACGATGAGTGCGTCGATGAACGGCTGCTGGAGCACGAACTCGATCGCGGCACGCGCTTCGAGATGGCCGCTGAACAGCCCCTTGATCGCCAGGACTCCAACACCCCTGGCGTGAGCTTTCTCGAGCGCTTCGCCCAGTGAGTTTTCTCTCTGGCTGAACGGCGCCATGACGATATCGAGCGTCTCACACGCGCGCGCGATTCCCGCTTCGGTCTTGGCCGAGATGCCGACCGCGCGCGCCTTGCCGCTTTGCTTCAAACGGCCAAGCGCCTCGACGGCCTCGGTCTGGTTCAAAATCTCAACGTCGCGACCATGGGAATGCAGCAGGAGGATATCCAGGTGGTCAGTGCGGAGCCGCTTCAAGCTGTCCTCAACGGAAGCGACGATCCCGGCCGCGGAGAAATCGTAGGTCGAGCGCCCGTCCTGATATTGTTCGCCGCACTTGGTGCAGAGCACCATGCGGTGGCGGTTGCTCGCGATAAACGGCCCGAGACGCTGCTCGCTCTCGCCATAAGCCGGAGCCGTGTCGATCAGATTGATGCCGAGCTCTAGACTCGTTTCCAGCAAGTCGTTAAGTTGCTCATCCGGTGGCAGCGCGAAGCGCTCAGGATACTTCACGTCCGTGTTTCTGCCCAGCTTCGTCGTCCCAAGACCGATCGGGCTGACAAAAAGATCCGTTCGTCCTAGCTTACGGGGAACCATTCCGCCTCCTCCCAAGGATAGCGCGCTACCGCTGGCGTAGGCCAGGGCGGCATTTCATCCTTATATCCGCCGGGCTGCTTGAGATCTTCGGTCACGAGCGCAAAAACTTCCTCGGCCAACACCGGTGCGAGCGAAAGTTTGGTCGGCCAGGCGACGACGATCCGCGGCGCCACGCGCCCCGCGTGAACTCCGCTCGGGCGCCGCTGGTCGGCGGTGCGCGCTTCGGCTCGGACCGCGCGATACAGAGCGATTTCGACTCCGGTAAAATGCAGTCCCGGAAGGCGCGCCCGGATTTCGTCCAGCGCCGTTGTTCGCGCTCTCTCGGCATCATACTCATGCGCCAGCCGCTCGGCGACTTCGCCGCCGATCTGCCAAACGCCCTGAGCCGGCGTTGTGACGGTAATTTGGGTCTTACCGCCGACGATGCAATGGCCGAATAGCGGCGGCAGCGCGCCGCGTAGAAGCACCATGCCGAGCGGGCGGCGCTGCATAGGATCGCTCTGAACGCCGGCCGCGCGCAAGAGCTCGCGGTTTCCCGCGCCGGCCGCCAATACGATCGAGCGCGGCTTGAGAACCGCGTCGGAGATTTTCACCTCGTGGCCGGAGAAGCGCAGGGTTGCCCCGTCGTACCGGCGAATATAATTTTTATGAGGCGCGGCCAGTGATTCTAAAAACGATCCGGTCGAGATGACCGGCTCGGCCAGCGCATAGACGGCGAGCGCCGAGCCGCAGAGCGCCTCCGGCCATGCAGCCGTCGGAACCAGCTCGGGAGCCGTCGATAGCAGGCCCGCTTTTGCGACCACCGACATGAAGCCCCATGACTGGACGCGCGCGAGCGCCGAGCCGCGCGGCAACCAGAGATGGCAGCGCTCCGAGAGGACGCGCGTGCCCCTTAGGTCGGGCGGCATTTCTCCGCTGAGGCTTTGCCGCCAGCGCCGAGGCATTTCTTTGGTGGCGCGCACGGCGCCAAAGTCGCGCACGCCGCGCAGCGCGTACTTTCCGCCGCCGTGAATAATTCCCTGAGCCTGAATCGTCTGGCCGCGGCCCAGCGCGGAAGATTCCACAAGCGCCGCGTGATAGCCGTCGTTGCGGAAGCGGTCCAGGCACCACAATCCCGCGGCGCCGCCACCGAAGATGAGAACGTCGAGCTGCATCTTGAGGGTTAGAGATTCCTGCCCGAGGCGAATTGTAGCATGGAAATACTGCGGCGCGGCAAACCGAAAGGGTCACGCCGAGAAGAGCCGCAGATCGATCATCTCGCAGATGACGTGGCCGACGAGGATATGAGTCTCCTGGATGCGCGCGGTGTTTTTCCCTTCGGAGGCCGAGAGGAGATAATCGACCTTGCGTGCCATCCTGCCGGCGTCACCGCCGGTAAGGCCGACAGTTGCGATCCTGAGTTTCTTGCAGGCGTCGATCGCCGCCAGCACGTTTTCCGCGTTCCCGCTGGTGGAGATCGCCAGCGCGACGTCGCCCTCTTTCCCCAGCGCCTTGACCTGTTTGACGAAAATTTCCTTGTAGTCGAAGTCGTTGGCGATGCTCGTGATCGCGGAGGTATCGGTGGTCAAAGCGAGCGCGGGCAGCGGCGGCCGGTCGATGCGGAACCGATTGACGAATTCGGCGGCGATGTGCTGGGCATCGGCAGCGCTGCCGCCGTTGCCGAAGAGGAGCAGCTTGTTGCCGCGCAAAAACGCTTCGGCGATCAGATCGATGACCGAAAGGAGCGTGTCGAGATTGTCCCTGAGAAACGCCTTCTTGGTGCGGGCGCTGTCTTCGAAAGCCTTGACGATCGCTTCTTTCATCTATTCATTCCGTAGAAACTTGCCATCCGGCTCTCGAGCCCGTTGTGCGCCAGCGCTTCCTCGAACATCTGCCGCACGATCGGATCCTCGTCGTCGTATTCGATCTGGTCGCCGCCGAGCTTGCGGTCCACGGTCCCCTTATACTTTTTCCCCGCGCCGCGGTGTTTCTTGCTGCCGAAAGACCGGAGCGCGAGATAGCGCGCAGGATTTTTTCCGGTGTTGAAATGCTGGTGCCACCAGCTATCGGGCGGCACGACCATGCTGCCCTCGTGCCAATCGTAGCGCTGGATCGGCGCGCCTTCCGGCCAGATCAGCGAATAGCCCTCGCCGCCGAGAATAATGACGTGCGCGCCGGGGCCGTGACGGTGCGCTTTCTTGTAAGTGCCGACGGGAAATTCTGAAATATGGCAGGCGGTCGTGTTCTCCGACAGCTCGAACTTGATATTTTTCCCGCCGGCGCCGCGCACGCTGTATTCGAGCAACTTGAAGCTACGGACATCGGGCACGAAATTGGTTTCCCAGGCGTTGCCGGCGAATTTGAAACCGCCGTACTCGCCGCCGTAGAGCGTTCCCTTGCCGCTGAAGTATTCGTCCCGGCCGTCGAAGCGATCCGTGAAAGCGAAGTCGTTGTGGAAAATGAAATCGAGATTGTGCAGCAGATTGATCATCGTCGGCGCGGTGGTGACCGCGAGATAGCGCGCGGGCTCGCTGCCGCTGCCGTTGAAGAGCTGGTGCCAGGCATTGAGCGGCGGCGAAAAAAGCGAGCCGGTCTGCCACTCGAAAGTTTGTTTTCTGTTCGGGTCGTTCCACACCGTGGCGGCGCCCTGGCTGCTGACGACGTAGATCGATTCTTCGAAGAGTTGCCGCTGCGGCTTTAAGCTTTTTCCCGGCGGGATCTCGCAGATGTAGGAGTTGTTGACCTGGCCGGCGCCCTCCATCTGTAGGAACGCACCGGTTCCGCCCTTGCGGGCCCATGGCTCCAGTTTGACGGTCCGTATGTCCTCGACGAAAAAGGTCTTGATGATGGGGATACCTTCGCCCTCCACCCATCTGTCGTAACTCGACTTACCGCCGCCACTCTCGGCAGACGTTATATTCTCTGCAGTTTTAGCCATGTATTCTCCTGTTCGATATCCAATCGTTTTTACCATACGGGAAAAAAGCGGTAAAGCGGACGACCTGCGGTAGAACTCGCAAACCGTCTGGCGTATCCTCTGCGTAAAAATGGATCCCTGGAGGCAAGCATGGACAGAGTAAAGGTCGGTGTCATGGGAGCGTCGGCCAACGATTTATCCGGTGCAGAGAAAGCCCGCCTCGAAGGCTTGGCAGCCCGCCTCGGCGTGGCGCTAGCGCGCCGCGACTGCATCGTTGTGACCGGAGCGACCACCGGCCTGCCGGACATGGTGTCGCGCGCGGCGCGAACCCACGGCGCTCTTACCGTCGGCGTCTCGCCGGCCTCGAACCGCGCAGAGCACGAGCGCCTCGGCCTGCCGGCGGACGGGGCGGAAGTCATTCTCTACAGCGGCTTCGGCTTCAAGGGCCGCAATGTTGTCAACATCCGCTCTTCCGATATCGTCATCATCTTCGGCGGCGCGACCGGCACCTTGAACGAGTTCACCATCGCCTACGACGAGGGCAAAGTGATCGGCGTCCTCGAAGGCAGCGGCGGCGTCGCCGACCACATCCGGGAAATCATCGCTTTCTGCAACCGGCAGACCCGGGCGCGTCTCACCTACGAATCGGATCCTGAAATATTGCTCGACGCTTGTCTGCAAGCGTTTAAGACGGGCGCCTGAGTCACACGCTGGTCGTCACCGCCGGCGCGGCGCCTTTGAGCGCCGCTTCGGCGACTTCGGCGAGCAAGTGGTCGTTCTCGTGATTCAGAGCGAAGACTCTGTACTGGACGACCTTGGATGGGATGAATTCGAAAAGCTCGGAGAGCGATTCCTTGGCGATCTCGCCGGTCGAGGGATCGTAGATGTGAATCTGTTTCTTCCCCATGGCGAACGGGTTCTCCGGGCGCGGGTCTTGCGTGGCGGTGTCCACGCGAAAGACGAGATTCGCGGCGGACGCGGGCAGCGCCGCCTTGATTCTTTTCTCCCAGTCGGTGTCCTGGATCAACGCCATGCCGTAGCGGAGTTCGTTGAGCGATAGCGTCCGGTCGTAGGCCATCTTCCATTTGATGTCCCGGTCCACGATTCTCCCCCACTCGCGCGCCAGCTGATCGTGCACCTTTGCCCGCCGCCAGCGGGAAACCTCTTCGAGGAGCGACCAGTCGGTCAAACGGAGATAATCCTCCATGTGCTGGAGCGGATTGCCCTGGAAGAGGAGCTGCATCGTCTCCGGAAATATTTCCCGCAGGTGAAGATCGATCGCCCGGGTCGTGCGGTGATAGTAAACGTTGGTGTAGAGATAGAGCCGCGTGTTCAAAAACATCGTCAGGGCCGCGTTGCCGGCTTTGTGCAGGGTGAGCCCTTTGGGCGAGAAAAAAGTGTAGTGCATCAACCGGTCGCGATCGATCGGGCCGACCGCAACGCCGCACATATAGGAGTCGCGCGAGACGTAGTCGAGATTGTCGAAAGTAAAAATGCCGCTGGTCAAAGGCTGGAGCAGCCGCACCCACCTGGGTTTTTTCTGGTCCTCTTTGCCGTTTTTTTTGATCGGAAACGCGATCTCTTCCGGCTTGAGCTCCTCGCCGGGCGCGAACGGCCCGCTCGGGCTCCGGCGCAACTGTTGAATCAGCTCGCCGAGATGCTCCTGGATGATCGCCTGACCGATGTCTTCGTGCGTGATCTTAAAATCGGCGAGAAAATTATCGTCGAAGAAATGACCGAACGGGCCATGACCGACGTCGTGCAGCAGGCCGGTCATCCGCATGTACTCTTCGACCAGAGGCGCGGACGGGCACTCGTCGCCGAGAACCTGCCGCAGCGACGGATAGAGGTGCTTGGCGAACTCGCCGGCGAGATGCATGGCGCCGAGCGAGTGCTGGAAGCGGCTGTGCTCCGCCGTCGGGTAAACCCAGCGCGCGCTTTGCAGTTGATAGATATAGCGGAGCCGCTGCACCCAGGGCGAGTCGATGATCTGTTTCTCGGTCACCTCGCTTTTTTTGAGAGGAACCGTGAACTGAATATAATGATGGATGGGGTCGGCCAGCAGGGCCGCGCCTTCGTACTCGCTGTCGATCGGCCGGGAAGACACGTCTTATTACAGCTCCAATACCACCTGAGCGGTCCATTGATCGCCGGTTTTTTCCATTCGACTCTGGTGCGAGACGACGGCGCTGATCTCGCGCTGGATCTCGTGGCGGTCGGGATCGAATTTTTCCCCGCTCACTTCGCCGCGGATATAATTGTCCTTGACTTCCTTGACGATGAATTCCTTGAGCAGGTAACCGCTCCGTTGATAGAGGTAGAGCAGCTCGCGCATCCAATTCACCATCAAGTCGTCGCGGTCTGCGCCCTCGACTTCGAGCGTGAGATGCTCGCCGACTTCGACTCGGTCGATATGGGTTAGGAGGTCGAACAGGGCGAAGGCCGAATTGGCGAAGAGCTCGGCCTGGCTCTTGCCGAAGATCTTGACCGCCAGGTCCGATGATCGCTTAATAGTCCGATATTTCTTTTGCTCGGCCACGCTCATGCTTTATACCCGATTGATCAGGCCGGCTGCAAAGCCCCCGCCGAAGCCGTTATCGATGTTCACCACGGTGACTCCGGCGGCGCAAGAGTTGAGCATTCCGAGCAGAGCGGCTAATCCGTTGAAGCTGGCGCCGTAGCCGACGCTCGTCGGCACCGCGATGACCGGCTTATCGACGAGCCCTGCGACGACACTCGGCAGCGCGCCTTCCATGCCCGCGACGACGACGAGGACCGAGGCGGAGAAGAGCTTGCCGCGGCTGTCGAGCAGACGGTGCAGCCCGGCCACGCCGACATCGTAGAGACGCTCGACCCGGTTGCCCATCATCTCGGCGGTGAGCGCCGCCTCTTCGGCGACGGGAATGTCGGACGTGCCGGCGCAGATGACGAGCACGGTTCCCCGCCCGGTTTTGCGGATCGGCTTGCCGAGCCAAGTGGCCGCGCGCGCGCCGGCGTAATAGCGGAGTCCGCTGAATTGTCTTCTTATGCGCGCCAACTTCTCCGGGGCGAGCCGGGTGATCAACACGTTGGCCCGCCGCCGCCGCAGCGCGCGAGCAATCGCGGCGATCTCCGCCGCGCTTTTGCCGTCTCCCAGGATCACTTCGGGGAATCCCTGTCTGAGAGAGCGGTGGTGATCGACTTTGGCAAAGCCCAAGTCCTCAAACGGAAGATGGCGCAGCCGGTCGAGCGCCCGCCGGACCGATATCTTTCCCCGTCGTACTTCCTCTAAAAGCCGTCCCATCCGCTCTGCGTCCATCAAACGTTCCCGATTCCCTGCGCGTGCCAGTTTTTAGCTCGATAAAAAGTTGCCGTCAGGATTCGCTCTTGAAATGGTCGTAGCCGCTGAGTGAAAAAGAGGCAGGCCGGCCTTTTAGGCCGATGATTCTGATCCCGCTCCTGGCGGGCAGACATTTGCCGATGCGCGTGATCGGCGCGCCGAGCCGCGGTTTCATTTTTTCCAGGCGCTGGCGGTCGCTGCGCCGAGCGCAAAAAAGCAGCTCGTAGTCTTCTCCTCCGGTCAAGGCGCGAACCGGCCGTTTCCGTCCGGCGAGCCTTTTATACGCGGTTGAGAGCGGCAGGGCGTTCTCCCACACCTCGGCGCCGACGGCGCTCGACTTACAGATGTGGTGTAAATCCTGAAGTAGTCCGTCGCTCACGTCGATCATCGCGCGCGCCAATTTCTCGCGGGCCAATAGCGTGCCCGCCTGAAGTCGAGCGGCGGGAAACTGGTGCCGGCGGATGCAATAAGCCGCCGCGTTGCCGCGCGCGACTTTTTTTTTCTTCAGCAAATCGAGTCCCAAGGCGGAGTCCCCCAAAGTTCCGGTGACGTACAGATCGTCGCCTTCCTTGGCGCCGCTGCGTAGCACGGGCGCATGGGGGCAGTGGCCGACGAGAGACGCGCCGATGAAAAAGCGATTCGCGGCGCTGGTATCGCCGCCGACCAGCGACACGCCGTTCCGACCGGCCAGGGATTTGACGCCACGGTAGAATTCTTCTACGTCCGCGATTTTGAAGTCAACCGGTATTCCCAAAGAAAGGGTGAGGTAAGCGGGAGCTCCTCCCATTGCGGCTATGTCACTTAGATTCACGGCCAGTGTTTTGTAGCCGAGAGCGTAACAGGTGGTCCAGCGAAAATCGAAATGGATGCCCTCAATGAGTAGATCCGTGGTGAGAAGAAATGTCCGGCTGCGGCAATCCAGCCAGGCTGCGTCGTCGCCGATGCCGACGCGCACGCCGGGACCCTTAGGGGCGGCCTTGCGAATTCTGTCGATCAGGCCGAATTCCCCGAGCTTGCTGAGTCTCATCTAGGCGTGAAGTGGAATGGCTCTTTCCCTACGGGGCTTGTCGAGCGATTTGTCTTTCCGCTTCGGCCGCCGGTTTTTGGCCGCCTTGGAGCGACTGTCTGAAACCGCAGACGGCCGTCGACCACCTTCCTTATCAAGGAGACTCGCCTTCAGCACATCGGACATGTTTTTAGCCGTAATCAGCGTGAGCTTACGGCGCAGCTGCTTGGGGATCTCTCCTAGATCTTTCTCATTTCTTTCCGGAACTATAATAGTCTTGATCCCGGCGTGAAGGGCCGCCAAGCATTTTTCTTTGAGACCGCCGATAGGCAGGACCCTTCCCCTGAGCGTGATCTCTCCGGTCATGGCCACATACCGGCTTACCGGTCGCCGGGTAAGGGCGGAGATCAACGCCGTTGCCATCGTAATTCCCGCCGACGGGCCGTCTTTGGGAATGGCGCCGGCCGGCACGTGGATGTGGAGATCGAGCTTTTGATAGAAATCTTCCTCGATGCCTAATTTCTTCGCGTGCGAGCGCGCGTAACTGACGGCGGCATGGGCGGATTCTTTCATGACCTCTCCCAGCTGGCCGGTCAAGGTAAGATTACCGCGGCCTTTGGAAAGCGAGGCTTCCACGTAAAGCACTTCTCCGCCCGCGCTGGTCCAAGCCAATCCGGTGGCCACGCCGATTTCGTTTTGTTCCTGCTCAGCCTCGGGAAGAAATTTGGGCGGACCCAGAAAAAGGTGGAGATTGGCCCGCGTTACGCGCGTCAGCTCTTTCTTTCCTTCAGCAGTCTTGCGCGCCACCTTCCGGCAAATCGAGGCGATCTCGCGCTCGAGATTCCGGAGTCCGGCCTCTTTGGTGTACTGCGCGATAACGCGCAACACGGCGTCGTCGGAGATCTCCAAGCGGCTCGCGGAGATCCCGTTGTCTTCGAGCTGTCTGGGGATAAGAAACTTGCGCGTGATCTCCAGCTTCTCTTCGCTCGTATAGCCGGAGAGTTGAATGACTTCCATCCGGTCCGCCAGGGCGGCCGGGATCGGATCGAGCAGATTGGCCGTGCAGATGAACAGCACGTTGGAGAGATCGAAAGCGAGGTTGAGGTAGTGATCGCTGAAGGCGTGATTCTGCTCGGGGTCGAGCACTTCCAACAGGGCCGCCGAGGGGTCGCCGCGGAAGTCCGTACCGACCTTGTCAATCTCGTCCAGTATGAAGACCGGATTGTTGGAGCCGGCCTGTTTGATCCCCTGGATGACTCTCCCGGGCAAAGCCCCGACGTAGGTCCTTCGGTGGCCGCGGATCTCGGCCTCGTCACGTATGCCGCCGAGCGAAATACGCACGAAATTTCTGCCCAGGGCGCGTGCAATAGATTTTCCCAGTGAGGTCTTACCGACGCCCGGCGGACCGACAAAGCAGAGGATCGGTCCTTTGATTTTTCGCCGTAGCTTGTTGACGGCAAGATATTCCAGAATTCTCTCCTTAACTTTTTCCAGGTCGTAGTGATCCTCATCGAGGACCTGCTGGGCCTTTTTGATGTTCAAGTTGTCTTTGGTTTTCTTGCTCCAGGGAATGTCCACCAACCAGTCCAGATACGTCCGCACGAGTGACGCCTCGGACGATTCCGGATGCATCTGCTCGAGGCGCTTCAGCTGCTTATCGGCCTCGCGCTTGGCATCGAGCGGCATCTTGGCCTTTTCGATCTGCTTCTTGAGATCCTTCATCTCTTCGGCGCGCTCGTCTCCCTCGCCGAGCTCCTGTTGAATCTGCTTCAATTGCTCGCGCAGGAAGTAGTCGCGCTGCGTCTTGCTCATCTCTTCTTTCGCTTGGTTCTGGATGCGCGCCTGAACCGTCGAGAGCTCGAGCTCGCGGCTGAGCAGGTCGTTGACCTTTTTAAGGCGCGCGACGGGATCGAAGATTTCCAAAATCCCCTGGCTCTCGTCGATTTTGAGCCGCAGATTGGAGGCGACCAGGTCCGCGAGCACGCCGGCGTCGCTGATGTTGTCGGTGACCATGACGATTTCCGGCGGCAGATTCTTGAGGTTTAAGATCTGCTCGATCTTCTCTTTGACGTTGCGCATCAACGCTTCGACCTCGATCGAAACTTCCTGAAGCGGCGGCTCGATGACTTTGCGGATCTTGGCTTCGAAAAACGGCTGCTCCTTTAGGTAGCTTTCAATCTCCCCCTTGGCCAGGCCCTGCACGAGGATTTTTACCCGCCCGTCGGCGAGTTTTAGCATGCGCATGATCGAGGCGACGGTGCCGACCCGGTAGATATCGTCGGGCGTCGGATTGTCTTCCGCGGAATTTTTTTGCGCCACCAGAAAGATCAAGCGCTGGCGCGAGAGCGACTCTTCGACCGCGCGAATCGACATCTCGCGGCCGACGAAGAGCGGCAGCATCATGTAGGGATAGATGACGATGTCCCGGATCGGCAGAAGCGGCAAGAGGTCGGGAATCTCTACCTGCGCCTCTTTGCTCTCCTGGCCTTCAAGGTTCCATTGAGCTTCGCTCATATTTTCCATTCCTCATGCTAGTTAACCACACCGGCTGCGGGCGTCAACAGAAATCTCGTAAATCTTACAACCGAGCAGGCGAGGCTGCGAAGCTCGGTTACCCGAACAGCTCCTTTACTTTATCCAAGAAACCTTTCGACAGCGGGTGGATGTCCTCGCCTCCCAAGGTGGCAAACTCCTTGAGCAGGTCCTTTTGCCGCGCCGTCAGGCGGGTCGGAGTTTCCACGGTTGCCCGGACGAGTTGATCGCCCTGTTGGTAGCCGTGCACGTCGCGGACGCCTTTGCCTTTCAAGCGAAAGATCTTTCCCGATTGCGTCCCGGAGGGGATTTTCATTTTGACTTTGCCCTCGAGAGTTGGCACGTCGATCTCCGCGCCCAAGGCCGCCTGAACGAAGCTGATAGGCACCTCGCAGATGATGTCCAGGCCTTCTCGGACAAAGAGCGCATGGGACTGGACCTGAATCACGACATAGAGATCCCCGGCCGGTCCGCCGGCGGCGCCGGTTTCACCCTCGTTTCTGAGCTTTAACCTCGAGCCATTGTCCACGCCGGGCGGAATCTTGATGCTGAGCGTATGCAGCTTGCGCACCCGTCCGGCGCCGCTGCAGGTCGGGCAGGGATCGGCGATGAAAGTTCCCTGTCCGTGGCATTGGCTGCAGGTGCGGGAGACGGTGAAAAAACCTTGCTGAAAGCTTACCTGCCCCCTGCCTCGGCAGGTCGGGCAGGTTTTCGCCGAGGTGCCCGGCTTGCTGCCGCTCCCGTGGCAATCCTCGCACGCGCCGTGACGCGGAATCTTGATCTTTTTTTCGGTCCCGAAAGCCGCCTCCTCGAAGCTGATCTCCAGGTTGTAGCGCAGGTCTTCACCTCTGCTCCGACCGCGCCGGCGGCTCTGCCCGGCGCCGAAGAACTCGCCGAAGATGTCGCCGAAGATGTCTTCGAAGCCCGAGGTAAAATCGAAGCCGCCTTGAAAGGGGCCGCCGTTGCCGAACGCGGCGTGGCCGAATTGGTTGTACTGCGCGCGCTTCCCCGGATCGGTCAGCACCTGGTACGCTTCCGAGACTTCTTTGAATTTCTCCTCCGCCTGCGTGTCGCCGGGATTGCGGTCGGGATGATACTTGAGCGCCAGCTTCCGGTAGGCCTTCTTGATCTCTTCCTCGCTGGCACTCCGGTTTACGCCCAGCAGTTCGTAGTAATCAGACTTGCCGTTCAAAAGCCCCCCTCGTGTAAATACAATTTCCCATAGTTATATAACAAAAAAGCCCCTGTCCTCAATGAGTGAGTAACAGGGGCTTCCGGAGGCGAAAAAAAAAGGGTTCTCCTCAGTGAGTTTTTATTCTTTGACCTCCTCAAAATCCGCGTCAACCACATCCTCTTTTTTTCTTTCCTCGCCGTCCGTTCCCTGCCCTTGATTGCCGGTCGAAGAGTCCGGTCCCGACGACTGCTGCTTGGAAGCTTTGGCGTACATCGCCTCGGCCAGCTTGTGGGATGAGCGGTTGAGCTCTTCCGCCGCAGCGCGGAGAGTCTCCGCGTCCTGACCTTCCGCCGCCTTTTTGGCCTTTTCCAGCGCCGCTTCGATCTCTCCCTTGACCGCCGCGTCCAATTCTCCGCCGTGTTCCTTGAGAGACTTTTCCGTAGAATAGATCAGCGAGTCGAGTTGATTGCGGGCCTCTGCGATCTCTCTTCGCTTTTTGTCCTCGGATGCGTGCGCTTCTGCGTCCTTGACCATTTGCTTGATCTCGTTCTCGTTGAGCCCGCTGGACGCGGTGATCTTGATCGACTGTTCTTTCCCGGTTCCCAGATCTTTCGCCGAGACATGCACGATGCCGTTCGCGTCGATATCGAAAGTCACCTCGACCTGCGGCACGCCTCTCGGCGCCGGCGGAATACCCACGAGGTCGAACTGCCCCAGCAATTTATTGTCCCCCGCCATCTCTCTCTCGCCCTGGAAGACGCGAATAGAAACCGCGGTTTGATTGTCCCCCGCCGTCGAGAACACCTGGCTCTTGCGCGTCGGGATTGTCGTGTTGCGCTCGATGAGCTTGGTGAAAACGCCTCCCAAGGTCTCGATCCCCAGCGACAGCGGAGTCACGTCGAGAAGAAGGACATCCTTGACCTCGCCTTTTAATACGGCCGCCTGGATCGCGGCTCCCACCGCTACGACTTCATCCGGATTGACTCCCTTGTGCGGTTCCTTGCCGAAAATTTTCTTGACCCGTTCCTGAACCGCCGGCATCCGGGTCATTCCGCCGACGAGGATCACCTCGTTGATGTCGCCGGCGCTCAACCCCGCGTCTTTGAGCGCTTGACGGCAGGGACCCTCGGTCCTGTCGATCAAGTCGGCGCACAACGCTTCGAGCTTGGAGCGCGTCAACTTTATATTGAGATGTTTGGGTCCGTTTTGGTCGGCGGTGATGAACGGCAGATTGATATCGGTCTCCATCGACGAGGAAAGCTCGCACTTGGCCTTCTCGGCCGCTTCTTTCAGCCGCTGCAGCGCCATGCGATCTTTGCGCAGATCGATGCCCTGGTCTTTTTTGAACTCGTCGGCCAAATAGTCGATCACCCTCTGGTCGAAGTCTTCGCCGCCGAGGAAGGTATCTCCGTTGGTCGATTTGACCTCGAAGACCCCTTCGCCCAATTCCAGAATGGAAATATCGAACGTGCCGCCGCCGAGATCGAAGACCGCGATCTTCTCGTCTTTCTTTTTGTCGAGGCCGTAGGCCAGAGAGGCGGCCGTCGGTTCGTTGATGATTCGGAGGACATTCAAACCCGCGATGCGCCCGGCGTCCTTGGTTGCTTGTCTCTGGCTGTCGTTGAAATAAGCCGGAACCGTAATCACCGCCTCGGTGACTTTTTCACCGAGATAATCTTCCGCGGTTTGTTTCATCTTCTGCAAGATGAAAGCCGATATCTCGGCCGGGCTGTATTTCTTTCCTCTGATTTCTACCCAGGCGTCGCCGTTCTCGCCGCGCACGACTTTGTAAGGGAGCACCTTCATCGCCTTCTGGACCAGCGGATCGTCGAAGCGCCGGCCGATCAGCCGCTTTACGGCGAAGATAGTGTTCTCCGGGTTGGTAATCGCCTGCCGCCGTGCGATCTGGCCGACGAGCCGCTCGCCGCTCTCGGAGAAAGCCGCGACCGAGGGCGTCGTGCGGCTGCCTTCGGAATTCGCTATGACGACGGGGTCTCCCCCCTCCATAATCGCGACGCAGGAGTTGGTCGTCCCCAGATCAATACCAATAACTTTTGCCATATTGAGTACTCCTTAAATTCAGTAGTGTATTTAACCATCCACCGACCCGTTTTCAACCACCCTCGTCGTCGTTTTTTTCTCGTTTGTTTTCAGGCGGTTTAGCTACGATCACCCGGGCGGGCCGGAGCAGACGATCGAGCAAATAATAGCCCTTGTCATGTTCTTGGACCACGGTATTGGGCCTGTGTTCACGGCTCGCGACCTGGGCGATTGCCTCGTGTTTGTTGGGATCGAACGTCTCGCCCACGGCGGATATTTGACTCACGCCGTGCTTGGCGAGGCTCTCGAGAAAACTCTTGAGGACCATGTCGATGCCTTCAAGCAAAGGTTTGCCGTTGCCGCCTCCTTTGGCGTGTTCGAGGGCGCGCTCAAGATTATCCAGCACCGGCAGCAGATCCTTGACCAGGCTCTCGTTGGCGTAGCGGATCGAGTCCGCTTTTTCGCGCGCCATGCGTTTCTTGTAATTTTCCAGCTCCGCCGCTTGGCGCAGGAGCCGATCGTGATTTTCTTTGGCCTCGAGCTCTTTTGCCTCAAGCTGCCGGCGGAGAGTCTCCGAATCTTCCGCGGTTTCTTCGTCCCCGCCGACGGCCCGAGGAAATTGTTTATCTTTTTCGTCCACTGTGATGAGTCCGTTTCTTTTCAGATTCGTTGCCCGATCGGAGAAGTTAGTAAAAATTTAAGAACCCCTCCGTCCGGTGTCAAGGTTGGTTCATAAGAAAACCCACGATATTTAAAGAATTTGCGCACTTTTTAGAAAAATGTTACACCTCTCTTAGATTCAACAATGCCCACTCCTTTGATGACCCCGGCCATCGTCCTGCGCGCCTGGACCTACGGGGAGTCCGATAAGATAGTTTGTTTCCTGACAGAGTCCCACGGGAAGATTACCGGAATCGCCAAGGGGGCCAAGCGCTCGCGCAAACGATTCGCCAATTCCTTGGAGCCGTTTTCTTTGGTGAACTTGCGTTTTCAGGACAGTCGGAGCAGCTCGCTGGCCTTTATTCACGGCTGCGAGCTTATCCGAGTTTTTAAACATCTCACCGCAAGCTTAGAGAAGATCTCTCATGCTTCTTATCTCACAGAACTCACCGACGCGCTTTCCGGAGAACGCGACGAAAATCGCGCGCTCTTCGCTCATCTCCGGGATGGACTCAACTCTATCGAGGAAAATGGAACCTCGCCGCTACTGGTTGCCTCGTTCGAACTCAAGCTGCTGATGCTCGCGGGTTACCAGCCGATGCTGGAGCGTTGCCGTCGCTGCGGCAACGGCTGGCGCGGCCGCATGTTAGGGCAATGGGGCTTCAGCCTGCGCGACGGTGGCGTGCTTTGCCAGAGCTGTTCCGCGTTCAGGAGAGAGATTTCTCCGCTTTCATTCGAGACGCTCGAAGCCATGGCGCAACTGCAGCAAGCCAACGAGACCCTTTCGTCACAGTCTTTTCCGGCCGGGGTACTTCGTGAAAGCCATCTTGCATTGCTCCGCTTCATCCAGTACCAAATTGGCAAGGAACTTAAATCCGCTCCGTTTCTTGACGCATTCTCGACAGACTAGTACGGCACTTCGAAGTATCTTGAATAAAGCTAGCGGAAGTCGTATCGAGGGAGTTTGACGGGGAGAGGAAAATGGCGCAGAAAAAAAAGTATGTTTACTTCTTTGGCGGCGGCAAAGCGGAAGGCAAAGCTGCCATGCGGGAGCTTTTGGGCGGCAAGGGGGCCGGGCTGCATGAGATGACTCGGATCGGAGTTCCGGTTCCGCCCGGCTTCACGATCACGACCGACGTTTGCACTTATTATTACGATCATCGGCGCCAGTATCCGAAGGGTTTGGCTGATGAAATCACTCAAGCACTCGGCCGGGTCGAGCAGATTCTGGGAAGAAAATTCGGCGATGCGGAAAATCCGCTTTTGGTCTCGGTTCGTTCCGGCGCGCGGGAATCGATGCCGGGCATGATGGATACCGTCTTGAATCTCGGGCTCAACGATAAAACCGTTCAGGGTCTGGTTCGGCGCACCAAAAATCCGCGCTTTGCCTACGACTCGTATCGCCGGTTTGTGCAGATGTACGGCGACGTCGTGATGGGGCTCAAGCCAGCCGACAAAAAGGAGCGGGATCCATTCGAGATCATCCTCGAGCGGAAAAAAGAAACGCGCCGGGTCCGCTTTGACACCGAGCTGACCGCGGACGATCTCAAAGATCTCGTCCGTGAGTACAAGGCGGAAATAAAAAAACGTCTGGGACAAGATTTTCCCGACGATCCCAAAGCTCAGCTTTGGGGCGCTATTGGAGCGGTCTTCGGGTCGTGGAACAACGACCGGGCGATTGCTTATCGCGAGCTTTACCGCATCCCGCATGATTGGGGCACCGCGGTTAACGTTCAAGCGATGGTGTTCGGCAACATGGGCGAAAATTGCGCTACCGGCGTCGCGTTCACGCGCGATCCGGCATCAGGGGAGAAACGGTTCTACGGCGAGTTTCTCGTGAATGCGCAGGGCGAGGACGTGGTCGCCGGGATTCGCACGCCGCGGCCGATTGCTGAACTCAAGCAAGTCATGCCCAAAAGCTATGTCGAGCTCGATCGGATCTGCAAATTACTGGAGCGGCATTACAAGGAGATGCAGGACATCGAATTCACCATTGAAGACAATAAGCTCTGGATGCTGCAGACGCGGACCGGAAAGCGCACCGGCTTTGCCGCTGTGCGCATCGCGGTCGACATGGTGGATGAAAAAATTATTTCCAAAGAGCAGGCGTTGCTCCGTATCGAGCCCGACCAACTCAATCAGCTTTTGCGTCCGATCTTTGACCCGGCGGATAAAGAGCGCGCCGGCCGAGAAAAAAGAATCCTGGCGAAGGGCCTGCCCGCCGGACCGGGCGCGGCCACGGGGCGGGTGGTTTTCCACGCCGAGGATGCCGAAGCGTGGAAAAAGAGAGGCGAGCGGGTGATTCTCTGCCGGATCGAGACCAGCCCGGACGACATCCGAGGCATGGACGCGGCGCAGGGAATTCTCACGGCTCGAGGAGGCATGACTTCTCACGCGGCGCTGGTCGCGCGCCAGATGGGGAAGGTGTGCGTGGTGGGTTGCGAGGCGCTCAACGTCGACTACACGCGACGCGAGATGCGGGTGGCGGATACGATTTTGAAAGAAGGGGATTGGATTTCCGTCGACGGCACGACCGGCGAAGTGATGTGCGGCGAGATCAAGACTTTTCCGTCGGAGGTGCTTCAGGTCCTGCTGGCTAAAACGTTGGAGCCCAAAGCGTCGCGTGTCTATCAACAGTTTGCCAAATTGATCAAATGGGCGGATGGAGTGCGCAAGATAGGAGTGCGGACGAATACGGATCAGCCGGACCAGGCGCAAGTGGCGATGGCATTCGGCGCGGAAGGCATTGGTTTGTGCCGCACCGAACATATGTTCTTCGGCGGAGAGCGGATCCGCGCGGTGCAGGAGATGATTCTGGCCAAGGACCAGGCCGGCCGGCGGCAGGCTCTCGCCAAGCTCTTGCCGATGCAAAAAGAGGATTTCAAGGCGATTCTCGACATCATGGGCTCGCTGCCGGTTACCATACGCACGCTCGATCCTCCGTTGCATGAGTTTCTGCCTAAGACCGAAGAAGAGATCGTCGAGCTCGCGGAGACGATGAAGATGCCGGTCGCAGAGTTGAAGAACAAAGTCGAAAGTTTGCACGAATTCAATCCGATGCTAGGCCACCGGGGATGCCGCCTGGGCATCTCTTATCCGGAAATCACGGAGATGCAGGCAAGGGCCATCTTTGAAGCGGCCTGTGAACTTCGCCGTGAAGGAAAAAATCCCTTTCCCGAGGTCATGATTCCTCTGGTCGCGACGCGTCAGGAGCTGCATTTGCAGCGTGAGATCGTCGAGCGCGCCGCACAAGAAGTCATGAAGTCGCACGGCGTCAAGGTCCGCTATCTCGTGGGCACGATGATCGAGCTGCCGCGAGCCTGTCTTTTTGCCGATGAGATCGCTCGCGAAGCCGAATTTTTCTCTTTCGGGACCAACGACCTCACCCAAACCAGCCTCGGGCTATCGCGCGATGACGCGGGAAAGTTTCTGCCCAGCTACGTTGCGCAGGGAATCTATCCTGAAGATCCATTCGTGAGCATCGATCGGGGCGGCGTGGGTGAGCTCATGCGCATCGGGGTTGAAAAGGGACGCAAGATTAGAAGGGACCTCGAGATCGGCATATGCGGCGAGCATGGGGGAGATCCCCGGTCCGTCGTCTTCTGTCATGAAGTGGGTCTGGATTACGTCAGTTGTGCAGCCTTTCGGGTTCCCATCGCGAAGCTTGCGGCCGCTCAAGCCGCACTAAAGTGATAGAACCAGATTTAAACCCCCGCCATTCCGTGCCGATTTCCAATAGTTGGCGCGCTCACCCCTATAGTTGCCACACGGTGGAAATTGACAAATAGGGTCATTCTGTAGGATAATGCGCCGGCTGATCGTCTTGGTAAATCTATGGAACCTCGCCTAGGTGAGCTACTGGTTCGGGGCGGAGTCGTCACCCGAGAGCAACTCAAACAGGCCCTGGAAAAAGAGCAAGATAATGGCTCAAACGTCATCCAGGAGTTAGTTCGTCTTGGCTTTACCACCGAAGACAATCTCACGCAATTTCTCGCCACGCAGTTCGGTATCGAGAAAGTTCCCCTCGACAACGCTGAAATAACGGCTAGCGTTTTCGATCTCGTCCCGACCGATCTGATCCAGAAGCACCAGATCATACCGCTGAAGCTGTTGGGCTCGACATTAACCGTTGCCACGGCCGACCCGACGAATCTTATCGCGATCAACGAGATTCAATTTATCACTGGCTACGGCGTCCGTCCCGTCCTGTCATCGCCTTCCGAAATTCGGAAAATCCTTGAACGCCGCTATGGCACGACGACCTATGACGAAGTGCTCAAAAGATTCGGCGAGAGCGAGATGGAGGTCATTACCGGTGAGGAGGAGATCAACCTCGAAGAGCTCCAGCAAGCGACCCAAGAAGGACCCGTTGTTACACTGGTCAATGCGATTTTGGCGGATGCGGCAAAACGTGGTGCCAGCGACATCCACTTCGAACCGTATGAGAAAGTCTTTCGTGTGAGATTTCGCTTAGATGGCGTCATGCAGGAGATCATGACTCCGCCTCAACGACTGAAAAACGCAATGATCTCGCGTATCAAAGTCATGGCCGCCCTGGATATCGCCGAAAGAAGGCTCACACAAGATGGCCGCATCAAATTAAAAACCGGCCATGGGCAGGAGTTGGATCTTCGCGTGTCCGTCCTCCCGACGCTGTTCGGCGAGAAGATCGTTATGCGCTTGCTGGACAAGTCCAACCTGCAGTTGGATATGTCGAAGCTTGGTTTCGATGCACAAAATCTCAAGGATTTTCAGGACGCGATTTACAAGCCTTATGGGATGATCCTCATTACCGGTCCGACGGGAAGCGGGAAATCGACGACGCTGTACTCGGCGCTTTCGGAGCTTAACAAGCCCGACGTGAATATCTCGACCGCGGAAGACCCTGTCGAATATAGCATCATGGGGATCAACCAGGTGCAGGTTCGGGACGAGATCGGTCTTAATTTTGCCAGTTGCCTCCGTTCTTTTCTGCGCCAAGACCCTGACATCATCATGGTTGGAGAAGTCCGGGATCTCGAGACGGCGCAAATTGCCGTCAAGGCGGCTCTCACCGGTCACCTGGTCTTAAGTACTCTCCATACGAACGACGCGCCTTCGACGGTAGACCGGCTGATCAATATGGGTGTCGAGACTTTCCTACTGACTTCTTCCATCAATCTAATCGTTGCCCAAAGATTGGTGCGCAGAATTTGCGCCGGCTGCAAAACGCCGGTGGAAGTCAGTGCCGAAGCGCTCATCAACATTGGCGTCGATCCGGCAGAGGTGTCCGCCGGCTTTCCGACCTTTCGGGGACATGGGTGCGCGACTTGTAATCAGACCGGATACAAAGGGCGTGTCGCGATTTACGAGGTCATGGTGATGCACGACTCACTGAAGGAAACCATTTTGCGCGGCGTGTCTGCAGCTGAACTGAAGCGAGAAGCGATGAAACTCGGAATGAGCACTCTCAGATCGAGTGCCATTAAAAAGGTGCGCGACGGGCTTACGACGATCGAGGAAACCGTCCGGGTGACGGATTCGGACCAGGGCTACGGGTCGGTGTTTTCTATGGGCACATGATGCCGGTTGAAATCGGTATGCTGGGCGAGAAAAAAAATTCTTAGTCAGGAGACGTTATGGCAGTTTTTGTCTGGGAAGGAAAAACCGCGCAGGGCAAGGTTCTGAAGGGCGAGATGGAGGCGCTAAGCCAACAGGCGGTGCTGGCCCGCCTAAGAAGCCAGAGGATTCAGCCCATACCCACGCGCGTGCGAGAAAAGGGCAAAGGTCTTGAGAAAGAGATCACCATCCCGGGCTTTGGGTCAAAGATCAAACCTCATGACGTGATGATATTTACCCGCCAGTTCGCCACCATGATCGATGCCGGCCTGCCGATCGTTCAAGGCCTCGACATATTGAGTCAACAAACCGAAAACAAGGTTTTCAGAAACACTATTCGAACCATCAAGCAGGATGTCGAAGGGGGCTCGACCTTGGCCGAGGCGCTTAAAAAGCATCCCAAGGTCTTTGATGATCTTTACGTCAACATGGTCGCTGCCGGAGAAGCTGGAGGTGTTTTGAATACCATTTTAAACCGGATTGCGGTCTTCATTGAAAAATCGACCAAGCTCAAGCGGAAAGTCAAGGGCGCGATGATCTATCCGATTACGATCGTAGTGGTCGCCGTAGCTGTGGTCAGTATTTTGCTCATCTATGTCATTCCGGTTTTTGGCGAGCTTTACGGCAGTATGGGTAAGGCGCTCCCGCTGCCGACTCAGATTACGATCAACGTAAGCAATTGGTTTCGCGCGTACGTCGTGTACCTGTTTGGCGGCGCCGTTGCGTTCGCTATCGCTGTGCGCCTGTATTACAAAACGGACAACGGCAAACTGAGGATTGACGGATTCTTGCTTAGGCTTCCGATTGTCGGTGACCTTATCCGTAAGGTCGCTGTGGCGCGATTTTCCCAAAACATGTCGATTCTGCTTACGTCCGGCGTGCCCATCCTCGATGGGCTAGCGATTACAGCTAAGACCGCGGGGAACAAGGTCGTCGAACAGGCGGTCATGAAGTGCCGCATCAGCATCAGCCAAGGAAAGACCGTGGCGGAGCCGCTGGCAGAAAGTAAAATTTTTCCCCCGATGGTTTGCCAGATGGTCGCGATCGGCGAGAATACAGGGTCGCTCGATGCGCTGCTTAAGAAGGTGGCCGAGTTCTACGAGGAAGAGGTCGATAGCGCGGTGGCGAATCTTACGGCTCTTATGGAACCCGTTATCATGGTCGTTTTGGGAGTCATTATCGGAGGGTTGGTCATATCCATGTATCTTCCGATCTTCCAATTGGGCTCCTTGGTCTGATCGACATTGGACGAAGAAAAAAAAGAGTTAATCAAAAAAATCAAATGGCTGCTCTTTCTTAGGGTAGTCATTCTCTCGTTTTTCTTGGGCGCCGCGGCCGTTTTACAAGTCTTCAAGGGCGGCGATCCCGCATTATTCCGTTATCTTCAGGCCCCCCTCGTTGCGGCCTATATTATCTCTATCGCCTCTGCCCTTGTCCTTCGCTGGGTTAAGAATCCGGTCTTTTTCGCTCACGCACAGATCGATTTTGACGTCCTATTGGTCACCGGAATCGTCCTCATTACGGGGGATATCGAGAGCCCGTTTGCCTTTCTTTATAACCTCGCCATCATCAACGCCGCTATTTTATTGTTCTACCGCGGCGCCTTCATCACGGCGGGTTTTTCGAGCGTGTGCTATAGCGCTCTTTTGCTCTGGAGCTATTACAGCCGCGGCGCCTCGTCCGGTCCTGGGCAGCTCTTTACAAGTCTGACACTCAACGTCCCGACATTTTTCGTTATCGCTTATCTAAGCGGGCTGCTGGCGCGCAAAGTTCATGACGCGGAGCGGCTTCTCACGGAGAAGCAAAAAGATTATCACGATCTGGAAGCGTTAAAAGATGCTTTGATTCAGGGAGTGGGGAGCGGCATAGCGATTACCGACATTAAGGGATGCGTAAACTATTTCAATCCTAGGGCGCAGGCGCTCACCTCTCTACAAGAGACGGCTGTAAAAGGAAAGAAACTCGCCGATATCTTTCCGGGTCTCGCCTACAATTTTGATGGAGTCACCGATGGAAAGCGAATCGTGGTCGATGAATTCGTGTTTACCGATGCGCGGAAAGGCAATATCCATTTAAAACTAACGCTGGCGCCACTGAACGACCCGAGCGAGCAGCCCATCGGATATGTCTGCATCTTTGAGGACGTCACGAAGCGAAAGGAGCTGGAGGAAAAGGTTCGGCTCGGAGAGGAGATACGCAAGGCGAAAGAACGTGAGTTCCACACCGAGGCCATCGGAGCGACTTCGCCTAATTTTCAATTCGACGGCGTCGTCGGCCGCGGAGGCGGCGTCGAAAATATTTATCGACTCGTGCAAAAGGTGGCGGCGACAACTACCAATGTTCTAATCACGGGCGACAGCGGAACCGGTAAGGAGTTGGTGGCTCGCGCGATACATTCCAATGGGCCGCGCAAAGAAAAGCCCTTTGTCGCCGTCAACTGTGGAGCGATTCCGGAAAATTTGATCGAGAGCGAGCTCTTCGGTCACGTGCGTGGCGCGTTTACCGGCGCCGTATCGGATCATATGGGTCTGTTCAAACAGGCCGACGGCGGCACAATCTTTCTCGATGAAGTAGGCGAGTTGCCCCTTCATCTGCAGGTTAAATTGCTTCGAGTTTTACAGGAGAAAGCTTTTACCCCGGTGGGCGGAAACAAGCAGGTCAAGGTTGATGTCCGCGTGATCTCCGCCTCCAACCGGGATCTGCGTCAAGAAGTGGAAAAGGGGCGATTCCGTGAGGACCTATTTTACCGGCTCAACGTTGTGCAAGTTACCCTTCCCCCCTTGCGCAACAGAAAAGAGGATATTCCCTCGCTGGTGCACTTTTTTGTAGAAAAATTTGCCAAGGTTCAAGGCAAAAAAGTCGAAGAAGTTTCGAGCGAGGCTTTGATGGAACTGATGAACTACAGCTATCCCGGGAACATCCGGGAGTTAGAAAATATCATCGAGCATTCCGTGGCGGTCACCAGCAAGAACATCATCACTGAAGACGACCTGCCCGGGAACATCCGCGGGGTTCCCATTTCTGAGGAGGTCAAGCTTTTCGAAAAGACGGCCCCGGGTGGGGCGGAAACTTTCTTTAATCGGGCTATCTCGCTTGACGAAGAACTGGCCACGCACGAAAAGTGTCTGCTTCTCGGTGCGCTAAAAAGGGCTAATGGGGTACAAAAGAGAGCAGCCGAGCTTCTCGGTATAAATTACCGGTCTTTTCGGCATAGATTGGAGAAATATAGCTTGCTAGGAATGAGGAGCTTGCCCCAAACAGAGGAAGAAGCCAGCGAATAACGTTTTTTGTTAACGAATCGCCTACAGGTTTTTGGTACAAATTTTGGTCCGCCGTAATTTGTCATTATCGAGAAAATTCATCGTCGTTGGAAGCAACTCCTAACCACTCGTTTTTCTTTCTTGTTGTTCTCAGAAGGATCATACGGCAACTCACCTACGACCTGGAGCAGCCGAAACGGGGAACTGGCCTTGCTTTTGCTCAAGCCAAAAAGCACGGCCCGCGACGCTCAAAAAAAGATGAAGGAGGTGATCAGCTACTCTCATG
>DASXRG010000001.1:0-2562 GCA_036506735.1 Binatia bacterium | reverse complement strand
AAACGACGATGACTTTAAAAGCGGGCGACGTTTGGTTGCACGCCGACTTGAGAGATCTCTCGAAAAGTTCCGTAACGTATTGCCACGATTTCGCAACGCGGCGGCTCTTCAGCGGTATGATGAAAGCCAGCATGGGGGATTCCGGCTAAAATAAAGATAGGTTGGCGTCCCCGACGGGATTTGAACCCGTGTCGCCGGCGTGAAAGGCCGGTGTCCTGGGCCAGGCTAGACGACGGGGACGAGATGTGAGCCGTGCCGGATTCGAACCGGCGACCCTCTGCTTAAAAGGCAGATGCTCTACCGACTGAGCTAACGGCTCGGAAAAGGAAACATCCATTAATAACGAGAATATCCCGGCAAGTCAATAAAATCGACAGCCGGTCCGCGATTTCCGCGGCGGTTGCAAGCGTCTCGTTAACGATGATAAGTGAATTTAATAAAGGAGAAAAGTCCATCGTGCAAAGTGTGAAGGCGCTACGGGAGACGCTCAACCGAATGGTCAACGAGCATTACGCCACCCAGGAAATGGTGCGCTTCTACTCTTTTCCGCTGACTCTCGCCAGAGCGAAAATCATGCTCACTCACCAGCTCCACTTCAACATGAATCGCCGGAGCTGTTGGGGCTACGTGCAGGGCTCCGCGCCGCCGGACATTAAAAGATTAATATGGGAACACGAAAAAGACGAGCTGTTCTCCGACCCGCGCTTCGGCGGCGATCATCATACGGCTTCGCTAAAAAAAGCGATGCGCTTGACCGGCCTCGAGCCGGCGGCGCTGTATAACGCGGAGCTGATTCCGGGATGCAAGGCCGCGTTCGGCGCGTGGCTTCAGTTGGCCCGCGACTCGTTCTGGCTGAAGGCGCTTTCAGGCTCGACGATTCTGGAGCGCGCGAACAACAATAAGATCGTCGCAGGCGGCGGCGTCTCGATCCGCGACTACCGTCGCTACACCGACGAATTGCTGAAGCTCCTCGAAGATATTCCGGGCCATGCCGTGCACAACGTCGCGGACGAGGACCACTCGGACATGATGGAGGAAGTCTTGGACCGGCACGCGCTCAGCGAAGAGGCGCAGCGCCAGGTCCTCGAAGGGGCGCGCGACTCTCTCGATTTCGACCGGGCGTACCGGGGCGCCTTGGGAGTTTTCCTCGAGGATGTCCGCTAGTCGGAAGCTCGGTCGGATGGCGCGGTCGCTGCAACTCGCTTTGCTCCTGATCTTCTCTCTTTCGCTTCCCCGGCCGGTTTTTTCTCTGGAAGATTTCCTCATGGGAATCTCCAACAAGCACGCCAGCACGGCTTATCTTTACTTGGGTAAGGAGCGGAGATTTTTCGCCGAAGAGGGGATCGACCTCAAATTGATTTTTATTCCGGTCTCCGTGGCCCCGACCGCGCTTACGGCCCGCCAGATCGACGGTATGGAATACGGCTCGAGCGGCATCCTGCTCAGGACGCGCGGCGCGCCGCTCATGACCCTCTTCTCGCAGAGTTACAAACCCGGCTGGTTCTTGATGTCGAGCCCGTCGGTCACCGATCTCCGGCAGCTCTCCGGCAAGACGGTGACGGTGGGCTCGCTCGGCAGCGGCTCGCACAACGTCACGGTGGAAATTCTAAAGCAGGCCGGAGTCAATCCCGACACCGTCGTTTTCATCGGCGGCCGCGGCGGTTCCGATGTCCGTCTGCAGATGCTGTCGAGCGGCGCGGTCCAGGCGGCCAATCTGGTTTCGCCCTACAATTTCATGGCCGAGAAGCAAGGGTTCCGCACGCTGATGTTCTACGGCGACCGCTTCGAGCTGGCGCAGTTCGGCCTGATCGTGAATGAGTCTTCACTCAAGAGCCGCAAACCATTTCTCAAGCGGGCGCTGCGCGCTTTCGTCAAGAGCCACCTCTATACGTTGAGCCATCGAGAGGAAACCGTAAAGTGGGTGGCGGAGAATCTAAAAATGGACAAGGAAAACGCCGAAAGGACATTCGACGTGTTATTGAAGGTGTCCACCCGCTCCGGCATCGCTTCGGACAGTTCGATCCAGAATTCTCTGGATCAGACGGCCAGAAGCGAGAGCGCAAAGAAAACCGAATTGGTTGACTACGGGCTCTTGCGGGAGGTATTACGTGAGATGGGCGTCAAGCCGGACTGAGACGCTCCGGTTGGCCGCACCCCCTCGAAAGCCAAGAAGGATGCCGCTATGAGCAAGCTCGACGATCTCAATCGCGAACTCCAGGAAAACAATCTCCTCGGCTACTGGAACATCGTGCGCGGCCGGGGCGACGATTACGAGCCCAAATCGTCGTTCGAGCCCTGTATGTGGAAGTGGCGCGACGTTTCGCGCTGCCTGGAAAAGGCCGGCGAGACGCTCGGCCTGGAGGATTCGTTCAGAAGGTTCATCGGTTTTTCCACGCCCTCGCTCAAGGGCACCACGACGCACACGCTCTTGCTCGGCGCGCAGCTCGTCAAGCCGGGCGAGGTCGCCAAGGCGCATCATCACACCATGGGCGCGATTCGCTTCGTCGTCCGCGGCGGCGGCGCGCAGACCACGATCAACGGCGAGCCGTTCCCGATGTATCC